>JAEYPL010000360.1 GCA_023410905.1 Pseudomonadota bacterium
CCTCACCCTAGCCCTCTCCCCGCTAAAGCGGGGAGAGGGGATTCTGGTGGCGCAAGCCGCGAGCGCGACGCTTGAAGAATAATGCGGTGCTCCTCGCATCTCCCTCAAACACACTCCTTGAAGGCCTGAGCAAAGATCGACAGACCCATGTCGATCTCCTCGTCAGTGATCGTGATCGGCGGAGCAATGCGGAAAATCCCCCAGCCGCCGCGCACGACGCTCGTCGAAAGGCCCAGTTCCAGACAGCGCGCCATGATCCGCGCCGCAAGCTCCGGATTGGGCTCCTTCGTGCGTCGGTCCTTCACAAGCTCCACGCCCATCATGAGCCCGCGACCGCGTACATCGCCGATCACTTCATAGCGCTGCATCAAACTCTCGAAGCCCGCCTTCAGCTTCTCGCCCGCAACGCGCGCACGATCCGCGAGCCGATCGCGCAGAATGATCTCGATCACCTTCAATCCCACCGCTGCCGGCAGCGGATCGGATGCGTGCGTCGTGTAGAAATGGAACTTCTTGTCGAAGCACTGCTGCTCGATCTCCGCCGTCGTGATCACCGCCGACAGCGCGAGGCCCGCCCCGAGCGTCTTCGAGAGCGTCACGAAATCCGGCACCAGCCCGTCGTACTCGCAATCGAACAGCCGCCCCGTACGCCCGAGCCCCGTCTGCGCCTCGTCGACGATCACCAGCATCCCACGCTTGCGCGCACGCTCGGCTGCCGCCTTGAGATAGCCCTTCGGCGGCACGATGACACCGCCGCTCGACAGGATCGACTCGAGGATCAGCGCCGCAGGACTGCCAGTCGACTGGCGGTCGAACAGCTCGAAACCGTAGTCGAGCTCAGCTTCCCAATCGTAGGTATCGCCCTTCATGAACGCCGGACGATACGGCGTCGGTGCCGGCAGCGCGAACGAGCCCGGCAGCGCGGGGCCATATCCTTGCCGGCTGCTCGAGAACGTCGCCGATGAAGCACCGCCCGTTACGCCGTGCCATGAACGCGAGAGTGCCAGCACCTCGTAGCGACCCGTTGCGACCTTGGCCATGCGCAACGCGGCCTCATTGGATTCACCACCCGTCGAGAGCAGCAGCACGCGCTCCAGATTGCCCGGCGCCAGCTCGGCGAGCTTCTCCGCGAGATCGATGACCGGCCGCGACAAAAGCTGGCTGTAGAGATGCACCAGCTCACCCGCCTGCTCGCGAATGACCGCCGTGATCTCCGGATGGCTATGACCGAGGATCGTGCTCATCTGACCGGACGCGAAGTCGAGTATGCGCCGCCCGTCGGTCGTGGTCATGAAGGCGCCCTGCGCCTTGTCGATGATCACGGGCTGAAAGTAGTGCCCATAGCGCACGAGATGGCGATCCGCCCGCTCCCAAAGCGCCTGTTCATCCGCAGCAGCCGCATCAGCCATTTTCATCTCCTGCACGAGCGAGCGAGGCTCGCGATCGTTATTGTGGTTCAAAGGATCGCGCGACGCACGATCAGACAGCACGTCACCGTTCGTGATCATTGTTACCCTCGCCGCAACCAGCGCAACAATAGAATCAAACCAAATAAACCCCTTAAAATGTTGCATTTCTGCTGCAGAAGCAGGCAAAGCACGCTGTTGCGTCAAGCTATTTATTGACCACTGAAGTATAGAAAGTAGAGAGTTGCGCAGTTCGGCCCCCGAGTCGGGATGTCGCAAAAAGGCGGCACTTCCAAAACCGGGAAGTCGACAACTCAGCAAGCTAGCAAGCGTTCAGCAGCCAGCCAGCCATCAGTGAACTCAGGGGCTCGGAGGTTGGAATGCGGCCTGTTATCGGGAGCGCAACGAAGAATACTGTTCAGTCGGCAAGCCGCGTGTCGGCTGTGCGAAAAGCGCTCATGGGGACGAGCGCGCTCATGGTGGCGATCACGTGGTGTGATGCCGCCTTCGCGCAAACCACGCTGCCGCCTTTGACGGTGCAGACCAAGAAAGCCCGCCCCAAAGCCGCAGCAAAGGCCGCGCCCAAGCAGGCGCCTACGCCGTCTGAACCGCCTGCGGAGGTTGCAGCGGAACCGCTGTTGGTCGCGCCCCAGGACGTGCCCTACACGACCCCTAGCGCAACGAGCACCGCAACGCGCAGCGACCTCGACACCTTCGGCCAGATCGGAACGAGCGACATTCTGCGATCAATGCCCGGCGTGGGCACGCGCGAAAGTCCGGGCAACGCCGGCACGGCTGTCAATATTCGCGGCATGGAAGGCTCCGGCCGCGTCAACATGATGATCGACGGCGTGCGCCAGAACTTCCGCTTTACCGGTCATGAAGCGCAGGGCTTCGCCTACGTCGACCCCAACTTGCTCGCCGGTATCGATGTAAATCGCGGCGCTGTATCCACGCAGGGTGGCTCGGGCGCGCTTGCCGGTACAGCCAATTTCCGCACGCTCGACGTCGATGACTTCATCAAGCCGGGACGGGACGCTGGCGTTCTGACGACCGCGACCTGGGGCAGCAATGGTGTCGGCTGGTCGGAGATGGCAGGCGCCGGCGTACGAACCGAGACCATCGGCATCGCGGGCGCGATCAGCGGTCACAACCAGGGCAACTACAAGAACGGCGATGGCATCACCGTTCTCAACACCGACAGGGATATCATCTCGGGACTGTTCAAAGTCGAGATCAAGCCCTCGACCGAGCACTTCCTGAAGTTCGGCGGCGTCATCTATGATGCGGACTTCACCGCAAATTCCTACTTCCAGAACCTGCGGTCCGACACGTTCACGATGAACTACATCTATCGGCCCGTCGACAACCCGCTCGTCTACTTCAAGTTCAATGCCTACACGAACGACGTGAAGATGCAGTACTTCGCCGGCGTCAATGCCTCGGCGGCCCTCGGTCGCGTCGTCGAGACCAAGGGCAAAGGCTTCGACGTTTCCAACACGTCGAAGTTCTGGCTCGGCGGGATCAAGGTGATCTCCGAATACGGCTTCGAGTATTTCGGCGACGAGTTCGAAGTCACCAACAGCACGGCAGCGCCGGATCGCGGCGTCAATGGACCTGGCGAGAGTTCTACGGCCGGCCTCTTTTCACAGACGAAGTTCAGCTATGGCATCGCAGATCTGATCGTCGGCCTGCGCTATGACATGTTCACGCTGAAGGGGTCCGGATCGGTTGCTCCGGGCAATCCTGTCGGTCTTCCTCCCGGGCCCTATGAGGTTGATCGCGAGGACGAGCGCTTCAACCCGAAGGTAACGTTCGCGCTCAACCCGACACCATGGCTGCAGCCGTACGTGACCTACTCGGAGTCCATGCGCTATCCGACGGTCAACGAGACCTTCGTCGGCGGCAGTCATCCCGGTTCAGGCACGCCCCCGCAGTTCTTCTATCCGAACCCCTTCCTCGAGCCCGAGATTGCCAAGGGCTGGGAGTTCGGCTTCAACATCAAGAAGGATGGTCTGTTCGCTCGCAACGACAGCTTCCGCTTCAAGGCCACCTACTTCATGCTGGATGTCGAAAACTACATCACGGCCAGCTTCGTCGGCGGCACGCACTTCATCAACAATCCAGGCATCAGCAAGGTCGATGGAGTCGAGCTGCAGGGCATGTACGATGCACGCTATGTCTTTGCCGGCATGAGCTACACGTACTCGAACTCCGATTTGCCGCCGCAGGCGAACGGATTCGGCGCCCAAAGCTACCTGCCCGAGCATGTGCTCTCGATTACTGCAGGATTGAGGTTCTTCGACGAGAAGCTCACGGTTGGCGCGCGCGGCTACTTTGCAAGCAAGGCCTACACCGGCGGCGATCTCATTCCCACCAATGGCGACCCCTACACGCCGGGCTACGAGCTGCTCGACCTCTTTGCGAGCTACAAGTTCGACAGCGGCCTCCAGCTCGGCGCATCGGTCACGAATGTGTTCGACGAAGCCTACACACCGTATACCGCCACCCCAGCAACGGGCTTCACTGGAGACACGGGTCGCGGCCGCACTGTCCTGCTGACGGCAAAGGCGCAGTTCTGACGCCACACCGCACGACGCACAGAAGACCAAAGCGCCGCACACCCGTGCGGCGCTTTCTTTTTAGCGCGACGCTCAGAGGATCTGGCTCAGGAAGGCGCGCGTGCGCGGATCGCTGGCACTAGTGAAGAACGTCGCCGGCAGCCCATGCTCGACGATGATGCCGCGATCCGTGAAGTAGATGTGATCCCCGACCTCGCGCGCAAAACCCATCTCATGCGTCACCAGCACGCACGTCATACCTTCTTCGGCAAGTTCGCGGATCGTCACCAGAACTTCCTTGACCGTCTCGGGATCGAGCGCCGCCGTCACCTCGTCGAACAGCATGATGTCCGGGTTCATGGCGAGCGACCGCGCGATCGCCACGCGCTGCTGCTGCCCGCCCGACAGCTCACCCGGATAGGCGTCCTCCTTGCCCTCCAAGCGCACTTTCTTGATCAGCCGCCGCGCCCGCGCTTCGACTTCGTCCTTCGGCTGCTTCAGCACATGAAGCGGCGCCATCATGACGTTCTCGAGCGCCGTCTTGTGCGGAAACAAGTTGTACGACTGGAAGACCATGCCGACTTTCTTGCGCAGTTCGAGCTTGTCGAGCGCGGGATCGTGCACCTCCTGCCCCTCGACCTTGATCGAGCCCTGGTTGATCGGCACCAGCGCATTGATGCAGCGGAGCAGCGTCGATTTCCCCGACCCCGATGGCCCGATGATGCAGATGACCTCGCCCTTGCGCACATCCAGGCTCACGCCCTTGAGCACCTCGATGGGGCCGAAGGACTTGTGCACGTCCTTGATGCTGACAATGGGCTGATCCGGCGTCCACGCGCTCGTCATGGTCTCACCTCAGATACGGACCGCGTACTTGCGCTCGAGCCGGATGGTCCAGCGCGCGATCGGATAGCAGTAGACGAAGAAGAAGAGGAGCAGCATCCCGTACATCGGCATGAGCAGATCCGTGCGCTGCTCGGAGGCGAGCGCATCCTGCGTGAGTGTCATCGCGTCATTGACGCCGACGATGGAGATGAGCGGCGTTGCCATGGTCAAGATCGCGTACCAGTTCATCCAGGGCGGGATCATGCGCTTCACGCACTGCGGCAGGATAATGCGCCAGAGTGTCTGAAGGCGCGAGAATGCGAGGCTCTCGGCCGACTCCCATTGCGCTGTCGGTATCGAATTGACGGCGCCCCGCACGATCTCGGCGATGTTCGCCATGATCGGCAGCGCCAGACCGACCGTCGCCTTGAACCACGCCGGGAAGGGGATCGTCAGGCCGCCGATGCGGAACTGGAAGGGCGTCAGCAGCATCACGAAGAACAGCAGCACGAGCCAGGGCGAGTTGCGGAAGAACTGCGTGATCGCCCATGAGACGGAGCGCACGGGAGCGAACTTCGAGATCAGGCCGAGGCCCAGCGCGAGCCCTGTAACCGTCCCGATGGCCATGGCGAGAAAGCTGACGAGAATATTGAGCGCAAAACCGCCGAACTCGCGCGGCGGCCCGAACAGAATGAGCGGCGTCCATTTCCAGAGCGTCGCCAGAATGCCGAGGCGCTCGCCGCCGACCGCGAGCTGCGCCCATGCCTCACTCGCAAGCAGAACGCACGCAAGGAGCCCCAGCGCTACGGCCAGCGCACGCGGCGTGAAGGCTGAGGCCACAAAGCCGCTCTCCCCCTGAGCGGGTGCGGTGACCACGGGCTTGATCAGGATTGGACGGCTCGCCTGTGCGCTCATTGCCCGAACCCCGGAACGCGCAGCGAGCGCTCGAGCCGCGTCATGAGCCAGACGAAGATGCCGACCAGGATGAGATAGAAAGTCAGCAGTGTCACCATCATCTCGAAGACGTTGATGCGATCCGACCAGATCTGGCTGGCCACATACAGCGTCTCAGGAACCGCGATGGCGTAGGCCTGCGTCGTCGTCTTGATCAGGTTGACGAGGTTGTTGTTGAGCGCCGGCAGGCACACCCGCACGGCGAGCGGCAGCACGATGTAGCGATAGATCTGCCAGCGATTGAAGCCGAGCGACTCCGCGGCCTCGACCGTCGACTTCTGCACCGCCTCGACGCCGGAGCGGAAAATCTCGATGTTGAACGCACCCGCGAAGAACGACAGCGAGATCACCGCCCACGCGAAGCTGCCGAGTATGGGCTGCGCAATGCCGAACTCGTTCTCGACGCGCGGCATCTGCGGGCCGAGCGCGAAGTAGAAGAAATACATCTGCACGAGCGGCGGTGTATTGCGGAAGAACTGGATGTAGCCCTGGACGAAGGCCTTGAGGATCCTGAAGCGGCTTCCCTGCAGCCACGCGCCGACAATGCCGATCAGAACGCTCAAAATCACGCACGTGGCGGCAAGCTGGACCGTCGTCCACATGCCGCGCAGCAGGCGGCCGCGCTCGAACGTATCGTAGAAGTGGACGAGATTGATGCCGTACGCGTCATGCAGACTGCGCAGGAAGTCCCACAGACCTTCCATTCAATTCCCGTCGCTCGGAATGCAATGCGAATTCGAAGAGAACCGCCGGACGGCGCATCCCATGCACCGCCCGGCAGCTATTGAAGCTTACTTCTTGGCTGCCGCGGTGGCATCGACCAGCCACTGCGTATTGCTGCCAACCCACTTCTTCTCCATGGCGAGCAGCGTGCCCGACTTCAGCCAGTCCTTGACGGTCTCCGCCATGAACTTGCCCCAGGGCCCGTCCAGATCCTCGGTCTTGACCGCGAGACCCCACGGCACCGGCTTCCATTCCGTGAGCGCCACGACGTCGAAGCCTTCCCACTTCTTGTCCTGGGCCTTCTTGAAGACGAGCACGACGTCGTCATAGACGAAGCCCACGCAGCGGCCATCCAGAAGCGCCTGCTCGGCTTCCGGCACGCCCTTGAAGGCGATCAGGTCCTGGCCCGTGTACTTCGACTGCAGCTCGTTGTTGTAGAAGGCGCCCTGCAGCGCACACACCGGCTTGCCCTTGAGATCGGCCGCGCTCTTGATGTTCGCCTTCTTGTTGGCGAGGATCGCGACGCCCGAAGCATAGTACACGGGATCGACAATGCCGACGACCTTGCGGCGCTCCGGCGTGTCGCTCATGGTCGCGATCATGAGATCGATCTTGCCCTGCTGCAGGAACTGCATGCGGTTGGACGAGACGACCGAGACGAGTTCCAGCTTCACGCCGAGCCGCTTAGCGACATCGGCCGCCATATCGGCCTCCATGCCGACGATGGCGCCGCTCGAGTCGCGCGTACCCCAGGGCGGATAGTCCGTCTTCACGCCGACGATGAGCGTGCCCTTTTTCTTGATCTCCGCCAGCGGATCGGCCTTCGCCGCCGTGTTGCCGGCCAACGCGGCGACAACGCCGAGAGCCAATGCCGCAATCAGTCGTCTCATCGCACGTCTCCTGTCATGCTACCAATGCCCACGGCCGGCTCACCACGCACCGTGCGCGATAAGCCCGCTGCCCGAAATTATGGCACAAGCGGCCCGAAGTCCGAAAGCCGGACAATTCAGGCAACGCGTTCGGTTTCCGGGCAATCTCTGCTCGGGCTCAGGTGTCCGCCACGAGCGGCGCTGCAACGGCCCCCAGAATGCGCTGCGCTTCGGCGGGCGCGAGGCGAACCTGCAATCCACGCTGGCCGCCATTCATATAAACCCGGTCATGGACCAGGGATCGGGCCTCGATAACGGTCGGCGACTTCTTGCGCTGGCCGAACGGGCTGATACCGCCAACCTTGTACCCCGTGATCCGCTCGGCATCCGCGGGCTTCATCATCTGCGCCGACTTCCCGCCGACCGCCGCGGCCAGCTTCTTCATGGACACTTCCCGATCCGACGGCACAATCACGCAAACGGGCTTGCCATCGACAAGCGCCATGAGCGTCTTCAAGACGCGCGCCGGCTCTTCTCCCAAGGCTTCGGCAGCCTGGAGACCGATGTGCTGCGCATCGGCATCATAATCGTAGGTATGAACCGAGAAGTCGGCCCCCGCTCCCTCCAGCATGTCCGTCGCGCGCGTCTTCTTCGACATGTCGCTCTCTACGCCCTCTCGCGCAGCCCCCATTTACGAGTTGCCTAATCAATGCCGAACGATCGCCTCGAAGTCGACGGCAGACGTGGAAAACCAATGGGTACCCCGGCTATACTTAGGTGTGATCCGTGCCGGCGTGAACCACGTGTTATAGCGGCATCCTCACACCATTGGACGGCGCGACCATGCCGCAGGATTCGAGCACCGACGCCATCGTTCACATCATCGATGATGATGCCTCGCTGCGCATGGCGATGGACACCCTGTTTCGCTCGGTGGGCCTCAAGACCAAGACCTACGGCACCACGCGCGAGTTTCTCGACGCAAAGCCGGGCGACAGCCCGGGCTGCCTCGTTCTCGACGTGCGATTGCCGGGCGTGAGCGGGCTCGACTTCCAGGAGCAACTCGCGGGTCTCGGCATCCATCTGCCCGCTATCCTGATCACCGGGCACGGTGACATCCCGATGTCCGTCCGTGCCATGAAGGCCGGCGCCGTCGACTTCCTGTCCAAGCCTTTCCGCGACCAGGACATGCTCGATGCCGTTGCCGCCGCCATCAAGCGGGACAGCGAACGCCGCGCGACCGATGGGCATTCCGGCCAGGTGCGGGACCGCTTTGCCACGCTCTCCCCGCGCGAGCAGCAGGTCATGATGCTGGTGACCGCCGGAAAGATGAACAAGCAGGTCGCGGGCGATCTGGGGCTCAGCGAGATCACCGTCAAGATCCACCGCGGCTCGGCCATGCGCAAAATGGGCGCACGCACGCTCGCGGATCTCGTCCGGATGGCCGATACGCTCAAGGTCAAGGAGGGTTGAGGTCTCCTCTAACACCACCGTATGATTTTCAGGCACGCCCCGACATGAGACAGCCTTCATTCGACAAACAGGCTCCGGATCTGCCCATCATGGCCGACTTGAGCCACTGACGAAGAAGGACGGCCCGTGTCGGCTGCACCTGTGGTTGCCATCATCGACGACGACGAGTCCCTGCGGCTCGCGCTCGTTGGACTTGTGAGGTCTCTCGGCTACGAGGCGCGCGGCTTTCCGTCCGCCGACGCCTTCGTCCAGACCGGCGAGCTCGCGTCCTATACGTGCATCGTCACCGACATTCAGATGCCCGGCATGAGCGGTATCGAGCTGAAGGAATATCTGGCCGCCCGGCAGATCGCCCTGCCGGTCATCATGATCACTGGCCGACCCGACCCGACGCTCGAAGAGAAGGCGCGGGCATCCGGCGCCGCCGGGTTCCTGCGAAAACCGTTCGAAGCGAGCGCCCTCATCAGCTATCTCGATGGTGCTTTGGGGACCGCCTCTACGTAGAGCCGATGGGATCCGGCACGTCTAGCGCGCAGGAAGGCAACAGGGTGTGCTGTGATGGCGTCGGAAGATTTCGGCTTACTTGATCTGATCGGCGAGTCATCGTTCGCGATCTCGAAGGGCGGGTCGTGGCGTGGAACACCGCGTCCGAGAGGCTCTACAAATGCCCGCGCGGCTATGCGCTCGGCAAGCCCGCCGACGACATCCTCGGGAGCGTCTACCCCACGCCCCTCGCCGAGATCGAGGCGCACGTGAAAACGCACGGGACCTGGAAGGGCGAGGTCAGGCGGTCGACGGAAGCCGGTCAGGGACTTTGGATCCTCGCACAATGGTCACTCCGCCGTTCCGCTGACGGGGAAGCTGTGGCCATCGTCGAGACAGGCCGCGATATTACGCTATCGAAGCAGTCGGAGAACGCGCTCCGCTATAGCGAGTACCGCTACCGAAATCTGTTCCAGGCCATGGCGGCTTCGTTCTGGGAACTCGATTTCTCGGGCGTCGATACGATCCTTCGCACCTTGCGCAACTCCGGTGTCGAGGACTTTCGCAAGCACCTGACCGAGAACCCGGCCATCGTGCGCGACATGATGCGCGCGACACGTGTCATCGACGTGAACGATCAATCCGTGGCCCTGTTCGGCCGCGGGGATAAGTCAGAATTGCTCGGAAGCGTCGAGCCCTTCTGGCCCGAAGAGAGCACGCGGTTCTTTGCCCAGGGCATTCTGAGCGGCGCCTCGGGCAAACCGAACTATACCGTCGAATGCAAGCTCCGCCGCATCGATGGCACGACATTCGATGCCCTGTTCACGGCGGCCTTTCCGCCCGAGAGCATGGGCAAAGGCACGCTCGTCATCGGTATCATCGACATCACCGAGCGCAAGCAGGCATTCGCGAAGCTCGAGGCGAGCGAACGGCGCTACCGCGATCTCTTCAACTACATGCCGATCGGCCTGTCGCAGGTCGATGCCAGCCGCTTGATTCCGATCTATAAGAAGCTCCGCGCGGAGGGCGTCACCGACCTCAAGACCTATATCGACGAGCATCCCGAGTTCCTCGAAACGGCGATCGAAGCGCTCCACATCGAGGAGATCAACGAGCACAACAGGCAGATATTCGGCGCCAACACGGCCGCCGAGATGTACGGGCCCATCACACGCTACTTCCAGGCGGCCCTGCCGACCATCCGCCGCTCTCTTGAAGCGCGCTATGCCGGACAGGAATTCTTCCAGGAAGAAATGAAAGCGACGCGAATGGACGGGAGCACCGCGGACGTGCTGTTCTCGACCGCACGCCCGGGCGCCATTGCCGACAAGAGCCTCGTCGGATTCATCGACATCTCCGCGCGCAAGCGCTCCGAGGCGGCGCTACGACAGAGCGAGTACCGCTACCGCAACATGTTCCAGGCCATGGCGGCCGCATTCTGGGAACTCGATTTCTCCGGCGCCAACGATCTCGTGCGCGGCCTGCTCAAGTCCGGCGTCACTGATCTGCGTGCGCATTTAATAGCCAACCCGGCATTCGTTCGCCAGATGATGCGGGCGACACGCGTCGTCGACGTCAACGATCAGACCGTGGCTCTTTTCGGCGGCGGCGAGAAACAACCTCTGCTCGACAATGTCGAACCGTTCTGGCCCAACGAGAGCACGCAGATCTACGCCGAGGCCTATTTGTCCGCCGCCGAGGGCCGTCCGAATTTCTCTGCCGAATGCCGTTTCCGCCGCAGCGATGGCACGTTGTTCGATGGCCTCTTCACGGTCGCCTACCCGCCGAAGGAAATGGGCCGCGGCACGACCATGGTCGGCGTGATCGACATCACGGCGCGCAAGCAATCCGAGGAGGCTCTTCGCGCCAGTGAGCGGCGCTATCAGCACCTCTTCCAGGCCATGGCCGTTTCATTCTGGGAGGTGGATTTCACGGGCGTGCGCGATCTCGTACGCCGCCTGCGCGCATCGGGCGTGACCGACTTTCGCCAATACTTTAAGGACAATCCCGATCACGTGCGCAGGTTCATGCGTGCGACGCGCGTCGTCGATGTCAATGATCGAACCGTCGCCCTGTTCGGACGCGGCAGCAAGGCCGAGCTTCTCAAAACCACCGAGCCCATCTGGCCTGAAGAGAGCTGGCCCGACTATATCGAGGCGATCCTCTCCTCCCTCGATGGCCAGGCGAGTTTCTCGACCGAGACGCGCCTGCGTCGCCTCGATGGCACCATCTTCGACGCGCAGTTCACCGCCTGGCACTCGCCCGACAACAAACGCGCCGGTCTCGCCGGCGTGATCGACATCACGGAACGGAAGCGGGCGCACGCCGAGTTGCAGAGCAGCAACCAGCGCTATCATCATCTCTTCCACCATCTGCCCATTCCGCTCTGGCAGATCGATTCCCGTGGCGTCATGGCGCTCGTCAAAGAGCTGCGCGATCAGGGCGTGACAGATATCGGCGAGCATCTCGACGCACATCCCGAGGTGTTCGCGCGCTCGATCGACGTGCTGTCGATCGGCGAAGTCAACCAAAGCGCCGTCCGGCTGTTCGGCGCCCGCGATCCGAGCAATCTGCGCGGTCCCATAGCGCCCTACTGGCGCGCCGGAAACGAAACACTGCGGAAGATCCTCGAGGCGCGCTTCCGCGGCGAGGAATCCTATCAGGAAGAAACAAAGCTCACGACGTATGATGGCCGCGTCGTCGAAGGCCTTTTCACATCGACCTTCGCGCCCGCCTTGACCGAACTCGGCATCAGCTTGAACAGCTTCGTCGACGCGACGGAGAAGAAGCGCGCCGAGGAGATGCTTCAGCGCGTGCAGGCCGACTTCGCCCATGCGGCCCGCGTCTCCATGCTGGGTGAGCTGACCGCCTCCATTGCGCATGAGGTGAACCAGCCGCTTGCCGCCATCGCCGCCAATGGCGAAGCCGGTCTGCGTTGGCTCGCGCGCCCGGAGCCCGACGTCGCCGAAGTGCGTGAGATCACCAAGCGCATCGTCGCGGATGCGCGGCGCGCAGCGGATGTCATTTCGCGCATTCGGGCCATGGCCGCACGCCGCGCGCCGGAGCACGTTCCACTTTCCCTTGACGATGTCATTCGAGAGGCGCTTCTGTTCCTCCGCCATGAAGTACAGGCGCGGGGCGTCGTGATCACGCACCATATGGCGCGCAACGCACCGAGCGTGCGCGCGGACCGCACACAGCTCCAGCAGGTTATCGTCAATCTGGCGGTCAACGGCATGCAGGCCATGACGCACGCCACCGACGGCGAACGACAGATGATCGTCCGAACGAGCGTCGTGGATGGATCGGGTGTCATCTGCAGTGTCGAGGACAGCGGTCCAGGCATCTCCCCTGATGGCTTGACGCGCCTCTTCGACAGCTTCTTCACGACCAAGGAAGGCGGCATGGGCATGGGCCTGCCCATCTGCCGCTCGATCATCGAAGCACATGGCGGCCGCATTTCCGGCGACAACGCCAGCACAGTCGGCGGCGCGCGTTTCAGCTTCACGCTGCCAGTCGCGAGCTGAGCACAAAGCCACTGCCCGCTTATTGATCATACCAACGCATGAGCCGCGCAGCCGCGCGTACAATGGCTGGCCGCCAACCCTTCCGGCATTCTCCTTCTCATAGACATGAAGCCCTCTGTCTTCGCGGAAGGATATCTCCCATGACCAAGACCATCATGCTCATCCACGGTGCCTGGCTAAATGCAACGAGCTGGGAAGGCGTCAAGGCGCGCTACGAAGCCAAGGGCTACACCGTCATCGCGCCGTCCTGGCCTCTGGACGATCGTTCGCCTGCGGAGCTACGTGAAAACCCGCATCCCGATCTCGGGAATGTCGGCATCAATCGCATTCTCGATCACTACGACGGCCTCATCCGCGCACTGCCCGAGGCACCCATCCTGATCGGCCACTCGTTCGGCGGCACCGTCACGCAGCATCTGCTCGACCGCGGTCTCGGCGCGGCTGGCGTCGCAATCAATCCCGCGCCCACTTCCGGCGTTCTCGTCGGCTGGGACACGATCAAGTCTACATTCCCGGTGTTCCTGTCGTGGGGCAGCTGGCGTCGCGTGATGACGATGTCACGCGAGTTCTTCGCCACACGCTTTGCGCAGACGATCCCTCACGCCGACGTGAACCGGCTCTACGACCGCTTCATTGTCCCGACACCCGGCAAGGTATACTGGGATGGTCTGATTGCTGCTGCCGGCAAGATCCGGTGGGACAATCCTGCGCGCGCACCCTTGCTGCTGATCGGCGGCGGTATCGATCGCATCGCGCAGTCGAAGATGACCGAGGCGATGTACGCGAAGCAGAAGGCCGCGCCCTCGAAGACCGAGCTGAAGATCTATCCCACTCGGTCACATTGGACACTCGTCGAGCCCGGCTGGGAAGAAGTTGCCGACTTCGCGCTGGAATGGGCGGTAGCGAATGCGCGCCCGAGCAATGTCCGCACGATCCGCGCCGCGTGATCCACTGGTGGAATAGCGGTTCCCAACGAAGCAACAGGAGATGATCATGAGTACGATCACCACGAAAGACGGAACATCGATCTTCTACAAGGACTGGGGCAAAGGTCAGCCCGTACTCTTCTCTCATGGCTGGCCGCTGACGGCGGACGCCTGGGACGCACAAATGGTGTTCCTCGGCGAGCGCGGCTACCGCGTCATTGCCCATGACCGCCGCAGTCACGGCCGCTCCAGCCAGACCTGGGACGGCAATCATATGGACCAGTATGCCGACGACCTCGCCGAGCTCATCGAGAAATTGGACCTCAAGGATCTCATCATGGTCGGCCATTCGACCGGCGGTGGCGAAGTCACGCGCTACCTCGGCCGTCACGGGACGCGTCGCGTGAGCAAGGCCGTACTGCTCGGTGCCGTGCCACCGTTGATGCTCAAGACCGCCGCCAATCCCGGCGGTCTCCCGATCGAGGTTTTCGATGGCATTCGCTAGGGCACGTACGACGACCGCTCCAAGTTCTTCAAGGATCTGGCCATGCCCTTCTTCGGCTACAACCGGCCGGGCGCGGTGATCTCCGAGGGCGCACGCGACAGCTTCTGGCTGCAGGGCATGATGGGCGGCATCAAAGGCCAGCTCGATTGCATCAAGCAGTTCTCGGAGGTCGATTTCACCGAGGACCTGAAGAAGATCGACATACCTGTGCTCGTCGCGCATGGCGATGACGACCAGATCGTGCCGATCGGCGCCTCCGCCATGATGTCGTCGAAGCTCCTGAAGAACGCGACTTTGAGGATCTATCCCGGCGGCGATCACGGCTATGCCCAGACGCACCAGGATGCTTTCAATGCCGATCTCCTGGCATTCATCGAAGGCAAGCAACTGCGCGCCGCGGCCTAGTTGGTCCCCTCCCTACGACGCACAGCGCGCGCGGCCACGGCCTGAGCCCCAGGGACCGTGTCCGCCTCCTGATTGCGGGCATCCCAGTAGGGCTTGTCGCCGAAATGGGCGACGAGAAAGTCGATGAACGCGCGCACTTTCACGGAGACATGACGTGTCGGCGGATAGAGCGCGCACAACGACAGCTCCGGCGCGCGATACTCTTTGAGCACCGCCTGGAGCTCTCCGCTGCGCAACTCCGGCCCTGCGATGAAGGTCGGCAGCAGCGCGATACCGATGCCTTGCAGCGCCGCATCACGCAGGATCTCCGCGTTGTTCGTGCACAGCCTTGACGACACACTGAGCCAGTGATCGCCGTCCTCGCCCGTGAGCTTCCACTGCACGCCCGTGCCGAGGTAATCGTATGACAGCAGCTCGTGCCCGCGCAGATCACTCGGATGCTTCGGCATCCCATGCGCCTTCAGATACGCGGGCGATGCACACAATACGCGATGCGCCGGCGCAATCCGCCGCGCGATCAGGCTCGATGACGCCATGTCCGCGATCCGCACCGTTACGTCGAAGCCCTCCTGCACCGTATCGAGCTGCTGATCGCTGAGGATCAAATGAATGCGTAGCTCCGGATACTGCTTCATGAAGGCGCTGATCGCCTTGCCGAGATGCAGCGTGCCGAAAGACATCGGCGCGTTCACGCGAAGCATACCGCGCGGCGCGGCCTGCAATTGCGAGACGGTCAGATCCGCCTCCTCGATGTCGGCGAGAATGGCGATGCAGCGCTCGTAGTAGACGCGGCCGTTGTCTGTCGCGCTCGCACTGCGCGTCGTGCGATGCAGAAGCTGCACGCCGAGCTCGCTCTCCAGCTCCATGACGTACTTGCTGATCGCCGAGCGGGAGAGCCGCAGGGCGCGTGCGGCCTCCGAGAAGCTGCCGAGCTCTACGACCTTCGTGAAAGCGCGAATGCGCGTGAGCTTGTCCATACCCATGTCTCCGATACGGGCCCGCCACGGCCCATCGCCAATTGTCGATGATTTGGAGACAGAAAGCGCACAGTAAACCGTATTGTCAATAATACGAGGCGACCACATATTCCGTCCAGACAGATCCAAGCACCGCCGTTCGGCGGGGAAAGGTGGGCAAAATGGCTGGAATTCATCATGTTACGGCGATCGCCGGCCGCCCGAACGTCAACTTCGACTTCTACACCCGGACGCTCGGCCTGCGCTTCGTCAAGAAGACCGTCAACTTCGACGATCCCGGCACCTATCACTTCTACTACGGTGACGAGGCCGGCAGCCCCGGCACGATCCTGACATTCTTCCCCTGGGAGCACGCGGCGCCCGGCCGTGGCGGTGTCGGCCTCACGCAGACGACATCGTTCCGCGTTCCGGTCGGCTCGATCGGCTTCTGGACGCAACGTCTCGTGGCAGCAGGTGCCAAGCACGAAGCGCCGATCAAGCGCTTCGGCGAGTGCATCCTCGACTTCACCGATCCGGACGGCATGAGCCTCGCGCTCGTCGGCGTCCCCGGCGCGGAGAATGAGACTGCCTGGACGACGAGCGACATTCCTGCCGAGCACGCGATCCGTGGCTTCCACGGCGTGACGCTCATGCTCGACAGCGCGGAGCCAACAGGTGCGATCCTCACGGACGCGCTCGGCTTCACGAAGGTCGGTCAGGAAGGTCCGTATGTGCGCTTCAAGAGCGAGGACGCGATCGGCGGCATCGTCGACATCCGCGAGGCGAAGGGCTTCCTTCCCGGACGGATGGGGCTTGGCTCGGTTCATCATGTGGCGTTCCGCGCCAAGGATGATGCCGAGCAGGCCGAGATCGCGAAGAAGCTCCGCGAAGTACACGGGCTGATCGCGACGGAGCAGAGAGATCGGAGCTACTTCCGCTCGATCTACTTCCGCGAGCCGGGCGGCATCCTCTTCGAGGTCGCAACGGATATCCCGGGCTTCACCATCGACGAGCCGCTTGCCACGCTCGGCGCCGATCTGAAGCTGCCACGCTTCCTGGAGCCGCAGCGTCAGCAGATCGAAGCCGTGCTGCCGACATTGGAGGTTGCAGCATGACCACGACGTCAGCTCGCATTGCCCCTCGCATTGCAACGGGCGGTGCACCGCTGACACGCGCCAAGGCGGCCATGATCCTTCTTCATGGCCGCGGCGCTACAGCGGAAGGAATGCTCGATCTGGCTGACGTCTTCGCGCAGCCGGACATGGCCTATCTCGCACCGCAGGCACCGGGCCGGACCTGGTATCCGTATTCGTTCCTCGCGCCCATCGAGCAGAACGAGCCGCATCTCTCGCGCGCGCTCGCTCAAGTCGACGCGCTCGTCGGCGAGCTCGGCCAGCAAGGGTTCGCCCCTGAGAGGATCGTCCTGCTCGGCTTTTCCCAGGGCGGCTGTCTCGCGCTCGAATATGCGGCGCGCAATGCGCAGCGCTATGGCGCCGTCATCGGATTGAGTGCGGGCCTCATCGGTCCGGAGGATACGCCGCGTAACTATCGCGGATCGCTTGCCGGAACGCGTGTCGTGCTCGGCTGCAGTGATATCGACGCGCACATCCCGCTCGCTCGTGTGAAGGAGTCGACGCAGGTGCTCGGCGCCCTCGGCGGCGATGTCGTCGAGCGCATCTATCCGGGCATGGGTCACACCATCAACGACGACGAGATTGCGCAAGTGCGCGCGGCCCTCACGAGGGTTCTACATCCTGATCCTGCGCCCGCTCAGTAGTGCCTATCCAACAACCCACAGCCAGAGAGGAAATCCCCATGACCAAACCCAGCAACCTCCAGGTTCTCACGCCGCAGAACAGCCAGGTCATCTTCATCGATCAGCAGCCGCAGATGGCCTTCGGCGTGCAGTCGATCGACCGTCAGACACTCAAGAACAACGTCGTCGGTCTCGCGAAGGCGGCAAAGATCTTCAACATCCCGACGACCATCACGCAGGTCGAGACGGACAGCTTCTCCGGCAATACCTTCCCCGAGCTGCTCTCCGTCTTCCCGACCAACAAACTCCTCGAACGCACGTCCATGAACTCCTGGGACGACCAGAATGTCCGCGACGCGCTCGCCGCCAATGCCAAGAAGGGCCACACGAAGATCGTCGTCTCGGGCCTGTGGACGGAGGTCTGCAACCTGACGTTTGCGCTCTCCTGCCTGCGCGATACGGATTATGAGATCTACATGGTGGCCGATGCTTCGGGCGGCACGTCTGTCGATGCGCACAAGTACGCCATGGATCGCATGGTGCAGGCAGGCGTTGTGCCCGTGACATGGCAGCAGGTGCTGCTCGAGTGGCAGCGCGACTGGGCACGCAAGGACACGTACGATGCTGTGACAGGCCTCGTCAAAGAGCATTCCGGCGCCTACGGCATGGGGATCGACTACGCGGTCACGCACGTGCACAAGGGACCGGAACGGGCGAAGCACGGCGAGCGCATCGGCCCGAACCCGGCGAAGAATATTTGATTCATCGATTAAGCCGGCGGCACCACAGCCGCCGGCAATTTCAGGGGAAGAGATAATGGCGACGCCCGACAGTACGAAGGCTCAGACCGAAGGCTCGGCGCTCGCTCCCCTCAAGCATCCCGTTTTCGCGGCACTATGGATCGCGACCGTCGTCTCGAACGTCGGCACGTGGATGCAGAACGCGGCCGCCGGCTGGCTCATGGCCGGACTGACGCAGGATGCCTTCATCGTCTCGCTCGTGCAGGTGGCGACGATGCTGCCCGTCGTGCTGCTCGGCCTTCCTGCCGGCGCCCTTGCCGACATCATCGATCGGCGCTGGCTGCTCATTGCCGTTAATGCCGCCCTCACGCTGGTCGTTGCGGCACTCGGCTTCCTCGTCTGGTTCGATGCCGTCACGCCGTGGATCCTACTGATCTTCACGTTCCTCGTCGGCGCGGGATCGGCCCTCATGGCCCCCGCCTGGCAAGCCATCGTGCCGACGCTCGTGCCGCGCGACGACCTGCAAGCCGCGATCTCGCTCAACAGCGTCGGCATCAATATCAGCCGCGCGATCGGCCCCGCACTCGCGGGTATCGTGATCGGTCTTTCGGGCCTCGCCGCGCCCTTCTGGCTCAACGCGATCAGCACGCTTGGCGTCATAGCCGTGCTTTTCTGGTGGCGCCCGACGATGGCCGCTGCTGGTGGCCTTCCACCTGAGCGCTTCCGCGCGGCCCTCGGCATTGGATGGCGCCACGTCCGCAATAATCGCCACCTCACCGCAACGCTCATCCGCGCCGCCGGCTTCTTCGTCTTCGCGAGCGCCTACTGGGCCCTGCTCCCGCTCGTCGCGCGCGACCAGATCGCAACCGGGCCGCAGCTCTATGGTCTGCTGCTCGGCACGATCGGTGTCGGTGCCGTCGGCGGCGCATTCCTGCTGCCGCGCCTCAAGGCATGGCTCGGCCCTGACTTGCTAGTCGCTGTGGCCACCGGCGGCACGGTCGTGGCTCTCGTACTGTTCGGCATCGCGCGCTCGCCCTATGTCGGCCTCGCCGCCGCATTCATTGCCGGCGTCTCCTGGATCGCCGTGCTCGCACCGCTGAATGTATCGGCGCAGGTCGCACTTCCCGGCTGGGTCAAGGGCCGCGGCCTTGCCATCTTTGCCATTGTGCAGTTCGGCGCCATGACGCTCGGCAGCGCGCTGTGGGGTCAGGTCGCCAATTTCGCCGGGCTTCAGGCGGCGCACTTCTTTGCCGCCGTCGGCGCCTTGATCTTCGTGCCGCTACTCGCACGCTGGAAACTGCAGACCGGCGCCGACGTCGACCTCACGCCCTCCATGCATTGGGCCGACCCGATGGTGTCGGGCGAAGTCGAGCTGGATCGCGGCCCCGTGCAGATCATCATCGAATACAAAATCGCCGCGCAGGATCGCGAAGCCTTTCTCGCCACCATCGGCGAGCTTCGGTCCGAGCGGCTGCGTGACGGCGCCTATGACTGGGATGTGTTCGAGGATGCCGCCGAGCCCGGACGCATGGTCGAGACCTTCCTCGTCTCGTCATGGCTCGAGCATCAGCGCCAGCACCGTCGCGTCACAGTATCCGACCAGGATGTACAGACGCGCCTACACCAGCTCCACAAGGGCACCAAACCGCCGGTCGTCCAGCACTTCGTCGCCGCGCGCCCACGCAATCACTAGAGGCAAAGGAGTTCGCGCATCATGGCCTCTCCGACCGCACCCGATCTGATCCTCCACAATGGCCAGATCACCACGCTCGACCGCGCGAACCCGACTGCCAGCGCCCTCGCGATCACCGACGGGAAGTTCACCGCCGTCGGCAGCGATCGCGAAATCATGCCCTCGGCCGGCCCTGCCACGAAGATCATCGATCTCATGCGCCGGCGCGTCCTGCCCGGTCTTTGCGACAATCACACGCACGTCGTGCGCGGCGGTCTCAACTTCAACATGGAACTCCGCTGGGACGGCGTGCGCTCGCTCGCCGATGCCATGAGCATGTTGAAGCGGCAGGTTGCCGTCACTCCGCCACCGCAGTGGGTGCGCGTAGTCGGCGGCTTCACCGAGCACCAGTTCGCGGAGAAGCGCCTGCCGACGCTTGACGAGATCAATGCGATCGCGCCCGATACGCCCGTCTTCCTGCTGCACCTCTATGACCGCGCGCTTCTCAATGGCGCCGCGCTCCGCGCTGTCGGCTACACCAAGGACACGCCGAACCCGCCCGGCGGCGAGATCGTCCGCGACAACAACGGCAATCCTACCGGCCTGCTGCTCGCTAAGCCTAATGCCGCCATTCTCTATGCGACGCTCGCCAAAGGGCCGAAGCTCCCCTTCGACTATCAGGTGAACTCGACGCGTCACTTCATGCGCGAGCTGAACCGCCTCGGCGTCACGAGCGTCATCGATGCGGGCGGCGGCTTCCAGAATTATCCCGACGACTACGCCGTCATCCAGAAGCTTGCCGATGAAGGCCAGATGACCGTGCGTCTCGCCTACAATCTCTTCACGCAGAAGGCGAAGCAGGAAAAGGACGACTTCCTCAACTGGACGCGCACGTCGACGTACAAGCAGGGCGACGACTACTTCCGCCACAACGGCGCCGGCGAGATGCTCGTGTTCTCGGCTGCCGACTTCGAGGACTTCCGCCAGCCGCGCCCCGACATGCCGCCGGAGATGGAGGGCGATCTCGAGGAAGTCGTGCGCATCCTCGCCGAGAACCGCTGGCCCTGGCGTATGCATGCCACGTACGACGAGACCATCTCGCGCGCACTCGACGTCTTCGAGAAGGTGAACCGCGATATCCCGCTCGCGGGCCTCAACTGGTTTTTCGATCATGCGGAGACCATTTCAGAGCGTTCGATCGACCGTGTCGCCGCGCTCGGCGGCGGCATCGCCGTGCAGCACCGCATGGCCTATCAGGGCGAATATTTCGTCGAGCGCTATGGCGCACGCGCCGCCGAAGCAACGCCGCCGGTCGCGCGTATGCTCGACAAGGGCGTGAAGGTCTCCGCCGGCACCGACGCCACGCGCGTCGCCTCCTACAATCCCTGGGTTTCGCTCGCCTGGATGATCACGGGCCGCACGGTCGGCGGCTTGCGCATCTATCCGCAGCACAACTGCCTCGACCGCGAGACGGCGCTGCGCATGTGGACGGAGAAGGTCACGTGGTTCTCGAACGAGGAAGGCAGAAAGGGCCAGATCGTCGCCGGCCAACTCGCCGACCTCACCGTGCCGGATCGCGATTTCTTCAAGTGCCCCGAGCTGGAGATCGCCGACATCACTGCTGAGCTTACAATCGTCGGCGGCAGAGTTGTCTATGGCGCCGCCGCCTTCGCCAAGCTCGACGAAGGCGGCCCACCGCCAGCCATGCCGGACTGGTCACCAGTGCGCGCATTCGGCGGCTACGGCGCCTGGGGCAACAGCACTTCGGGCGACGCTCAGGCCGCCCAGCAGCGTGCCGCCACGAATTGCGGCTGCGCCCATGCCTGCGGCGTTCACGGCCACGATCACGCAACAGCGTGGTCGAGCGCCGTGCCCGCCGACGATCTCAAGAGTTTCTGGGGTGCGCTCGGCTGCGCCTGCTGGGCGGTGTGAGCCTACTGCTTGTTGCTCGCCGACTTCGTGCTCGCGGACTTGGTGCCCTTGGTGGATTTCTTTTTCACCTGCCGCTTCGGCGCCGGCTCATCGTTCGCACCGAAACCGAAGCCCGAGAAGATCGACGAAATCGGCGCCGACGTATTCGCACCCGAGTAGTTCGCGACCACCCGCACCGTCGTGCCGACTTTGGCCAGCGTGGTCAGATGCACGACATGCTCGTTCATCATGCGGAAGCATCCCGACGACGAGGCGCGCCCGATCGAACGCTCGTTGTTCGTGCCGTGAATGCGATAGATCGTATTGCCGAGATACAGCGCCTTGGCCCCCAGCGGATTGATGACACCGCCCGACACCGTGATCGGCAACCCAGGCTGGCGCTTGTGCATTTCGGGCGGCGGCGTCCACGAAGGCCAGGACGCAATGCGGCTCACCCGCTCAGTCCCTGTCCACTCGAAGCCCTCACGACCGACTGAAATCGGGTAGGCGTAAGCGCGCCTGCCGGGCAGCACATAATAGAGCTGCCGACCGCCGGTATCGACGATGATCGTGCCCGGCGCCTCGTCGCGATCGAGGTAGACGGTCGGCGGCGTCTGCGGCGCAATATCCGGCTTGCCGCCACCATCCATGAACTTCGGATAGACGGTCGGGCCGTAGTTCTTACGGCGCTCGGCCCGCTGCGCTTCGACCTCCCGCTCCCGACGTTCGATATCGCTTTGGAAGACCGGCGCGCCGCCGCTCCATTGGGCGGAGACGGAAACACTGCCCGAGGCCCAAATGACACTCGCGCCCGCCAGAATACCGAGCATAGCTGCGCTGGTCCGGATCATTCGTCCCCCAATTGCCCATTGCGCCGAGCATCTCGGCACTGAGTCGCCCACCTTCCTACCTAACCGCAGCGCCGAGGGCGAACAAGCCGTCTGCCGCCCCCGCCTGTTGAACGCTATTCCTTACGTGCCGAGCGGCCACAGGCCCTTCGGCGCGCGCTCATACTTCAGCAGGCGCACATTCGCCGGCGCGACCCCGGGCGTATCCACATACACCACTTCGCTCGCGATCGGACCGAAATGGGCGTGGAAATGCTGCGAGGACTTGACGACGACCAGCTTCGTCTCGGCGAGATCGATGCCGAACTGCGTGAAGAGGTTCGTGCCGAAGCCCTGCGTACGGTGTGAATTCAGCACGACCTTGACGCCATCGATGCGAACGAGCGCGACATCGCCGAGCGGCGCCACAGTTCCGCTGAGCCCGTCCTGCCAGGCGTCCTTCTTCACCGCGAGCACCTCGACCGTCACGTCGAGCGGCGGCCCCGAGTACTGGCTGACCTTGCCGCCGATCCGCAGCTTCAGGTTCGCGCCGACGCCCGCCTGATGGCAGAAGCTCACCGCGACCGGATCCCAGAATGGCCCGAGCACGGCATTCTCGACCTTGCGCTCGATCAGTCGCGCGAGGATGAACGTCGAGTCCCCGCCGGCCCCGGCGCCTGGATTGTCGGCGCTGTCGGCGAGCACGACCGACATGTGATTGCTCTCGAGACCGCGCGTGATCGCCCCGTCCGCATCGGGATAAGGCGGCGCGAACTTGTCGCGCATCGCGATGATCTCGTCGCCAAGCTCCTTGCCGATCCGTTCGGCCTTTGCTGCATCCCCATCCGTGACGACGAGAAGACGCGCGCCGAGATCTGCATTGTCGCCCCATGGAAATCCATGACCGAACGAGACCGAGAGCACGCCGTCCTTGCCTTCCATCTCGTAGAGGCGCTTGACGAGACTGCTGGCCGGCTCCCGCGTCGTCGGAATGAGCGTGATGAAGCCGAGATCGCGCAGATGCATGACGGGCTTCGTGCGGCCGGCAAGCGCATCTTCGGCGAGGCGCACGAGATCGCGTCCACGATCGTAGATGTCGGTGTGCGGGTATTCCTTGAAGATCACCATCAGATCGACGGAGCCGACCTTCTTCTCCGTCAGGTTGCAATGAAGATCCAGCTCGGCGCCGAGCAGCACGTCCGGGCCGATCAGCTCGCGCACGCGGGCCAGCAGATCGCCCTCCGCGTCCTCGTAGCCATCGGCAATCATGGCCCCATGGATCTGCAGCAGAACGGCATCGACGGGCATCGCCGCCTTGAGGTCCGCCAGAAGCTGGTCGCGGAGAAATTCGTATGCGCTCTTCACAGTAATGCCCGAAGGTTGGGCAAAGGCGAGCTTACCCTCGATCAGCGTCCAGCCGGCTTCCGCGCTGCGCTCGCGGAGTGCTTTGCAGAGCTGCCCGAAGGCCGGCAGCTTCTCGGATGGGGTGGCCGGCATGTCATAGCCGTTGCCCTGGAATTCGGCCAAACCGGTCGGCATGGGTGCGAACGTGTTGGTTTCAGTGCCGAGCGTGGCCGTGAAGATGCGCATTTATTTGGATTCCCCTGGCTGTCCCATCGAGGATGGCAGAGCCGGAGGACATTTTCAAATGCATGAATTTGGCGGCCTCGCGCGCACATTGTCTCATGCGTACGAGGCCGCTCACGATGAGCTGACGGTCCGCAAGATCACCTCACGGCAGCCAATGCAACGGGGGTATCGCACCATTGAGGCGCTCCTGCTCGGGGTTGCGCACAGCCGAGCCGATCTCGCTGCGGCTAATCCCGATATCCCGCAGCATCCGATCATCGAGCGCCAGCAGCTCGTTCTCGGCGCGCCGGATTGCGCGGTTCTCGATGTACCGCCCGAGCGTCCGGCGTACGCGCAGCTTCACGAAGCGAATAGTGGCCCGCACAAAGATCATCTCCTTGCCGGGCCCGTCGGCGTCGCAGGCGACACCTCCCATTTCACATCTCAACGTTGCCATGATCATTTCCTTCGTTTGGCTTTCTTTGGTCAGCGGCGGGGCGAGGCGCCGATCTCATGCGGTGCTACCGCTCATCGCCGATGCGCCGGCTCCAGGGCCATTGCACGGCGCGGAGTGATAGGCGCGTCGCCGCAGCCGCTCCATGCCCGGAGCACCGCTTTAGTTTGCCGATCGACCGGATGTGATGCGTGGCGCGGCTACAGGCGCTTTGCCTGACGCAGCTCCATGAGGGCGGTGCGCACGATCTCGTACGCCGGCTCGATGGGCTTCCTTCGATGCTCGATGAGCGCCAGCGTCCGCCGCAGCGGTGGGTCCATCGGGCGAACGACAATATCCTTGTCGCGCTTGCTGACGGCCATCTGCGGAACGATGGAAATGCCGAGATGGGAAGCGACCGCACTCTTGACCGCCTCGATCGTGCCGAGGTGCATCCGGACGCGCGGTTGCTCGCCCGCGCGCGAGATCCACTGCATCACGATTTCGTGCACGGCGGCACGCGTGTGCTCCATAAGGAGGGGATGCTGCAGCGCCAGCTCCGGCGTCAGCCGGCTCGGAATATCACGCGCCTTTGCCGGGAATACGGCCACCAGCTCATCCACGATCAATGGCGTGACCACGAGCTGCGCCTTGTCGACGGGCAGCGTCACGATGGCCAGATCGAGGCGGTTGTCGAGGATCGCCTCCACGCTTTCCCGCGTCGGCAGATTGGTGACATGAAGCTCGATGCCCGGATGATCCAGGCTCAGCCTCCGCAGCACTGGCGGCAGCAGATACATGAGCACCGTATTGGTCGTGCCGATGCGTGCCCGGCCCATCCAGCCATCGCGGTAGCGCCGCATGAGCGCATCCGCGGCGTCGCTCTCCCTGAGAATGCGGACGGCCGCCTCGACAAGATCGCGTCCGGGCCGCGTCGTATGCGCCTGCTTGCCGAGACGCTCGAAAAGTTTCACGCCGAAGCGGCGCTCCAGCTCGCGCACCTGCACGCTGACGGCCGGTTGCGAAAGATGCAGGCGGCGCGCGGCCGCGGAGAAGCTCTTGCTCTCGGCTACCGCGAGAAGCGTGCGCAATTGATCGAGATTGAGACTGCGCATCTCAAATCATCCATTATCAAAACCATCACAACAATAAATTTGCATTATTTACCGGTTCCGACAACTGTGCGCCCGTCGGCCCCGATATCGACAGCCCGATACGCGCAGCCGGCGCTCAGCAAAATGAGCGGCATTCAATCTGATCGCGCGATCGTTTGTTGATGCCGGCGTGTGGCAGCCTGATCATAGCAAGCTCTCCGGCGAGCAATCAGCGGGCCGCAACGACGTGCCCGCGCCGTGACTGCGATGCTTCTTCGGTCGCAAACGCCCGGGCATCGACAACAAGCGAAATATCAAAACCAAGATGATGGAGCGAAGCGTCATGTCCTATCAATCGATCGCGAGCGGCGCAGCCCGCCGTATTCCGCCCTCGCCGACGGCCCCCAGCCCCCGCCCCCAGCCCCCAGCACGCCAGGATGGCCC
>JAEYPL010000084.1 GCA_023410905.1 Pseudomonadota bacterium
CGCGCCAGGCGGGTCGGGCGCGCGATCGCGCCCACGGTGCCAGTCAGCTCCTCCATGGTGAGCACGCCGAGGTCGGGAAGGCCGCGACTGGCAGTAACCGCAGCACCCGAAACGTACAGCACATCGAAACCGGCTTCGCGCGCGATGAGGCCGGCCATGGCGTCATGCGCCCCCGGCGCCCGCACGATCCCGCCGGCCGCGAGACGCTGACGAAGCCGCTCGCCCATGCGCTCTCCCGTGCCGCCCTGCGGCTCGAGCCATGTCGTCATTGGGGGCTCCTGTTGATGCCGTTCGGTCGCTCGGAACTTACGGATGATACTCCGAGACCGAGTAAATCACGATCGGCTCCTCGATGAGCTTGACGGGGAGCGCTTGCGTGCCGACGAGCTGCGGATTGTTGGGCGGCGGCGTCTTGTCGCGCGGGGGCGCCATCCAGAAGTTGCGCGGCGGCGTACGATCGAGCGCGATCGGATAGACCGTCACCTTGTCCGGCTCGAATTTCATGCGCAGGAAGTTGCGGTAGTCGCCAATGCGCAGCGCCGCGAAGGCATCCTCCGTATGCATGCGCATAAGGCAGCCCGCCAGCCCCCAGTAGAGCCCCCAGATGAAGGCGCCGATGAAGCCGCCGATGAAGATCATCTCGATCGGGTACATCACGAAGCCGACGATCTGGCGCACTTCCTTGTAGGGGAGCCCGCCGCCCTCCTCGCCCGTCGGCTCTACAGCCTCCAAGATCGGACGCAGGGGCGGTAACTCCCTGTTGCTCGGATACTGCATAGAGCGGCCACTTCGACGCGCAAGATCCTCGCGCTCGATGATCTGACGCTGCTCGACGGCCTGCCGCGTGATCGGCTCGAGTGTTTCTGTGATGACGTCGCGTACGATATCGGGCTGCTGCGCGCGGTCCTGCCAGATCTTGTCGACCTGCGTCTTGATGGTCGGCGTGATCTCATTGTGGAAGAGGACGAGCGCAAGGCCGATCGTGAACATCGCGAACACGTGCGCGAGGAAGTGCGCACTGCCGACCAGCAACTTGACGAGATAGTGCTTCCATCGCGGTCGCTCGACCGAGTCCACGTACCAGCACAGGAGTATCCAAAGCCCGCCCATCATTGCCACGAGCGATATGGAAACAAGAAGCCCTTGGACGAGGTAGAGCGGCATGTACGCCACGAGCCCCCAGAACGTCTCCGGCGTGACGACGTCGATCTGACCGTTCGAAATGTTGTGCTGGCTCGCGATCGAATAGAACTGCCAGGTGATCATCCAGTAGATGAAGCCGATGCCGACGCCGAAGAAGTAGTTCGTGAAGGGAAAGAACAGCCCCTTGAGGCTGAGCAGGAAACTCGTCGTCTTGCTCGGATAGACCTTGGCCGTACGCTGCTGCGCGCGCTTGCGACGGGCCTCGCGCCGTGACGGCTTCTCGGTCGCGGTGGCCTCGGATTCCGCGGTGTGCGGCGTGTTGTTCTTGAGGCGAATATCCTGACGCTCGGACGTCACGCCCGGCTCGGGCTGAAACTTGGTCTCCAGGCCCTCGGGTGTCGCGACGTTCGGATTGGGCCACGTGATGGAGATCTCATTCTTCAGCGTGTGCGTCGGATGGAGAAACGATCCACCGCCGCCGGACGTGAACAGGTGCACGTCGATGCCCGGCGCGTAATAGCGATTGTAGTGGTGCCAGTCACCGGCGATGACCGCGCAGATGTTGATGCCACGGCGGCGCGCGATCGACGTGATCTTGAAGAAGTTGCTGTCCTCGTCGAAGCCCTGCTCGTCCGCAATCATCCAGGTCGGCTGGGCAATGCAGATGATAAGATTGTCGCCCGGCCCCATGAGCCCGGCGATCGCTTCGAAGTAATTGACCTGCGAGATGTCGAGATACTGCGAGAACTGGATGTCGCAACCCCAGATCCACCAGCGGTACGGAAGCTCGATCGCCCAATAGCTGCGGTGCTGCTTGCACTGCCAGCCGCCGATCTTGTTGCCGTTCTGCTGCGACATGCGATCGCGCGCCGAGCAGAAGAGGCTGTCGAACGCCGAAAGACCGTCGTACCAGTCGTGATTGCCGGGGATGGCGAACAGCTTCCGCTCGGCCGTCGGCACATTGTACGCCCAGTCGTACGGCGTCTGCAGGCGGAGCTTGTATTCCTCGCGCGTTGCCTGCGGATAGCACTGGTCGCCGCCCATGATGAGAATAGAACCGGCCGCCAGGGGCTCATCCACGTCCTTGATCTTGAGCTGTGGCTGCGCGAGCAGGTAGGCGGTCGTGTACGTCTGGTCGAAGCCATCGCCGATGTCCGCGATGTAGTCGATCCAGAAGGAGCCGTTCTCGCCGAGCGCGACGCGACGGTCCGGATCGTCGCTGCGGATGTCGGAATAGTTGTAGCGATTGATGATCGTCTCGACCGGCGCAACATCCGTCGCGGCCTGGATGAGGCGCTGGTCGGCGTACTGTCCGAAGACCGACGAGATGATCGTCCGCACGCCAACGCGCGCAAGGAGCCGCGGCTCGTACCAGCCGACGAGGCCCGGCATCTCGCCGCTGTTGAGCTTTTCGATCGGTGTCTTTTCTACCATCCCACCCCCCGACGAAACAGGACATGAACGCGTCGAGCGGCCGGACGTGCGCCGGCCTGCACTGCGGAGCCCCACCCCGCAGTCGCCCGGCCAACATACACGTCAGCCGTCGTTTAGATGACAGGCGGAATAACGCGCCGGTGCGATTTCCTTGAGCACTGGCACTTCATTGCGACAGCGCTCGAAGGCGTGCGGGCAGCGAGGATGAAAATGACAGCCGCTCGGCGGGTTGAGGGGCGAGGGAATCTCGCCCTTGATCGGGTGGAAGGTCCGCTTTTCCGTCGAAATGCGCGGCACTTCGGCCAGGAGCGCCTGCGCATAAGGGTGATTGGGGGCCGCGAACAGCGCCTCGGTCGATGCTGCCTCGACGACGCGGCCGAGGTACATGATGACCACCCGGTCGGTGATGTGCTGGACGACGCCGAGATCGTGGCTGATGAAAAGATATGTCAGATCGAACTCGGATCTCAGATCCATGAACAGGTTGATGATCTGAGCCTGGATGGACACATCGAGCGCGGCGATCGCCTCGTCACAGACGAGGAACTCGGGATTGACCGCAAGCGCACGCGCAATGCCAATACGGCTCCGCTGTCCGCCCGAGAACTGGTGCGGATAACGGCGCTTGAGTTCGGGATCGAGGCCGACCCGGCGCATCATGTCATCGACGTACATTGCCATGCCGGCGCGCGTCGTGATGCCGTGCACGAGCGGCGCCTCACCGATGATGCCCTCGACACGCGCGCGCGGATTGAGCGAGGCATAGGGATCCTGGAAGATCATCTGGATTGCGAGACGCGCGGCGTGCGCCTCGGCGCCCGACAGCGCGTCGCGTGACCGGCCCTTGAATTGGACCTCGCCTTCGGTCGGCGTCAGCAGTCCGGCGATCATACGGCCGAGCGTCGATTTTCCGCAGCCGGACTCGCCGACGAGGCCGACAACCTCGCCCTTCATGATTTCGAGATCGACATGATCGACGGCGTGCACGGTTTCCTCGCGCACGTCCGCACCCAGGTGACCAGCAATGCGTCCGGCAAGATCAGGCTTTTTCACGAAGCGCTTCGAGAGCCCGCGTGCGCTGACCAGTGGTTCGCCGCTCATGGTGCGGCCTCCACCGGAGCTGGTTGCGCGGCGCCAACGGGATTGAAACAGCGGATCTCACGGCCGGGCGCGATTTCGCGGATCGGCGGCGCCTCCAGACAGGCATCGATGGCCTGCGGACAGCGCGTGCGGAAGGCACAGCCCTTCGGCAGGTTGATCAGGGATGGTGTCATGCCTGGGATCTGAGAAAGACGGCTGCCGCGCGCATTGTGGCTCGGCACGGAATCGATCAGCCCCTTGGTGTAGGGATGGCGCGGCGCGCTCACCACATCCGCCGTGCGTCCCGTCTCGACAACGCGGCCTGCGTACATGACCGCAATGCGATCGGCGAGCGAGGACACGACGGCGAGATCGTGCGTGATCCAGATCATGGCCGTGCCCGTGCGCGCGCAGAGCGCCTGCGCCTCGGCGAGGATCTGCGCCTGGATGGTCACGTCGAGCGCCGTCGTCGGCTCGTCGGCAATAATGAGATCAGGCTTGTTGATGAAGGCGATGGCGATGGCTACGCGCTGGCGCATACCGCCCGAAAGCTCGTGCGGGTAGTTCTTGAGACGGCTTTCCGGTGAGGGAATGCCGACCTCGGCCAGCGCCGCACGCGCGCGTTCCAGCGCCTCGGCTTTGCTCACGCGATGATGCACGCGCACGGTCTCGATCATCTGTGTGTCGATACGCAGGACCGGATTGAGCGTCATCATCGGATCCTGGAAGATCATCGCGATGCGATCGCCGCGCAGTGACCTCAGTTCCTCATCGCTTGCGGTCGTGAGCTCACGGCCCCTGTAGCGGATCGAGCCTTCGACAATGCGGCCCGGCGCATCGATGAGGCCAAGGATCGAGAAGCCCGTGATCGACTTGCCCGAGCCCGACTCGCCGACCAGCCCGAGGATCTCTCCCGGATTGACGTGCAACGACACACCATCGACGGCCTTGACCACGCCGGCCTTTGTGAAGAAGTGCGTCTTGAGCCCTTCGACGGCGAGCGTCGGCTCCTGCTTCAGCGCATCCGGCCCCGTCATTTGCTGAGCCTCGGATTGAGAACATCGCGGAGCTGATCACCGACGAGATTAATCACGACGATGGTCGTCAGCAACACGAGGCCAGGGAAGAAGCTGATCCAGTACTCACCCGAAAGCATGTACTGGAAGCCGTTCGAGATGAGCAGGCCGAGCGATGGTTCCGTCTGCGGCAGGCCGACACCGAGGAACGACAGCGTCGCTTCGAGCGAGATGGCGTGCGCCGTCTGCACGGTGACGACGACGATCAGCGGCGGCAGGCAGTTCGGCAAAATCTGGCGGAAAAGTATGCGCGTACTCGAGAGCCCGAGGCAGCGAGCGGCCTCGACATACTCCTTGCGGCTCTCGACGAGCGCGGAACCGCGCACCGTCCGTGCGTAATAAGCCCACTGCACGGTGACGAGCGCGATGATGATCTTGTCGACACCCTTGCCAAGGATCGCAATGAGCATCAGCGCGACGAGGATCGCGGGGAACGAGAGCTGCAGGTCGACGATGCGCATGATGATGCTCTCGGTGCGCCCGCCGGCATATGCAGCGATGAGCCCGATCGCCGCGCCGAACGCCATGGCAATGATGCCGGACATGACGCCCACCGCGAGCGAAATGCGCAAGCCGTAGAGCATGGCGCTCACGAGATCGCGGCCAGCGCCATCCGTGCCGAGCCAGTGCGTGTACTTGCCGCTTGCGGCGGGTGTGCCGGGCTTGAGGCGGCTGTCCATGATGTCGACTTGCGCGAGATCATAAGGGTTCTGCGGCACGATCCATGGCGCGATCAGCGCCAGCAGCATGGTCACGACGAGCAGGATGAAAGCGATCGTGGCGAGCCGGCTCTCGGTGAAATCGGCAACGAACCGCTGGAAGGGCGTCTGAGCAACGGGGCGCGCGACGGGTGCGGGAACGGCGTCGGCATCGGTCACGCTCATGCGGATTTCTCCCCGATGCGCACGCGTGGATCGAGCACCGAGTAGAGGATATCGACCACGAGATTGATGATCACGAAGAGCAGCACGATGATGATGAGATAGGCGACGATGACGGGCCGATCGAGGCTCTGGATCGAATCGATCAGCAGCTTACCCATGCCCGGCCACGCAAAGATCGTCTCGGTGACGACCGAGAACGCGACAAGATTGCCGAATTCGAGCCCGAGCACCGTCACGACCGGGATCATGATGTTCTTCAGGAGGTGCACGCCGACGATGCGGCTGCTCGAGATACCCTTGGCGCGCGCGAACTTGATGTAGTCCTGATGGATGACTTCACGCGTACCGGCGCGCGTCAGGCGGATCACGAGGCTGATCTTGAGCAACGCGAGATTAAGCGCCGGCATGGCGATGTGGCGCAAGCCATCGATCGTGAACAGGCTCGACGTGATGCCGAGGAAGGTTGCTGTCGGCCCGCGTCCGGTCGATGGCAGCCAGCCCAGCATGACCGCGAACACCATGATCATCATGATGCCGACCCAGAAC
>JAEYPL010000110.1 GCA_023410905.1 Pseudomonadota bacterium
ACCGACCTGACGGTCGACACGACCGAGCTGGCCGATGCCCGCTGGTTCTCGCGCGAAGAAGTTCGCGCCATGCTGGAGAGCCGCCATCCGGATGGTCTGACCGCACCGGGCCGCCATGCGATTGCCAATATCCTGTTGCGCCACTTCGTCGGCGAAAGCTGAGATGCATCACTGAGCGGATTGCCGCGGCGTGGAACGTCGCGCGCACGATCCGCGTTCAACTTTGTCAGCCTTGAATGGAGCCGCACGATGTATGCCGTCGAAGTGCGCGATCGCATCATGATCGCCCACAGCCTGCCCGATCCCTTCTTCGGACCGGCCCAACACATGCATGGTGCGACCTTTGTCGTCGACGTTGCATTCTATCGCGAAGAGCTCACGGCGCAGAATGTCGTCGTCGATATCGGCGCGGCGCTCGATGTGCTCGGCAAGACCCTAAAGCCGCTCGCCTATAAGAACCTAGACGAGATCGCGGCCTTCAAGGGCAAGCTGACGACGACCGAGTTTCTGTGCCGGCACATATTTGATGCCGTTGTCGCGGCGGCGAAGTCCGGCGCGCTCGGTGCCGATGGCAAGGGCCTTGCCAGGGTGCGCGTCACGCTGCACGAGACCGACCTCGCACGGGCATGGTTCGAAGGCCTGGTGTGAGTGATCGAACTTGAGCGTATCAGGTCGAGCGGAGCGGTCGGCTGAGACGATGGTCACGGCAGTTTTTGCTATTCCCGGAGACATCACGCTGCCGACCGGCGGCTATGCCTATGATCGGGAGGTGCTGGCGCGCCTCCCGGCTGCCGGTATCGAGATCGCGCATCTCGCACTTCCCGGCGGCTATCCCGATCCGTCCGAAGCGGAGCTGGCGCGCACTGCCGAGCAGATAGCGAACACGCCGCATGATGCTGTGCTCCTGATCGATGGGCTGGCTTATGGCGCAATGCCGCGCGCCCTTATCGAGCGCTTCGATCGGCGGATCATCGCGCTGGTGCATCATCCGCTTTGTCTCGAGGCCGGTGTCGCTCCGGCGCGCGCGCAGACGCTGCGCGCGCTCGAAACACAAGCTTTGGCCATGGTACATCGTGTCGTCGTGACGAGCCCGCTGACGGCGCGAACACTGGTCGCGGATTTCGGCGTACCGGCGGACCTCGTAACGGTCGCCGAGCCTGGGACGGAGCCCGTGCTACGGGCGCAGGGCAGCAGAGGCGAAGCCGTAGCCTTGCTGGCCGTCGGTTCGATCGTGCCGCGCAAAGGCTACGACGTGCTGGTTCATGCGCTCGCGATGGATGCGCGCACGCACGATCCGGATTGGAGGCTTGATATTGTCGGCGCGATCGATCGCAGTCCGCCCACGGTCGAGGCCCTTCACGCGCAGATCCAAGAGAGCGGACTTGCGGAGCGTATCCACGTTACGGGTCCGAAGTCGCGCGCCGAGCTGGACGGCTGCTATGATGCCGCCGACATTTTCGTTCTCGCGTCGCACTACGAGGGCTATGGCATGGTGCTCGCCGAAGCACTGGCGTGCGGACTGCCGATCGTGACGACGACGGGTGGTGCGGCTGCGGAAACCGCGCCGGATGATGCTGCGTTGAAAGTGCCGCCCGGCGACGCGCACGCTTTGCAGAAGGCGTTGCGTCGCCTCATCGACGACATCAACCTGCGCCAGACACTCGCCGATGCGGCCTGGGCCGCTGGCCAGAAGCTGCCGCGCTGGTCCGACACCGCGGCGAAGATCGCCGAAGTACTGAAGGAGGCCCGGAAATGAGCGGCTTCTCGCCTGAATGGTTGGCGCTGCGCGAGCCTGCTGATGTGCGTGCCCGCGACCCGGGGTTGCTGAGCGCGCTCGCAGCTCATCTTGCTGCGCGCGATGAGATCGAGGTCGTCGATCTCGGCTGCGGTACGGGTTCCAACATCCGCTCGACCGCGCCGGTGCTCGGCCCGGTGCAAGCCTGGACGCTCGTGGACTACGACCCTGTGCTGCTCGAGGCCGCGCGCGCTGAGCTCGTCACGTGGGCCGACGAGGCCGCGGAGAACGGTGAAGCGCTCAAGCTCAAGAAGGATGGGCGCGCGATTTCGGTCCGCTTTCGGCAGGCCGATCTCATGCAGAATCTCGAAACCGTCATCGGAGGCCAGCCGGATCTGGTGACGGCATCGGCGCTGTTCGATCTGTGCTCGACGGATTTCATCCGGCGCACGGCGCGTGCCGTGGCTGCCGAGGGTGCCGCCTTCTATACCGTGCTGACCTACGATGGGGTGCAGACGTGGAGTCCGACGCATCCCGCCGATGCGGAGATGACCGCAGCTTTCAATCTACATCAGGAGACGGACAAGGGCTTTGGCAGCGCCGCCGGTCCTGCTGCGCCCGAGGCGTTGGCGCTGGCGTTCCGTGGCCAGGGCTATGTGGTGCAGGAAGCGCCGAGCCCGTGGCGTATCGATGCGTCGGAGCAGACGCTCATCAATATGCTGGCGGACGGCTTTGCAGGTGCCGTTGCGGAGATCGGCCGCGTGCCGCCGGACGTGATTGCCGATTGGCTGGCAGCGCGCCGGACAGCTTCGGTCGTCGGGCACACGGACACGCTCGCACTGCCGCCGGCGTAAGGGCTAGGCTTCGCCCTTGCCGCCGGCGCCCGGCCACATGCGTGCGAATACGCGGTCCTTCAGGATGAAGCGGTGCATGAGCGCCGCGCCGATGTGCATGAGCGCGAGCAGGCCGAGCAGGATCGCCGCCCAGCCATGGTAGGCGAGGATGGTCTCACCGAGTGGGCCATTCTGCGCGATGATCTCCGGCAGCTGGAAGCCGAACGGCGTCCCGCGCGCTCCATAGGCTGACACACCCGTCCAGCCGAGGATCGGTACCAGTAGGATGAGCACGTACAGGCCGAAGTGCGTCGCGCTGGCGGCGAATTGCTGGAGCGGATGCAGAGGCTCAGGTGGCGGTGCGCCGCGCGTAAGGCGGACGATGACACGCAGAACAATCAGCCAGAGCAGGCAGAAGCCGATGAATTTGTGCCAGCTGTAGAGCGTGTTCGTCAGCGCGTCGAAGTTCGACCAGGCCCCGCGATTGACCATGTAGATGCCGACGGGAATCATCACGATCACGCCGAGGGCGATGATCCAGTGCAATGTACGCTGAAGTGGCGAATAGCTGCGTCGTGCTTCCATGATCGAGGCCCCCTGATTGAAGAGACCCCATTCAGGATCTCAGGTCGCAATCGAACAGCACGTCACCGTCATCCAGTACGTGGACGTCGGCGTTTGGGCGTCGCGCATCGGAGAGACGCGCGATGGGCGGCAATTGTAGCCCGGGTTTGCCCGAGCCGAGGATGACAGGCGCGACCAGGACGTGCAAGCGGTCGAGTGCGCCGGCTGCAAGAAACGCAGAAACTGTGTGCGCTCCGCCCTCGATGAGCATGGAGCGCAGCCCCAGCTTGTAAAGCTCATCGACGATCGAAGTAGGTGATAAGCGGCCGTTCTCGCTTTGAAGGCGCACTTCCTCGACGCCCTTCGGAAGGGGAGCGGTGACGGCCCGCACGACAATGCGCCGGGAGCCGTCATCGCCGTGAAGGCAGCGTGCGGTCTCGGGCAGGCGCCCGTGGGGATCGATCACCACGCGTGCGGGATTGCGCCCCGCGACATGCCGCACGTTGAGGTGAGGATCATCGGCTGTGACGGTGCCGACGCCGACCACGACAGCGTCGACTGCGGCGCGCACACGGTGCACGTGAACGAGCGCCGCCTGACCATTGATCCACTTGCTCTCGCCGCTCTCGATGGCAATGCGCCCGTCGAGAGACTGGCCAAGCTGGGCGACGACGAATGGGCGATCACGCGGGGCGGACAGAATGCGCGCGATGGGGGCGAATGTTACGTCGCGCGCGTTGTCGGTCGGGCTTTGAGACATGCGGGGGCCTTGGCGGGTCCTTGTGCGAGCTCGATCTTTCAGATCAGAAGCATACGCATGCGGCGATTGTACGAATGCAGCTCGGACGAGCTCACCCGCGGTTACCCCCAAGGACCTTGCGCGATATGACGACACGCATAATCTCGTTTGTGCCTTCCAGGATCTGGTGAACGCGTAAGTCGCGGACGAGTTTCTCCAGCCCGTAGTCTTTCAGGTAGCCATAGCCGCCGTGCAACTGCAGCGCCTCGTTGCACACCTTGAAGCCGAGGTCGGTCGCGTAGCGCTTGGCCATGGCCGAGTGCATGGAGGCTTGCGGGTCGGCACGGTCGAGCGAGTCGGCGGCGCGATAGATCATGAGGCGGGAGGCTTCGAGGTCGGTCGCCATGTCGGCGATCTTGAACTGCAGGGCCTGGAACTCGCCGATGTGCTTGCCGAATGCGCGGCGCTCGAAGACGTAGGCTTTGGCCTTGTCGAGAGCCGTCCAGGCGGCGCCGAGCGAGCAGGCGCCGATGTTGATGCGCCCGCCGTCGAGACCGGACATGGCGAGGCGGAAGCCCTGCCCCTCGACGCCACCGACGAGATTGGCCGCCGGACCTTCACGTTCTCCATGATGACCTGGGCTGTCGGTTGCGCATTCCAGCCCATCTTGCGTTCGTTGGCGCCGAAAGAGAGACCGGGTGCGCCCTTCTCGATGGCGAAGGCTGAGACGCCGTTCGGGCTGGCGTCGCCCGTGCGCGCGAAGACGAAGTAGAAGTCGGTCGCGCCGGCGCCGGAGATGAACTGCTTCGTGCCATTGAGAATGTAGTGATCGCCGGATTTCTCCGCTCGCGTCTGCAGCGCGGCTGCATCCGAGCCCGCGCCCGGTTCCGTGAGGCAGTAGCTCGCGAGCCATTCCATGGAGGCGAGCTTCGGCATCCAGCGCTCGATCTGCTCGGGCGTGCCCGCCTTGGAGATCATCCACGCCACCATGTTGTGGATCGAGATGTAGGCCGATATGGCCGGGCAGCCGGTCGCGCGCGCTTCCATGATGAGCGCGCCGTCGAGGCGCGAGAGGCCGGTGCCGCCCTTGTCCTCGGGCACGTAGATCGCGGCCATGCCGAGGGCGGCGGTCTCGCGGATCACGTCGATGGGAAAATGCGAGGTCTCGTCCCATTTGTCGGCGTCGGGCGCGATCCGCTCGCGGGCAAAGGCGAGCGCCGTTTCCTGGATGGCCTGCTGCTCTTCAGTCAGGGCGAAATGCATGAGTGGGCCTCGTACTGGTGCGCTTCCCGATGGTTGCGGACAGGCATAGCGCGTTCGCGCGTCGGGCGCGAGAAGTTCGCCGCGAACTCGACAGGTCCCTTTTCCCCGTTCTTAACGGGGAGAAGGCCACGCCTCTGGCGTGCTTCCAGCACGACATGAGGGGCGGGAGCTTGTGTGACGTCGGCGTTTGCCGCCGCCACTCACCCCAACCCTCTCCCCCGCAAGAGCGGGGAGAGGGAGAAGTAAGCACCACTTCCTGAGCGCGCGACTGCGCGCCGGCCGATAGGCCGCCCTAAAAGAGCACCCCACTTCCTGAGCGCGCGACTGCGCGCCGGCCGGTAGGCCGTCCTTAAACAAGGAAAGGATTACTTTCCCGCTCCATGCCGAACTGCCCCATGGGGCCGTGGCCGCAAATGAAGGCGATCTCGTCGCCGATCGGGAGAAGCTTCGTCTTGATGGCGTTAATCAGGGCATCGTGATCGCCATAGGGGAAGTCCGTGCGTCCGATCGAGCCGCGGAAGATCACGTCGCCGACCAGCGCGAAGCGGTTCGGACGATTGACGTAGACGAGCGATCCTGGCGAGTGGCCTGGGCAATGGAAGATCTCGAAGTCGTGCCCGCCGATCGTGAGCGTCTGTCCTTCCTCCATCCAGCGGTCGGAGGTGGCATTGCGCAGGCCCGAGAGGCCGTATCGCGCCGCTTGATCCTCGACGCCATCCATGAGGAACTTGTCCGCGATATGCGGTCCCTCGATCTGGACGCCGAGCTTCTCCTTCAGCTCGACAGCACCGCCGACATGATCGAGATGACCGTGCGTGAGGACGATCTTCTCGACCGTAAGGCCGACTTGCGCGATGGCCGCTTCGATCTGCGGCACGTCTCCACCCGGATCGACCACGGCGCCACGCTTCGTCGCCTCGTCCCAGATGAGCGTGCAGTTCTGCTCGAAGGGCGTGACATGGACGATGGCGGCTTTCAGGCGGTCTTCGGGGGCGGCGCTCATTGAGTTTCCCTTCCGGACGTTGGTTCTGGCCCTCTGCATAGCCGAAACAGTTGCCGAGTGCAGCCCTCAGAGCATTCCGAGCGCGGTTGCGCGCTTCGGCGGCGGGAAGGCCGCGTCGAGCTCGGCGAGATCTTCCGTTGTCAGCGTGAGATCGGCAGCGACGAGGTTTTCCCGCACGTGCTCCGGCCGCGAAGCCTTTGGAATGGCAACCACGTGCGGATGGCGCATGGTCCAGGCGAGGGCGATTGCGGCCGGGCTCACGCCATGGCGCGCGGCGATCTTGGCGAGGGCGCCATTGCGCAGGATGCGGCCCTGGCCGAGCGGCGAATAGGCCATGACCATGATCTTCTCGTCGGCGCACTGCTTGATGAGATCGAAGTCGATGCCGCGCGAGCCGAGATGATAGAGCACCTGATCGGACACGCAGTTCTTGCCGTTCGGAACGCCCGCCAGTTCGTCGAGGTCGTCGGGATCGAGGTTCGAGACGCCCCAGTGACGGATCTTGCCATCGGCCTTCAGGCGTTCGAAGGCACCGACCGTTTCGGCGAGCGGATAAGATCCGCGCCAGTGCAGCAGATAGAGGTCGATGCGGTCCGTTTGCAGGCGCTCGAGACTGCGCTCGCAGGCCGCGATCGCACCGGCTTTCGACGCGTTGTGCGGGTAGACCTTCGAGACGATGAATGCTTCGTCGCGGCGTCCTTTGACGGCTTCGGCCACGACTTCCTCGGCGCCGCCCTCGGCGTACATTTCGGCCGTGTCGATGAGCGTCATGCCGAGATCGAGGCCGAGCTTCAGTGCTTCGGCTTCCGCCGCGCGCTGGTTCCTCTGCTCGCCCATGTGCCACGTGCCGAGACCGAGCTGCGGAATGGTCTCGCCGCCTCTGAGTGTGACACGTCGCATAGGGAGCCTCCTCGTCATGTGGATCGCGCGGCCCAGCCGTGCCGACGCGCTGCGTGACACCATCGCACTTTTCATGGAACCATGCACTTGACCAATCATGGCCAGAGGCCGGGAGAGTGTAGATGACGAAGCGCGTGTTGATTGCAGGGTTCAAGCACGAGACCAACACGTTCTCGATCCAGCCGACGACCATTCAGTCCTACGAGGCGCGCGGGTTCAAGGTGGGCGAGGCCATCGTGCCGTTCTTCAAGGGCACGAACACGGAGATCGCCGCTTTTCTCGATGGCTGCGCCAAACATGGCTGGGAGCCGATTCTTTCCCTCGCCGCCGATGCGACGCCGTCCGGCAAGCTCACGAAGGAATGCTACGAGAGCATTGTCGGCGCCATCCTCGGTGATATCGAGAAGGCGGGAAAGCTCGATGCCATCCTGCTCAATCTGCATGGCGCGATGGTCGCCGAGCACACGGACGATGGCGAAGGAACTCTGCTCGAGCGCATTCGCGCGAAGGTCGGCCCGGGCGTGGTCGTTGCCGCGACGCTCGATCTGCACGCGAATGTCACGCAGGCCATGGCGAGGTATGCCGACCTGCTGGTGAGCTATCGCACGTATCCGCACATCGACATGTACGACATCGCCGCCGAGGCGGTGGAGATCGTCAAGCGGACGCTCGATGGCGAGGTGAAGCCGAAGGTCTATCTCGCGCGCCGCGCCATGATCGATGGTGCCGATCACGGCCGCACGACGAGCCCTGGCCCGATGACCGAGCTGCTCGATCGCTGCGCGAAAATCAGGAGCGAGGATAAGGGCGTGCTCTCGGCATCCATCAATGCCGGATTTGCCTGGGCGGATATTCCCGAAGTGGGGCCGACGGCGGTGATCGTCGGCGATGGCAATGATCCGCGCTTCCAGGCTTATGTCGAAGATCTCGCGGATTACATTTGGGAAACGCGGCACTACCGCACGGTGAAGTATTTCACGGTCGCGGACGCGTTGGCGCGCGCGAAGTCAGTCGCCAGTGTCGGCAAGCCGGCGGTGCTTTCGGATGCCGCCGACAATCCCGGTGGTGGCGGATACGGCGAGTCGACGGGGCTTCTGCGCGGCATGATCGACGCGAAGCTGGAGAATGCGGCCATGGCGGCGTTCTACGATCCGGAAGCAGCCGCCGCGTGCCACAAGGCCGGTCTCGGCGCGACGATTACGCTGAAACTCGGCGGCAAGATCGACGAGCGCTTCAGTCCGCCGATCGAGGCGACGGGTACGGTCACGCACTTGAGTGACGGCAATTTCCTCATCGAGGGGCCGATGCTGCGCGGTGTCGGCGTCGCCATGGGGCCGACGGCGACATTCAAGATCGGCGGCGTCGAGGTGGTCATCAATTCGAAGCGCTTCCAGAATTACGACCGCAATTTCTTTCGCGCCGGCGGCATCGAGCCGAGCGAGCGGGCGTTCATCGCGGTCAAGTCATCGCAGCATTTCCGAGCGGCTTATGCGCCGATCGCGTCGGAGGTGATCATCGTCGACGAGGGCGGCGGCACCATGTCGAACGATCTGACGAAGCTACCCTTCACGCGCGTGCCGCGGCCGATCTATCCGCTGGATTTGGAGTGATCGGCGCCCTCAGAAGATGCGCGTTGCGATAATCCATCCCGTCACGAAGATCGGCGAAAGGACCGTCGTCGCGACAACGGCGGTCGAGATGAACTCGCTCTCGCGTTTGTACTCGGCAGCGAAGATCGCAATGAGCACGCCGACGGGTGTCGCAGCCGCGACAACGATTACATTCTGCACGTCGCGCGGTAGACCCATGGCGACGCAGATGCCCCACGTGATGACGGGGGCCGCGATGAACTTGAGAAAAATGATCAGCGTCTGGGGCACGAACTCCAGGCGGATGGACTTGGCCGCCGCGATCTGCGCGCCGAGCGTGTAGAGCGCGAGCGGCGTGAAGATCGAGCCGAGAAACTGCATGGGCTGCGATACGACTACCGGTAGCTCGATCTCGAAGCCGCGCAGCGTCAGGCCGATGATCACCGAAGGAATGAGCGGTGTTTCGAAGGCCGTCTTGAGCTTCGCGAGCTTGCTGTTGCCAGCGGGTGCCATGAGCGCGACGCCTACCGTGCAGACGAGAACGGCCATGAGCGCCGTCAGCACGGACTGGTAGATCAGATACTCAGAGCCAAACGCGAGCTGCGTCACGGGAATGCCGAAGAACCCGACATTCGCGTACGCCGTGCCGAGGCCCATGATGGGACCGAGCGACTTGCGTTGGCGAAAGAAGATGACGAGCAGCCAGCCGAGCGGGATGAGGATCATGAACTGGACGATGCCGAAGTACACAACCGGCCAAATCACGGAGAGCGGCTGCTTTCCCGATGAGAGGAAGTGGATCAGGAACGCCGGCATGACGACGTAGACCTGGATCCGGTTGAGTGTCGCGACATCGAGCTTGAGACGACCCTGCAACGCCCAGCCGAGGGCGACGAGCGTGATGATGGGAAGCGTGACCCGCGTCAGAATATCGGCGAATAGGTCCATCAAAGAAAAACCTGCTCGAGGCCACCCGGCTCAATCGGATGTCGGCTGATAGCGGCGGCTCCGCATCGGAGCAAGATGGATTAACCGACACCAACAGCGTCTTCTCGCGTCGGCGATGCAACTTGGTTCGCCATTCGTTCGACCTAATCGCGTGCGCTCATGCGCATCATCTGCAGCGCTTCGGGGCGCCTGTTAAAGGCGTGTTTACCTTGAAAGGGCAGGCTCTCGGAGCTGGAGGGGACTTGCCCGCCGGCTTGGATTTGGGCCAGCCTGCGTTGCCGTTGTGTACGCGGTTGTCAGTTCGAGAGTGGCGTTACATGAGCGTTCGTCGTGCGCGTGGTGCGGGACAAGTCGATTCCATCCTGGTCGGGGATTGCCTCGCCGAGCTGAAGAAGCTCCCGGATGCGAGCGTCGATCTCGTCTTTGCCGATCCTCCCTACAATCTTCAACTCGATGGCGAGCTGCTGCGGCCGAACAATACGGTCGTCGACGGCGTCGATGACGCCTGGGACAAGTTCGATACCTTCGAGAGCTACGACCGCTTCACGCGCGCATGGCTGACGGAGTGCCGGCGCATCCTGAAGCCGGATGGGGCGATCTGGGTGATCGGCTCCTATCACAATGTCTTCCGCCTCGGCGTATCGCTGCAGGATCTCGGCTTCTGGATCCAGAACGACGTCGTCTGGCGCAAGTCGAACCCCATGCCGAACTTCCGCGGCAAGCGATTCACCAACGCACACGAGACGCTGATCTGGGCGGGCCGCGATCGCAAGGCGCGCGTGACCTTTAACTATGAGGCCATGAAGGCGGGCAACGACGACCTACAGATGCGCTCGGACTGGATCTTCCCGATCTGCTCAGGCCCGGAGCGCCTCAAGGACGACGGCGGGCGCAAGGCACATCCGACGCAGAAGCCCGAGGCATTGCTGCAGCGCGTGCTGCTCGCTTCGACCAGGCCGGGCGATGTGGTGCTCGATCCGTTCTTTGGTACGGGTACGACGGGTGCAGTCGCGCGCCGTCTCGGTCGTCGCTATATCGGCATCGAGCGCGATCCGGACTACGCGACGGCAGCACGCGAGCGCATTGCGCGCGTGCGTCCGCTGGCTCCGGTCGATCTGGAGACCATGCGCTCGAAGCGGGCCGAGCCGCGCATTCCTTTCGGCACCATCATCGAGCTCGGCATTCTGGAGCCCGGCACGCGCCTCACGGATGAACGTCGCCGCAACTGGGCGCATGTCCGCGCGGATGGCACGCTGGTTCTGGATGGAGGCGGCGCGCAGCAGGGATCGATCCACCGCCTCGGTGCGGCTGTTCAAGGTAAAGCAGCGTGCAATGGCTGGACGTTCTGGCATCACGAGGTCGAGGGCAAGCTCATGCCGATCGACTCACTGCGGGAGGAGGCGCGGCGGCAGCTCGCCGTCATCCCGCCGCAGCCCCTTATCGCCGCGGAATAAGCCAGCGCCCGATCGCCGCACGCTCGGCTCCCGAGCGTGCGGTCTCAATGATATGCAACTCAGAGGCGAGGGCGTCGTTTACTTCGCTTCGCCCTGGATCTGGGTAACGGCGTCGCCCAGGAACTTGAACATGGCGTCGCGGATCTCGGTATCGCTTGCGGCAACGCCCTTCTCGTCGAAGTCCTTACGGATCTTCCGGAAGACGTCGTCGTCGCCTTTCTCTTCGAGATCGGCCTTACGGACAGCCTTGATATAGTCTTCGACGGCAGCGCCACTTAGTCCGAGCTTGGCGGCGGCCCATTCCGCGACCATTTTATTCCGGCGGGACTCGGACCTGAACTTCAAATCCTGATCCATCGCGAATTTCTTCTCGAACGCTTTTTCCCGCTCGTCGAACGTCGTCATGTAGATCTCCGGTTGAAATCAGGGCCTTATTGCACGTGCCATGCAACTGAACGCTGTCAGCGCGTGCGCGGCTACAGAAGGCAATATCGTGAGCGGCGCTGCCAAATCAACCATGCGTCATTTGTGAACGATGTGCATTGTGGGCGGCCCGGGGTCGTCGGTGTTTCCGGTTGGCGGTTCGGATAATCTCCGGCTCACGGGCTGACATGAGCGATTGAGGCGGCTGCCGTTCGCGTACGCCGAGCCGGGCCAGGCACACTGGCTTGGGCTTTCGGCAGTGGCGACGAAGCCGCGATCAAGGCCCCGGACGACTGAGGCGATACCACGAAGGACCGATGAAGATGAACAGGCGGCGTCGCATCTACGAGGGCAAGGCGAAGGTGCTCTATGAGGGTCCGGAGCCCGGGACTCTGATCCAGCATTTCAAGGACGACGCGACGGCCTTCAACGCGAAGAAGCACGCGTTGATCGACGGCAAGGGCGTGCTCAACAACCGCATCTCCGAGTACATCTTCCAGCGCCTCGGCGAGATCGGGGTGCCGACGCACTTCATCAAGCGCCTCAACATGCGCGAGCAGCTCATTCGCGAGGTGGAGATCATCCCGCTCGAGGTGGTGGTGCGCAATGTGGCGGCGGGTTCGCTGGCATCGCGCCTCGGGCTCGACGAGGGCAGCGCGCTCCCGCGCTCGATCGTCGAGTTCTACTACAAGAACGACAAGCTCAACGACCCCATGGTCTCGGAGGAGCACATCACGGCTTTCGGCTGGGCAACGCCTGCCGAGATCGACGAAGTCATGCAGATGGCGCTGCGCATCAATGACTTCCTCGTCGGCCTGTTCCTCGGCATCGGCATCCGGCTCGTGGACTTCAAGATCGAGTTCGGCCGCCTCTGGGAGCAGAACGACAATATGCGCATCGTGCTGGCCGATGAGATCAGCCCGGACTGCTGCCGCCTCTGGGATACGACGAGCGGCGACAAGATGGACAAGGACCGCTTCCGCCAGGATCTCGGCGGCCTGATCGAGGCCTACCAGGAAGTTGCCCGGCGCCTCGGCGTGCTGACGGAGAACCCGCGCCCGAAGGGTTCGGGCCCGGTGCTCGTTTCGACGAACGGCATGAAGCCCAATTGACTGGTGCCAATCGACTGGTGATCGTCCGATAGAAGCGAAAAGCCGGGTCGCGTACCCGGTTTTTCATTTGGACATGGGCAGATCGCGCAATTGACGCGTTGCCAGAGACGGCCGGTCTGGGGTATCGAGCGCTAGAACTTATCTAAGGACACGCGCCGTGGCCGAGACCGAGATCCGACCGTTCAACATCAACTTCGGACCGCAGCATCCAGCCGCGCACGGTGTGCTCCGCCTAGTGCTCGAACTCGACGGCGAAGTTGTCGAGCGCGTCGATCCGCATATCGGCCTCCTGCATCGCGGCACCGAGAAGCTGATCGAGCACAAGTCCTACCTGCAGGCCATCGGCTACTTCGACCGCCTGGACTACGTCGCGCCGATGAACCAGGAGCACGCCTTCTGCATGACGGCGGAGAAGCTCCTCGGGCTTACCATCCCGAAGCGCGCCCAGCTCATCCGCGTGCTGTATTCCGAGATCGGCCGCATTCTCTCGCATCTCCTCAACGTCACCACGCAGGCCATGGACGTCGGCGCACTGACGCCGCCGCTCTGGGGCTTCGAGGAGCGCGAGAAGCTCATGGTGTTCTACGAGCGTGCCTCGGGTTCTCGCATGCACGCCAAGTACTTCCGTATCGGCGGCGTGCATCAGGATCTGCCGCCCGAGCTGATCGCCGACATCCACGCGTGGTGCGATCCCTTCCTCAAGGTCTGCGACGACATCGAGGGCCTGCTGACCGACAACCGCATCTTCAAGCAGCGCAATGTCGACATCGGCACGTTCACGATGGACGAGGCCTTCGCCTGGGGCATGTCGGGCGTCATGCTGCGCTCGACGGGCGTCGCCTGGGACTTGCGCCGCGCGCAGCCCTATGAGTGCTACTCCGAGCTCGAATTCGACATCCCGATCGGCAAGAACGGCGACTGCTACGATCGCTACGTCATGCGCATGATCGAGATGCGCGAGTCGGCGCGAATCATGAAGCAGTGCTGCGAGAAGCTCGCTTCCGCCGAAGGCCAGGGCCCGCACGTCTCGAACGACAAGAAGGTCGTCCCGCCGACACGTGGTGAGATGAAGCGCTCCATGGAGGCGCTCATTCATCACTTCAAGCTCTACACCGAGGGCTTCCATGTGCCGCCCGGTGAGGTCTATTCGGCCGTTGAGGCGCCCAAGGGCGAGTTCGGCGTCTATCTGGTCGCGGATGGCTCGAACAAGCCTTATCGCTGCAAGATCCGCGCACCCGGCTTTCCGCACCTGCAGGCACTCGATCCGTTCGGCAAGAAGCACCTCCTCGCCGACGTTTCGGCCATCCTCGGCTCGTTCGATATCGTCTTTGGCGAGATCGACAGGTAGGCAAGCTCCACTGCACGCCCTATATGCGGCTGAGTTCGATCCGACCGTAAGGGTTCGGGGAACCAAACTTACGCGCGGCCGTTGACGATTGAGGCGCTTGGCGTTTCAAGGACGCGGGGTTGCCGGCGAAGGTGGGGCGCGGCGGGGGCAAAGGTTTCATCTCCGGCGTTGGTCAGGTTGGTCGCACCGTTCCTTGGTAGGACGGGTTTGGCCAAATTTAACCATAATGTTCGACCAGGAGCACGCCGCATACTTAAGCGAGTATGACGGCATGAGCCACGCAGGATACCGCCGCGATAACCTGCGATTAAGAACAACACGTACCTGTGTTCCGAGAATGACCGACAAAGATCTGAGCCTCATCATCCCGGGCAACCGGGTCGGCCTCCTGCTTTTCCACGGCCTCGGCGGTACGCCGATGGAGCTGCGCTACGTCGCCTATGGCGTCGCGCGCGCCGGCTACACCGTCCATTGTCCGCTCGTTGCCGGTCACGGTGGCGGCGTCGACGATGTCGCGAACACCACGTGGCAGGACTGGTACGCGAGCGCGGAAGCCGCGCTGCATCGCATCCGTCAGGACTGCGATGTCGTCTTCGTCGGCGGTCTCTCCGTCGGTGCGATCACGGCGCTGCTGCTCGCCGCACGCAACCAGAAGCTCGTTCAGGGCACGGTCTCCTACGCGCCCATCATGTGGCTGAATGGCTGGGTCATGCCGTGGTATGCGCGGCTGTTCGGCCTGGTGCACCACAAGTGGTTCGCCAACAAGCTGAAGTTCGAGGATGCGGAGCCGCACGGCATCAAAGATCCGCGCGTGCGCGACCTCATCGCGAATGCGCTGAAGAGCACTGACAACTCGGTGTCCGGTCTTCCCTACACGCCGGGTGGTGCCGTTCTCGAGCACCGCTGGATGGTGAAGACGTTCATGCGCGAGGCGGCGAAAGTCACGCAGCCCTCGCTGATCCTCCATCCGCGCGAGGACGATCACGCCGACATCAACAATTCCGAGTTCCTGCAGCGCCGTCTCGGTGGCCGCGTGGAGCTTTGCGTGCTCGACGACAGCTATCACATCATCACGATCGACCGGCAGCGGCAGGTTGTTGTCGACCGCACGGTTTCGTTCATGAACAACGTGGTAGCGGAGATCGAGGCGGCCAAGCCTGCCGCGCGCGGCAAGGCGGCGCGCAGCGACGTTCATCTCGAGGCCGTCCCGCGGGCAACCCGCGCCTGAGCAGCCTCCGCCCGGCGCAGCCTGCCTGATACGTTTCAGGCTGCGCGAGGGCCTGGATCGTCATCTTCCGGATTGTCCGCGGCCCATCGCGCCTGCTGAGGCGTTCCCATGACAACCGCAAGACGCGGCCGCTCATTCCTGCGCCGCGCCGCTTCCGGTTGGCGCTCGATGCGCACGAGATGCAGGACATCCGTCCGGCCATTCCCCATATCGACGGCGATCATGTCCCCTTCCATGAGCCCGAGCAGCGCGAGGCCGTGCAGGCTCGCGATCGGCAGTGCCGTGCCGGGAAGGGCGCTCTCTCCGCCGTGCGTGAGGACGCACGTCTCGGCCGGGCTGCTGCCGACCGCATATTGAATGCGGCTGTTGATCGTCGCGACGCGCGGATCGATGTCATCGCGCATGCAAACATGCGCCGCGGCAAGCTTGCGGTCGAGCAGATGCGCGAGTGCCGGCGACGCCATCACCTCGGGCCGGTCCAGCATCGCTTCGAGTACGCTGACATCCTTTGCCGTGAGATGGCAGGGCGTGTCGGCGTGCATCACGAGCTCTCCCCGGACGGTTCGACCTCGACGATCGTCAGTTCCTGATCCCGGCCATCGCGCGCTTGCCATTGAATGGACTGGCCGGTCGAAAGCCCGATGAGCGCGGCGCCGATCGGCGTCATGACGGAGATGCGTCCGGCATCGATGTCGGCCTCGCCGGGGAGGACGAGTGTCACGCGCCGTTCGGCGGCGCCGTTCGTGCGAAAGACGACCGACGAGCCCATGCGGACGGTTTCGGGCGGAACTTTGCTCTGGGGCACCACGCGCGCACGATCGAGCTCGACGAGGAGCGATTCCGAGATGTCGGGCGTGCTTTTCTCCATCGCGAGGGCCAGCGAGACCAGATTGCGGTGGTCGACGTCGCCGAGGATGAGTGGCGGCTTCGCGCGAGCGGACACGCGCTGTTTCATGGCAGTACTCATGTCGTAAAATCCCATGCGGCCCTTCGGGGCGGCCCGGGGCGGCGGTTAAATCAGCAGGTTGGGGCTTGGTGTTGTGGAAGCCGCGCGAGGCTCCGCTTTTCCCCGAATCCCGGGGCGATTGCGCCGGGTTCGGGGCTAGAAATGCGCGATCAAAAGGATCCGCTGCAAGTTGGCGCGCTCAGTCATCATGCTTATCAGGTTGGCACCTTCCGGCAATTTGTCAAGGAACGGGCATCGAACCACCTGCGCACAGGCTGCGGCGACGCCGAGATTGACGTGCATCGCGAGCAGGCGTATTTGCCGCCGTGGGACACCCCTCCCCAACGAGGGGCTTCTATCTGGAAGGATAGGCTCACATGACGACGAATACGCGGCCGCAGCAGCGGCCTGATTGCGCGCATTTCTCCTCCGGCCCCTGCGCGAAGCGCCCCGGCTGGGCTCCCGAAAACCTCTCGAAGGCATTTCTTGGCCGCTCGCACCGCGCCAAGGAAGGCAAGGCGCGTCTCAAGCTCGCCATCGACAAGACCAAGGCGCTACTTGGCCTTCCGGCCGACTACATCTGCGCCATCGTGCCGGCTTCCGATACCGGTGCTTTCGAGCTCGCCATGTGGTCGATGCTCGGCGCCCGTGGCGTCGATGCGCTCGCCTGGGAGAGCTTTGGCGAGGGCTGGGTCACGGATATGACCAAGCAGCTCAAGCTGTCGGACCTTCGCGTCATCAAGGCGCCGTACGGCGAGCTGCCGGATCTCACCCAGGTCGATTTCAATCGCGACGTGCTGTTCACCGCGAACGGCACGACCTCGGGCGTGCGCGTGCCGAACTATGATTGGGTGCCGGCGGACCGCGCCGGGCTCACGTTTGCCGACGCCACATCGGCGGCCTTTGCCCAGCCCGTCGACTGGTCGAAGATCGATGTGTTCACCTTCTCCTGGCAGAAGGTACTCGGCAGCGAGGCCGCGCACGGCATGCTCGTGCTCTCGCCGCGCGCCGTTGAGCGCCTCGAAAGCCACGTGCCCGCATGGCCGCTGCCGAAGATCTTCCGCCTCACGAAGGGCGGCAAGCTGCAGAAGGCCATTTTCGAGGGCGAGACGATCAACACGCCTTCCATGCTGGCGCTCGAAGATTATCTCGACGCGCTTTCCTGGGCCGAGGGCATCGGTGGCACGAAGGCGCTCATGGCGCGCGCGGATGCCAATGCCAAGCTGATCTACGACTGGGTCGATCGCACGCCATGGATTGCGCCGCTCGCGGTCGATGCCAAGACGCGCTCGAACACCAGCGTCTGCTTGAAGTTCATCGATCCTGCCGTGACCGCGCTGCCGCTCGAAGCGCAGGCGGCCTTCGCCAAGAGCGTCTCGGGACTTCTCGAGAAGGAAGGCGTCGGCCTGGACGCGGGCTACTACCGTGATGCCCCGCCAGGCCTTCGGATCTGGACGGGCTCGACGGTGGAGGCGAGCGATGTCGAGCGCCTTCTGCCCTGGATCGAGTGGGCCTACGCCGAGGCGCGCGCCTCACTCGCGAAGGCCGCGTAAGCGCGCATTGCAGTCCGAGGGGCGCGCTGCCCCTCGCTTCCCGTATTCGAAAATGCACATGAGACGCCGCGACGCCGACAGCGCGTCGGCGCTACGCCATTCAGGATCATGACGCCATGGCTCCCAAAGTCCTCATTTCCGACGAGCTTTCCCCGACCGCCGTGCAGATCTTCAAGGATCGCGGCATCGACGTGACCTTCGAGCCGACGCTCGGCAAGGACAAGGAAAAGCTCGCCGAGATCATCAGCCAGTACGACGGTCTCGCGATCCGCTCGGCGACCAAGGCCACCGAGAAGATCATCGCCGCGGCGACGAACCTCAAGGTGATCGGCCGCGCCGGCATCGGTGTCGACAACGTCGATATCAAGGCTGCAACCGCCAAGGGCATCATCGTGATGAACACGCCCTTCGGCAACTCGATCACGACGGCAGAGCATGCCATCGCGATGATGATGGCGCTCGCTCGCCAGCTCCCCGAAGCTGATCGCTCTACGCAGGCGGGGAAGTGGGAGAAATCGCGCTTCATGGGCGTCGAGCTTTTCGGCAAGACGCTCGGCGTGATCGGCTGCGGGAATATCGGCTCCATCGTTGCAGATCGCGCAATTGGCCTGAAGATGCGCGTGATCGCATTCGACCCCTTCCTGTCGGAAGATCGCGCTATGGAAATCGGCGTCGAGAAAGTCGAGCTGCCGGCACTGCTGGAGCGCGCGGATTTCATCACGCTCCACACGCCGCTCACTGACCGCACGCGCAATGTGCTCAATGCGGCCGCTTTCGAGAAGATGAAGGCCGGCGTGCGCATCATCAACTGTGCGCGCGGCGGTCTCGTTGACGAGAAGGCACTCGCGGCGGCGCTCAAGTCCGGCAAGGTCGCGGGCGCGGCCCTCGATGTGTTCGAAGTCGAGCCGGCCAAGGAGAATGTGCTCTTCGGTCTGCCGAATGTCGTCTGCACGCCGCATCTCGGCGCCGCGACGTCGGAAGCCCAGGAGAATGTGGCCCTGCAGATTGCCGAGCAGATGTCCGACTACCTGCTCAAGGGCGCGATCAGCAATGCCGTGAACTTCCCCTCGATCACGGCCGAGGAGGCACCGCGCCTGCGCCCTTGGGTAAAACTCGCCGAGCAGCTCGGCCTCTTTGCGGGTCAGCTCACGGAGACGAGCATCAAGGGTATTCGTCTCGAATATTCGGGCACGGTTGCCGAGCTCAACGTGAAGCCGCTCTCGGCGGCTGCTGTCGCCGGCATTCTGCGCCCGCTGCTCTCTGACGCCGTCAACATGGTCTCCGCCGCGACGACGGCGAAGGATCGCGGCATCGTCGTCGAGGAGGTCGTGCGCACACAGGATGGCGCCTTCGAAGGCTACATGCGCCTCACCGTGAAGACCGACAAGTACGACCGCTCGGTTGCCGGCACCGTGTTCGCCGATGGCCGTCCGCGCATTATTCAGGTGCGCGACATCAACATGGAGTTCGAGACGTCGCCGCACATGCTGTTCGTGCGCAACGCCGACAAGCCGGGCTTCATCGGCCGCTTCGGCATGGTCATGGGCGAGGCGGGCATCAACATCGCGACGCTGAATCTCGGCCGCGACAAGCCGGGCGGCGATGCCATCTGCGTGGTGGCACTCGACGAGCCCATGCCGGAGCCGGTCATGGAGCAGGTGCGTGCGCTGCCGCAGGTGGTGCGCGCCAATCGCCTCGCGTTTTGATACACGGAGCCGATGAGCCAGAACATCTACGACGATCCAGAGTTCTTTGCGGGCTATAGCGGTCTGCCGCGTTCGGTTGGCGGTTTAGCTTCGGCGCCGGAGTGGCCCGCATTGCGCGCCATGCTGCCCGATGTGCGCGGACTCAGGATCGTCGACCTCGGCTGTGGCTTCGGCTGGTTCTGCCGTTGGGCACGCGAGCAGGGTGCGGCGGAAGTTTTGGGCATCGATCTCACGGAGAAGATGCTCGCCCGTGCTCGCGCCGAGACGTCGGATGCCGCGATCATCTATCGCCAAGCCGATCTCTCGGCGCTCGAACTCGAGAATGCGCGGTTCGATTTCGCCTACAGCTCGCTCGCGATCCACTACCTCGCGGATGTCGCGCGCTTCTTCGCTGAGGTGCACGCTGCGCTGACACCCGGCGGACATTTCGTTTTCTCGACCGAGCATCCGATCTTCATGGCGCCGCGCAATCCTGCCTGGTCGAGCGATACGGAGGGGCGACCGATCTGGCCACTCGACAGCTATTTCACGGAGGGCGAGCGCACGACCGAGTGGTTCACGCCGGGTGTCATGAAGTATCACCGAACGATCGGCACAACGCTCGATGCGTTGATCGGCGCGGGTTTTGCTATCCGTCATGTCGAGGAGTTCGCCCCCTCGTCGGAGCAGATCGCGGCGCAGCCGGAATTCGCTAAAGAGCGGGAGCGACCGATGTTCCTGCTCGTCTCCGCACAGCGCGCATGAGTCGGAAAAGCCGTGTGACCGCACGGCGGCGCATTCACCTTTCAGCATTGAAATAGTTCTTCGATATCGGGGGCGACGGATATGCGTGGCAAGAGCCGTTTGCCGTGAGTGTGCGTTATGCAGATCATCTACGAAGGGACGGCTCAATGAAGATGCTGAAGTTGGCCTCCGCGGTGCTGGCGCTCTCTATGACGGGGGCACTGGCGGCACAGGCCGCGCCGGGCTTTACCACTGCCAATGTGAATCACCGGACAGGTCCGGATACCGAGTTTCCGAGCATGGGCGTCATCCCGGAAGGGACATCCGTCGATGTGCGCGGCTGTCTCCGCGACGAGTCTTGGTGCGATGTCATCGCGGGTGGAAATCGAGGATGGGTTTTCAGTGAGTATCTGGCCCTCAGCCGTCGCGGAGAGTATGTGCCCGTGCCGGATATCGGCCTCACCGCCGCGCGTATTCCGGTCGTGACGTTCCTCGCGGCGAACTACTGGCGCCAGCACTACACAGGACGGCCCTGGTTCAAGGAGCGGGACCGCTGGGTGAAGTTCAAGCCGCGGCCACGCCCCGGCTGGAAGGCGCCGCCCTCGGGGCCGCGTAAGGCAGGCTGGTGGCGCCAAGGCTACCAGGCTCCGCAAGGAATGAAGGGCCCGCCGGATCGCGGCTGGAAACGCCCGGATCGCCCCAGAGGCGACCGCCCGGGGCCTGATCACCGCGGTGATCAGCGTCGCTAGATCGATTTGAATGCTTGAACGCCCGGGCCACTCAGTTTGGTCCGGACGTTCTGCCTCTGTTGAATGCCTGAATTATTGACACAAGCGGCCCCTCTGCCCCATATAGGGCCCATGTCAATGATTGCGAACATCCGTGAGCGACGTCGTCGGGGCTGCGGCCCGCGGCAGCGATGACGGCGTGGTGAGACCAGCCGTTGTTGTCCGTGCCGCGCAGTCGCGCGGCCTTTTTCATTTTGGACGCGCCGGCCAAAGCCCCTCTTTCTCCTGAAATCGCCGCCACTCCCGATCTGATCCAGCATTGGAAAGAGCTTCACAGATGTCCGCCGCAACCACCAAACCTGCTGCCGCCTCGTCCGGTCCCTCGCCTGCCGTCATGGGTACGTACGGGCGCTATGATGTCGTCTTCGACCTGGGCGAGGGCTCCTGGCTCATCGACACCAATGGCGAGCGCTATCTCGATTTCGGCTCCGGCATTGCCGTGAACGCGCTGGGTCACGCCAATCCGAAACTCACCGCCGCGCTCGCCGAGCAGGCGGGCAAGCTCTGGCACACGTCGAACCTCTATCGCGTCGCCGGCCAGGAGAAGCTCGCCGAGAAGCTCGTCGCGACGACGTTCGCGGACAAGGTTTTCTTCTGCAACTCGGGTGCGGAGGCCTGCGAGGGCATCATCAAGCTCGCGCGGCGCTATCAGTTCGTGAGCGGTCATCCCGAGCGCTGGCGCATCATCACGTTCAAGGGTTCTTTCCACGGCCGCACGCTCGGAACGATTGCTGCTGCCGGTAACGAGAAGTATCTCGAAGGCTTTGGAGAGCCGACGCCGGGCTTCGACGTGCTCGAGACGGTGAACGATCTGGCGCTCGTCGAGAAGGCCATTGGCCCCGCGACAGCCGCGATCATGGTCGAGCCCATTCAGGGCGAAGGCGGCATCCGCTCGTGCACGAAGGAATTCCTGCAGGGCCTGCGTGCGATCGCCGACAAGAACGGCCTGCTGCTCATTCTGGATGAAGTGCAGACGGGCGTCGGTCGTACGGGCAAGCTGTTCGCCTACGAGGCCGCGGGCATCAAGCCGGACGCGATGGCGATCGCAAAGGGTATCGGCGGCGGCTTTCCGATGGGCGCCTTCCTCGCGACGACCGAAGCGGCCAAGGGCATGGTGCCCGGCACGCACGGTTCGACCTTCGGCGGCAATCCGCTCGCCATGGCGGTCGGCAATGCGGTGCTCGATGCGGTTCTGGAGCCGGGTTTCCTCGAGGATGTGCAGCGCAAGACACTGCGCTTCAAGCAGCTCCTTGCGGGCCTCAAGGATGAGCACTCCGATCTCGTCGACGCAATCCGGGGCGAAGGCCTGCTGATCGGCGTGAAGATCAAGGACAAGGTTCCGGCCGGCGATGTCGTCAAGGCGTGCCTTGCCGAGCACCTGCTGACGGTCGGCGCCGGCGACAACGTCGTGCGCATGATCCCGCCGCTGACGACTCCGGACGATGAGCTTGCCGAGGGCGTTGCCCGTCTCTCTCGCGCTCTCGCCGCCGTGAAGAAGCAGGCGAAGTAGAAACCAGTGTTGTCGGCACTGCAGCACGGCCCTCGGGCGGTAGCGGCAGTGCCGATGGCCTTTCATGAAGACCTCGAACGGCGAGACCGCCATGGATGCCCGTATCGGCTTGAAGCCGCCCCGCCACTTCCTCGATCTCGATCAGATCGACGCGCGCGTTCTGCGCCGCATCGTCGACATGGCGCATGAGATGAAACGCGCCGGCAAGCGCGTGCCCAAGCACCTGCGCCCCAAGGACATCGAGGACATGGTCCTCGTGATGGTCTTCGAGAAGCCCTCGACGCGCACGCGCGTGTCATTCGATGTGGCCATGCGCCAGCTGGGCGGGCAGACCATCGGCCTCAATCACACGGACACGCAGCTCGGGCGCGGCGAGCCGATCTCGGATACAGCGAAGGTGATCTCGCGCTATGCCGATGCGCTCATGGTCCGCGCGAACGCCCACCAGACGTTGGTCGAGCTGGCCGAACACGCTTCCATTCCGGTCATCAACGGCCTGACGGATCTGAGCCATCCCTGCCAGATCATTGCCGATATCGTGACCTTCGAGGAAACGCGCGGCGCGATCGGCGGCAAGACCGTGGCATGGGTCGGCGATGGCAACAACGTCGCCTCGTCGTGGATGCATGCGGCCGTCAAATTCGGCTTCAAGCTCCGCGTCGCGACGCCGGCGCAGCTCAAGCCCGAGCAGGCCGTGATCGACTGGGTGAAAGCTGAAGGCGCTGCCGACAGTATCGTGCTCACCGACGATCCCGCCGAGGCCGTCAAGGGCGCGGAGTGCGTTGTGACGGATACGTGGGTGTCTATGGGGCAGGAGGATGCTCCGCGGCGCAAGCAGCTCCTCGGTGCGTACGCTGTCGACGAGGCGCTGATGAAGCGCGCCGCCAAGGATGCGGTTTTCATGCATTGCCTGCCGGCATATCGCGGCCACGAAGTTTCGGCAGAAGTGATCGATGGGCCGCAATCGGTCGTATTCGACGAAGCCGAGAACAGGCTCCACGCCCAGAAGGCCATTCTTGCCTGGTGCCTCGGCGTCGACTGAAGTGGAAGAAGAAGAGATGACGATCAGAGCGGGCCGAACGGATATCGGCGGGCCGCCGGTGCGCGATGATCTCGTGCTGCCGTTCGGCACCGTGCGCTCGCGCGTTGCCGGGCGCGTCGTGCGTTTGGGGCACGTGATCGACGAGATCCTTTCGGCGCACGACTATCCCGAACCGATCAGCGTTATTCTCGGCCAGGCCATTGCGCTGACGGCGCTGCTCGGCCAGCAGCTCCAGGAGGGCGGCCGGCTCATCCTGCAGACAAAGACGGATGGCCCGCTCGGCTTCCTCGTCGTGCAGTACGAGGTGCCAGGCAGGTTGCGCGGCTACGCGAGCTATGACCGCGAGCGCCTGGAGGCGCTGCAGAAGGCGGGCACGCTCAGCGATGGCGCGCTGCTCGGCAATGGCCGTCTCGCCATGACCATCGATCCGGGCGGCGAGCAGGAGAGCCATCAGGGTGTCGTGCCGCTCGAGGGGCAGAGCCTTGCCGAGGCGGCGATCGCCTATTTCCGCCAGTCCGAGCAGCTGCCGACGTTCATACGCCTGACAGCCGTGCGCCATTTCGTCGGACGCAGTGGCGATACGCCCTCGCGTTGGCATTGGCGCGCGGGCGGCCTGATCGTGCAGCACGTCCCAGCGCTAGGCGGCGAGCAGAATCCGGAGCTGACGGGTGAAGCGCACGATGCGAGCCTCGCCGGTGAGCACGATGATGATTGGAACCGCGTCGAGATCCTTGCGGCAACGGCCGAGGATCACGAGCTGATCGATCCGCTGCTGGCGCCGGAGCGCCTGCTCATTCGTCTGTTCCACGAGGAGGGCGTGCGCGTTGCGCCGGTGGTGCCGCTCGAAGCCAAGTGCCGCTGCTCGCGCGATCGCATCGGCTCGTTCCTCAATGGCTTTGCCGAGAAGGAGCGCGAGGAACTGCGCGAGGCCGATGGCGCCATCACCGTGAAGTGCGAGTTCTGCTCGACTAGCTACCGCTTCGAGCGAGATGATGTGATTGGGTGACGAGCCAGGAGCGGGGGCAGCATGAATGACTTGCTCCCGTTCGTCGTGTTCCTCGGTACGCTCATTGTGAG
>JAEYPL010000194.1 GCA_023410905.1 Pseudomonadota bacterium
ACGCAAGCGCGCCGCGGAGCAGCAGGCCCGCGAGGCCGAGGCTCGTAAGCTCGCCGAGGCGGCGGCACGCGCGGCGGATGAACGTCGCCGTATGGAGGCGCAGCAGGCGCGCGAAGCCGAGGAGAAGAGGCTCGCGGAGGCCCGCGCCGAGGCCGAGCGCGTGCAGCGCGCCACTGAGAAAGCGGCACCGGCCCCTCCTGCCGAGGTTCGCCCGGCCGAGGTTCGCCCGACTGAACCGAGCGGCGCTGGTCGGGCGGTTGCGGCTGTACCCTCGCCCTCGCCGGCGGCCTCGTCGCGCCGTGCGGCGCCTTCGCGCAAGACAACGCAGCGCACGGCAGCACTTCGCAAGCGGGCACGCACGCGCTCGGTGGTTTCCCGCTGCCACCCCTGCCCACCATCGAGGCAGGTGCGCAAGAAGGCGCGCCCCGTTGTGGCGGGCTATCGCCGCACAGCCCGACAATCGACCGCTGCGCGCCGCGACATCTTCTTGTGCCGGCCGCCGGGCAAGCAGCGCCTTTCGCGGCGTTGAGGCATCCGCGGTACTGATGCGTGCATAGTTTGCTCGCGCGGGCGCAATTTTCCGCGCGAGATGCTATGAGCAGGCGCGCCACCTACCCAGCGGAGATCTCCGCGAGGCCGGCAGCCATCCAGGAGTCAGTTCATGCAGCGCGAAGCGAGCGCGGGATCTGCGCCGCAGCCGAGACGGCGCGCAGGACAAGAGACGCCACGACGCGGCTCTCTGAGAGCACTGCGCGGCATCTTTCCTTATGTCTGGCCGAGCGACCGGCCGGATCTCAAGCGCACGGTCATCATCTCGCTCGTCCTGATGTTGTTCGCCAAGCTGGTGACGGTCGCCATGCCGTTCACCTACAAGTGGGCGACGGATGCGCTCGTCGCGGCAACCGGTACGCAGCAGCCCGCCGGCGCCTCCTGGAGCTGGCTCATTGGTGCGCCGATCGCGGCCACGCTTCTCTACGGCGCCGCGCGCATTGCCATCGTGATCTTCTCGCAGGCGCGCGAAGGGCTCTTCGCCAAGGTGGCGATGAATGCCGTGCGCCAGCTCGCGCTCACGACCTTCGAGCACATGCACGCGCTCTCGCTGCGCTTTCATCTGGAGCGCAAGACCGGCGGCCTGACGCGCGTGCTCGAGCGCGGACGCAGCGGCATCGAGAACATCACGCGCATGACGCTGATGACATTCGTGCCGACCATCGTCGAGTTCGCGCTTGTGCTTGGCGTCCTCGCCTTCGAGTTCGACTGGCGCTACGTCCTGGTCGTGACGGCCATGATCGGCCTCTATCTCTGGTTCACGATCTTCGCGACCGAGTGGCGTATCCGCATTCGCCGCACGATGAACGAGAGCGACAGCGACGCCAACACCAAGGCCATCGACAGCCTGCTCAACTACGAGACGGTGAAGTATTTCGGTGCCGAGGCCCGTGAAGCGGCGCGCTACGATGCATCACTCGCGACCTATGAGCGCGCGAGCGTCAAGACATACACATCGCTCGCCTGGCTCAATACCGGGCAGGCAGTGATCTTCACCCTGGCGCTGACACTCTGCATGGTCATGTCGGCGCGCGACGTGATCGCAGGCACCAACACGCTTGGCCAGTTCATCATGGTCAATGCGCTGATGATTCAGCTTTTCATTCCGCTGAATTTTATGGGCATGGTGTATCGCGAGATCAAGCAGGGCATCACCGACATCGAGATCATGATGGATGTGCTCGAGCAGCCTGCCGAGGTCGCCGACAAGCCGGGCGCGCGCGCACTCGCCGTCAGCGGTGGTGCAGTGCGTTTCGCGAACGTGCGCTTTCACTACGAGCCCGAGCGACAGATCCTGGACGGTCTCTCTTTCGAGGTGCCGGCCGGGAAGATGGTCGCAATTGTCGGGCCATCGGGTGCGGGAAAATCCACGATCAGCCGCATTCTGCTGCGCTTCTACGATGTTGCCGGCGGACGCGTGACGATCGATGGGCAGGATATCCGCGATGTGACGCAGGAGAGTTTGCGCGCGGCCATCGGCGTCGTGCCGCAGGATACGGTGCTCTTCAACGACACCATTCTCTACAACTTGAAGTACGGCCGTCCTGGCGCCACCGAGGAAGAGGTCGCGGCCGCGGCGCGTCTCGCGCAGATCGATGCCTTCATCAAGACGCTGCCCGAAGGCTACGACACCATGGTCGGTGAGCGGGGCCTCAAACTATCAGGTGGCGAGAAGCAGCGCGTCGCCATCGCACGCACGATCCTCAAGGCGCCGCCCATCCTCATGCTCGACGAGGCGACGAGTGCGCTCGACAGTCATACCGAGAAGGAAATCCAGGACGCGCTCGACAAGGTCGCGAAGGATCGCACGACGCTCGTCATCGCGCATCGCCTCTCCACTATCGTGCACGCCGACAACATCATCGTGCTCGACAAGGGCAACCTCATCGAGCAGGGAACGCACGGTGAGCTGATGGCGCGCGACGGTCTCTACGCCTCGCTGTGGAATCGCCAGCGTCAGGCCGAGAAGGCGCGTGAAGATCTCGCTGCGGCTCTGGCCCAGGAAGGCGAGCGCATCACGGGCGGGCATCTTCAGCCGGAAGTCATTACGCCAGAGGCGAAGCCGCCCGGCGATCCGGCGGTGTGATACCGCCGGATCACGCCATCAGCGCGGCGCGAGACGGATGGCGCCGTCGAGGCGAATGCACTCGCCATTGAGCATAACGTTCTCGCAGATGTGCGTCGCGAGTGCCGCGTACTCCGTGGCGCTGCCGAGGCGCGAGGGGAAGGGAACGGAGGCCGCGAGCGCATTGCGCGCATCCTCCGGCAGTCCATCGAACATCGGCGTGTGGAAGAGACCCGGCAGTATCCCGCAAACGCGAATGCCGCTCTGCGCGAGGTCGCGCGCGACAGGCAGCACCATGGACTTCACGCCGCCCTTCGATGCCGCATAAGCTACCTGCCCGATCTGACCGTCCTCGGCTGCGACTGAGGACGTATTGATCATGACGCCGCGCTCTCCGTCGGGGCCTACGGGATCGAGTGTCAGCATTCCGGCCGAGCTCCGCGACATCATGAGGAACGTGCCGATCAGATTGATCGAGATCACGCGCGCGAAGCTCGCGAGATCGTGTGGGACAGGCGGCGCGCCCTCCTTGCCTTTGCGGGCGGTCCGCTGGCCGATGGCAATGCCGGCGCAGTTTACGAGAATGCGCTCCTGGCCATGCGCTTTGCGAACGGCGGCGAGCGCTGCATCCACATCCGCCTCGCTGGTGACGTCGCATTTCGCGAAAGTGCCGCCGAGTTCCTTCGCGAGCGCCGTGCCGGACGCCTCGTTCACGTCGAGAAGGCCGACCTTGACGCCCTTGCCCGCGAGCGCGCGCGCCGTTGCGGCGCCGAGACCGGATGCGCCGCCGGTGATCACGGCGGCAATGTCTTTTCCAAGCTGCATGGTGGATGCTCCTTCCAGATTTCGTTGGTTCCGGTCCTGATGGAGACCAGAGTATGAGGTTCAGTTCGCCGTGCCGCGGACGTTGGCTCAGATTTCCTTTGCCATTTCGCGCAGCCGGAACTTCTGGATCTTGCCCGTCGAGGTCTTCGGAACTTCCGCGAAGACCACGTGGCGCGGGCACTTATAGTGCGCGAGGTGCTCGCGGCACCAGGCGATCACGTCGGACGCGAGCAGCTGGGTGCCGGGCTTCAGCTCGATGAACGCGCACGGCGTCTCACCCCATCGCTCATCGGGTTTGGCGACGACGGCGCAGGCCGCGATCGAGGGATGTTTGTAGAGCACGTCTTCGACCTCGATCGACGAAATGTTCTCGCCGCCCGAGATGATGATGTCCTTCGAGCGATCCTTGAGCTGGATGTAACCGTCCGGATGCAGCACACCGAGATCGCCCGAGTGAAACCAGCCGCCGGCAAAGGCCTCGTCGGTCGCCTGCGGGTTCTTGAGATAGCCCTTCATGACGATGTTGCCGCGGAACATGACTTCGCCGAGTGTCTCGCCGTCGGAGGGTACGACTTCCATGGTCTCGGGATTCATCACGGTGAGGCCATCGAGCGCGGCATAGCGCACGCCCTGGCGCGCCTTCTTCTGGGCGCGAGCCGAGGAATCGAGCACATCCCATTCGCTCTTCCACTCGTTGACAGAGGCGGGACCGTACGTCTCGGTGAGGCCATAGACGTGCGTGACGTCGAATCCGGCCTGCTCCATGCGCGAAAGTACCGCTTCGGGCGGCGGTGCGGCGGCCGTGATGAACTGTACGCGATGCGGCAGCGGGCGCACTTCGTTCGCCGTGGCATTGAGCAGCGAGGACATGACGATCGGCGCGCCACAGAGATGCGTGACCTTGTGCTCGGCCATGGCCTCGAAAATGGCGCCGGCGCGCACCCAACGGAGGCAGACGTGCGTGCCGGAGGCGGCCGTGACCGTCCACGGGAAGCACCAGCCATTGCAGTGGAACATCGGCAGCGTCCAGAGATAAACGGAGTGCCGGCTCATCTGCGCGGAGACGATGTTGGCGTAGCACATGAGGTGTGCGCCACGATGATGGTAGACGACGCCCTTGGGATTGCCCGTCGTGCCGGACGTGTAGTTGAGCGAGATCGCGTCCCACTCGTGGTCCGGGGTGCGCCACTTGTAGCCGGCGAAACCGCGCTTGATGAAGTCCTCGTATTCGACGGGGCTCAGCCGCTCGCCAACCTGCGGAAACTCAGGATCGTCATACTCGACGAGCCGCGGCTTCACGCGGCACTTCTCGATCGCCTCCTTGATGATCGACGAGAACTCGCGGTCGTAGATTAGGACCTTCGATTCGGCATGGTCGAGCTGGAAGGCGACGATCGAGGCGTCGAGCCGGGTATTGATCGAATGCAGGACCGCACCGGTCATGGGCACGCCGAAGTGCGCTTCCAGCATCGGCGGCGTATTCGGCAGCATGACCGATACGGTATCTCCCGGACCGATCCCGAGCCAGGCAAGCGCGGAGGCAAGACGGCGAGCGCGCTCGTAGAACTGGGAATAGGTAAAGCGCTGGCGCCCATGGATGACGGCGACGTGCTCGGGATGAACGGTCGCGGAGCGCTCGAGGAAGGTGAGCGGCGTCAGGGGCTGATAGTTCGCCGGGGTCTTGCCGAGATGGGCGTCGTACGGGTTCTGGGACATGAGGTTCGATCGTGCTGCAAAAATGGGCCGCTATGGCCTTGTCGGAAGCTATCCGAGCCCCAGGATCGGAGCAACGCTCCGCTCGGTCCAACAGTGATCGTTCACATGCAACGGCAGCATCATGCAATGCGTTGCCACCTACAACGCGTCAGGCGCAGCCGGCTCACTTCTAGGTGAATGCTGAAAAAGCGAATCACCCGATGGAGGCAAATCTGCCAAAGATATGGCGCAATCGATTGGAACATAAGGGTTTGGCTTGCGATGCCGTGCCGAAGCAGTCATGCTGACGTAAGCATTATGGTGTGGGCTGATGGGCGCTGATCCGTCGGCCAGACCGGCCCAATTCCCCGAACAGCGAAAGAGGCCATCTACC
>JAEYPL010000246.1 GCA_023410905.1 Pseudomonadota bacterium
CCTCCGGCCCGCATCCGCCGAAACCGGGCGAGAGCCTCGCGAAGGCGGCCCGCGCTCCCCGCAACCTGTCACCTTCACCATCCGCGAAGCCGGCTCCTGGCCGCGCACCGCGACGACCACGCTCGCGCTGAATCCATTTACCGGCGACGTCCTGCGCCGCACCGGCTACGCCGACCAAAACGCCGCGCAACAGGTGCGCTCGTGGACGCGCTTCCTGCACACCGGCGAAGCCGTCGGCTGGCTCGGCCAGCTTATCGCCGGCATCGCCTCCCTCGGCGGCTGCTTCCTCGTCTACACCGGCTTCGCCCTCTCCTGGCGCCGCTTCTTCGGCAGGAAGCAAACCGAAGCCAGCTGACCCCGCCCGCAGCCCGCAGCCCGTAGCCGCGAGCGCCAGCGAGTGGACCCTCACCGCCGCCGAATCGCCCTCTCGCCCCCCCGCGAATCCGCGTCCATTCGCGTCATTCGCGGGCACCCTTCTGTCTGAATCCGCCCCCCCCTGCTTGAGCATTCTCCGCACTCGGATGCACGCATTTCCCGCTCGTTCTTCGCCCGGATTCTCGCTCTGCTCGTCGCTCCTTTCGCCATGAAAAAAACCTCCCGCGCCCATTTTTCGCGCATTCCGGCCATCGCCTACGAAGGCCCGAAGAGCAGCAACCCGCTCGCTTTCCGGCACTACAACCCCGACGAGACGATCGACGGCCAGACGATGTCCGCGCACATGCGCTTCTCGATCGCCTACTGGCACGCGTTCCGCGGCGAGGGCTCCGATCCGTTCGGCCCGGGCACGATCAAGCGCCCGTGGGAACAGGGCAAGGACCCCGTCTCCATCGCGAAAGTACGCATGGATGCCGCGTTCGAGTTCTTCCAAAAGATCCGCGCGCCCTTCTGGTGCTTCCACGACCGCGACATCGCGCCGGAGGGCAAGGCCCTCGCCGAGTCCAACAAGAACCTCGATAAGATCGTCGCCCACGCCTACGACCTCCAGAAGGCCACCGGCATCAAGCTCCTCTGGGGCACCGCCAACCTCTTCTCGAACCCGCGCTTCATGGCCGGAGCTTCGACCAACCCCGACGCGCACGTCTTCGCCTACGCCGCGGCGCAGGTGAAAAAAGCCCTCGAGGCCACGAAGCAGCTCGGCGGCGAGAACTACGTCTTCTGGGGCGGTCGCGAAGGCTACGAGACCCTCCTCAACACCAACCTGAAGCGCGAACAAGACCACCTCGCCCGCTTCCTTCACATGGCGGTCGATTACGCGAAGTCGATCGGCTTCAAGGGCCAGTTCTTGATCGAGCCCAAGCCGAAGGAGCCGCCCAAGCACCAGTACGACTTCGACGTGGCGAGCGGCATCGCGTTTCTCCGCACCTACGGCCTCGAAAAACACTTCAAGTTCAACATCGAGACCAACCACGCGACGCTCGCCGGCCACACCTTCAATCACGAGATCGAAGTCGCCGCGGCCCAAGGCATGCTCGGCTCCATCGACGCCAACGCCGGCGACATGCTCCTCGGCTGGGACACCGACCAGTTCAACACCGACGTGAAGGAGCTCACGCTCGCCATGGTCTCGATCCTCCGCGCCGGCGGTTTGGGCACCGGCGGCTTCAACTTCGACGCGAAGCTCCGCCGCCAGTCGATCGACATGGAAGACCTCTTCCACGCACACATCGGCGGCATGGATGCCTACGCGCTCGCGTTCAAGATCGCCCGCCGGATCCTCGCCGAGGGCAAGTTCGAGAAGTTCGTCCAGGAACGTTACGCCAGCTTCGACTCCGGCTTTGGCCGCGACATCGAGACCGGCCGCGCGAACTTCCGCAGCCTCGAGAAGCTCGTCCTCACCAAGCTCGGCGAACCCACCCCGCGCTCCGGCCGCCAGGAGTACCTCGAAAACCTCCTCAACACCTACCTCCACGGCTAAGCCGCCGTCGCAGAATTCTTCGCACCTTCACCAGGGCGGGTCTCGGACCCGCCCTGTTTCGTTTCCGCCCCTCGCGTCGGTCGAACCGCATTCCCGCCGCACCCGTTCGTAGTCCCGCCTTCAGGCGGAAGGTTTGTCGATTTGCCCTCCCCGGCCTCCCCTCCACTGCCATAACCCCGCCCTCCCGTTTCGAAAATCTCCTGAACGTCTTCACCTCCGCCAAAGAGTGATGGACGAACGCCGTCACGGGGCACATACCCCAGTTGCTCCGGGTGCCCCAACCGGCACCTCCGCTATCCGCCACGGTCTTAGCCGCGCATGCCCCGCTCCCGCTTCCTTTCGGCCGCTGTCGTCGCGCTCCTCGCGCTGGCGAGCGGCACGTTCGCCGCCGACGGCAACGGCGCGACCTCGAGCGAAACGTTGACGCCGGGAGAACGCCTCAAAGCCCGCGTCCTGCGCATGTCGGACTTCTTCGACACGATGCTCCCCGGCGTCCTCCAGGAGCACAACGTCACCCTGTACTTCCGCCCGAAGTTCAGCGATCTCCGCGACGAGGAATACATGCGCTTCCCCCTCGAGCTGCGCTACGGGCTCGGCTACAGCTGGGAACTCTTCGCCGGCATGACGCCGTTCACACCGAGCCCGTTCAACAGCGGCCGCGATCACCGCTGGGGACCCGGCGAGGCACGCTTCGGCGCGCGCTACGATCTCGGCCCCCGCGTGCCGTTCTTCGACGACACCACCGTCGGCCTCGAGAATCGCATCCCGCTCGGCAAGCCCCCGATCGAGATCAACGACTACTACGCCCACGTGAAACCGTTCGTGTCCGCCGCGCGCGAACTCCGCACGTGGCCCGATGTCACCTTCTACGCGAACCTCAGCTACGACCGCACGATCGAGATGACCAACCGCGCGCCGCCGCCGCCGGAGGTGGTTCGGTACGATGTCATCGAGGTCGCGCCCGGCCTGCTCTACAAGCCGGACGAACTGGGCTACTT
>JAEYPL010000229.1 GCA_023410905.1 Pseudomonadota bacterium
GCGCTATGCCCGCGTCGGCAATGTAGCGCGGGCGTCCCGCGGATAGGCGAACTGCTGGGAAGAAGCCCAGATGTCCGCTCTCCCCGCGCTTGCGAATCACGACGGTCATGAGCGCGCGACTGCGCGCCGGCCGGTAGGCCGTCCTTCAAAAGAAATGCCATCATTTGGCTGCATCGATGGCGCATGCTAGACACGCTCAGGGACGATTCCTGAGGGGGGAAGACGCCATGACCCGGATCTGGACGCTCGGCGCGGCAGCCTTGCTGGCGAGTATGCTTGCGGCGTGCTCTGGCGGCGGCGGCTTGACGACAGCCTCGCTGCTCGGAACCCCGGCGGCTAAGCCCCAGGCCGACGAGCCGACCGAGCGTGCGCTGCATTCGGCGTCCATCTCTGCTCGCGCAAGCAAGTGCGGTTACAACTTCAATCCGACCAGGCTGCGCGAGTCGTTCCTGGCGTCGGAGGCTGCAGCCGGCGCGACGCCCGAGCAGATGACCAAGCTCGGCCAGTCCTATGACTTCACACACGCGACGGTGTCGAAGCAGATCTCGAACCCCGAGGAATACTGCTCCGAGCAGCGCACACGCGAGGTCAGCACGGCTTTGTCGAAGCAGCTCGCGGGTGACTTCCGGTCGCCGAAGAAGCCGCCGCTGCCGCAGTCCGCGGGATGGTGGGATACGACGGGCACGCAGAAGCCGATCAATCGGGAAGAGATCTTCAACCCGACTCACTCGCGCTAGTCGCGATCAACTGCACATTGGGAACGTTTTTTGTGCGCGGAGAGGGTATGCCTCTCAGGCGCCGACACGACCGCTTTTCGGTGAGGACTGCGGGCCTGCGCCGTCCTCGCCCGGTTTGTGAACGGCGGGCTGGACGCCGAGCAAGCGTTCGGTCGCCATGTCGAACACCAGCTTGGTGCCGAACTCGAGCTTGGTGCGGAAGACGGCCCAATGTTTCGCGCTTTGCTCGCACAGCGCCGCGTTGCGATCGCAGAATGTCGCGGCGCGATGCACGGCCTCTGTCGCGGTCTTGTAGAGCTGGGCCTGGCGCTCCTTGTCGGAGGGCAACAGCAGCACGATCAGCCCTACCCAGAACGCCATCCGAATCAAAAACATGACACTCGACCTCCCGGGCTCGACCGCAAGGGTGAGCCATGGTTCTCAAGTCTCCATATTTACCGTGAAGAGGCGAAATCATCGCAAAGGCGAAGCGGTGCTTTTGCTTCAAATTGCTTGGACTCTCTTAAGACTTCACTCAGCTTTCCGGGCGACCTGCAGGGGCGTGCGTCGGGCCGTCGCCCGGCCTGCCAGTGGGCCGATGCGGGCTGAAAAACATTATTGGAACACGCATCCGTTCTCCTCGTTCTTTCAATGCAGTGAGCAGCGCTTGCGCGACGAGAACAAAAATGGTACATAAAGGGTTAATTGCTCGAATCTGCAACTCGTGGAATAAGGGAAACGGCATCATGTCAGCGGCACATTTACGCGTCGTCGAGGGGGACGATATGGACAAGCACAAGGCGCTGGATGCAGCGCTGGCGCACATCGAGAAGCAGTTCGGCAAAGGCTCGATCATGCGTCTCGGTGCGACCGACAAGTCCATCGACATCGAAGCGATCTCCACCGGGTCGCTGGGTCTCGATATTGCCCTCGGGATCGGCGGGCTGCCGCGTGGCCGTGTGGTCGAGATCTTCGGCCCCGAGAGTTCCGGCAAGACGACGCTCGCGCTCCAGTGCGTGGCCGAAGCGCAGAAGCGCGGCGGCATTTGCGCCTTCGTCGACGCCGAGCACGCTGTCGACCCGGTCTATGCGCGCAAGCTCGGTGTGAAGGTCGAGGATCTTCTCATTTCGCAGCCGGATTCGGGTGAGCAGGCGCTCGAGATCGTCGACACGCTCGTCCGCTCGGGTGCCGTCGATGTGCTGGTCGTCGATTCGGTTGCTGCACTGACCCCAAAGGCCGAGCTCGAAGGCGAGATGGGGGACAGTCTTCCCGGCTTGCAGGCGCGCCTCATGAGCCAGGCACTGCGCAAGCTCACGGGGACCATCTCCAAGTCGCGCTGCATGGTGATCTTCATCAATCAGATCCGCATGAAGATCGGCATCATGTTCGGTAATCCGGAGACGACAACCGGCGGCAACGCGCTCAAGTTCTATTCCTCCGTCCGCCTCGACATCCGCCGCATCGGACAGATCAAGGAGCGCGACGAGCCGGTTGGAAATCAGACCCGGGTGAAGATCGTCAAGAACAAGGTCGCGCCGCCCTTCAAGCAGGTCGAGTTCGACATCATGTATGGCCAGGGCATCTCCAAGACCGGCGAGCTTGTCGACCTCGGTGTCAAAGCGGGGATCGTCGAGAAGTCTGGCGCCTGGATTTCCTTCAAGGGAACCCGAATTGGCCAGGGTCGCGAGAACGCCAAGACCTTCCTCAAGGACAATCCAAAGGTTGCCGCTGAGATCGAGGCCGCGATACGCCAGAACGCGGGATTGCTCGTCGACCAGATGCTCCAGGCCGAGCCGAGTGACGACCCCGATCCGGAAGGCCTGACCGAGGTGCCGGATGCCGACGGGGTGCTGCCGGATACAGAGGACGCGACGGCGCGCAAGGGTACTCGCGGCGCGCGGCGCTAGGTACAGCTCTCGTGGAAAGTCGACCGTCGCCGTTCGCCGCATTTCGCTCGGATGATGTCGTGGCGGCGGTCGAGACTGCCCTGAAGCCCATTGCGGCCAAAGCCGCGCGCTGCACGGCCTGCGCATTGGCCGAGACGCGGACGAACGTGGTGTTCGGTTCCGGAAGTGCACGGGCTGGAATCGTCATCATCGGCGAGGCGCCGGGCGCGAACGAGGATGCGCAGGGCTTACCGTTCGTTGGCAGGTCCGGGCAGCTCTTGGACCGCTTGCTCGCCGAGACGGGCATTGTTCGCGGCGACGTCTACATCTGCAATGTCGTGAAATGTCGGCCGCCACAGAACCGCGATCCGCGACCCGAGGAAGTGGTGACGTGTGCACCGTTCCTGCGCGCGCAGGTCGAGACATTGAGACCGCGCGTGATCTGTGCTCTCGGGCTGCACGCGACGCGCTGGCTATTGCCCGGCAAGGAGCCCATGGCCAAGCTGCGCGGGCAGCTTCTCGAATATCGCGGCATTGCGACGATCGCGACCTACCATCCGGCCGCCATCCTGCGCAATCCGCGGTTGAAGGACAACGCGCTCGTCGATCTGGCGCGTGCGCGCGAGATCGCCCAAGAGGCCGCCCGGCGCGAAGGCTGAGCGGCCCGAAGCTGCTGGTCGACGCTAAAGGTGCATAAGCGCCTCGGCGCGGTGGCCAATCACATGAGTGCGGCCTAGGGTTTTGGAAAGTGAGTCTGCCTGCTGCCGGCCGTTGTCGCGTTCGGGTCGCCGGCTGGCCGCACACAACATTCGAGAGCGAGCGCATCGTGGCATTGAACGCACAGCCCTTCTGGGATTGGATCACCGAACGCCATCGCATCTACCTCAAGAAGGCCGCAGGTGAGCCCGCTCCCTGGACTGAGGACCAGATCTTGCAGACTTACAGCTTCTGCAATGTCTTTCGTGAGCTCGATAAAGTCACCGTGTGGGTGCGCGAGAAGTGGCGCGAGCCCTATGCGGACAACCCGCAGCTCTGGATTTCCATGTGCCTCGCGCGCCAGGTGAACTGGCCGGACACGCTCGCGGAAGTCGGCTTTCCTGAGCATACGTACGATGCAAAAGCCATCCGCGCGGCGCTCGAAGCCCGCAAGGCGCGGGGCGAAAAAGTCTACACCGGCGCCTACATGATCAGCGCTCCGTCGGGTGAGTTCGCCGGCATGGCAAAACCCGAATACACGGCGCATATCGTCGTGGGCGCGCTGTGGGACGCGCGTCATGAGTTCGAGGCGATGTTCGCGAACGGGCGGCAGCCGACCATGCAGGAAGTGCACACGTGGCTGCGCCAGTTCCGCGGCTGGGGTGATTTCATGGCATACGAGGTGGTGACGGATCTGCGTCATACGCGCTATCTGCGCAACGCTCCGGACATCAACACGTGGGCCGTCGCTGGGCCGGGGGCGATCCGCGGTTTGCACCGCCTGCACGGCCGCCCATATAAGAAGTCACTGACGCAGACGCAGGCGCTCGAGGAAATGCGCGAACTGCTCGAAATGTCGAGAACGTGTCTGCCCGATTTTGTCCCGCCGCTCGAACTTCGCGAGGTCGAGCATTCGCTCTGCGAGACGGACAAGTACCTCCGGGTCGCCAACGGAGAGGGCCGCCCCAGAGCCAAATACGAGGGTGTAGCCGCATGAAAGTCGTCCAAGCCCGCAACGTCAACGACGCGGTCGTCAAAGGCGCCCAGCTCATGAAGCAGGGCGGGCTTCTGCAGCCGAGTCGCGCCGGTAGTACCATCGAATATCCCGAACCCGTCTGCACGGTCTACGAGCAACCGCTTGAGCGCGTGCTTTTCGACGGCGTGCGTGATTGCAATCCCTACTTCCATCTGCTGGAAGCGCTGTGGATGCTGGCGGGGCGCAACGACGTCGCTTGGCTCGCGCGTTTCAATCAGCGCATGGCCACCTACTCCGACGACGGCGTCGTATTCAATGCCGCTTACGGCTATCGCTGGCGCCAGCAGTTCGATCTTTCGAAGGCTCACGGCCAGCCTTATCGCGACCAGCTCACGACCATCGTCGAGCTGCTGCGTAAGGATCCCGACAGCCGCCGCGCCGTCCTTCAGATCTGGGATGCGGAAGCCGATCTCGGTGTCGCGAGCAAGGATCTCGCCTGCAACACGCAGGCGATGTTCAAGGTGCGCGCCGGTCAGCTGAACATGACCGTGTCGAACCGCTCGAACGACATCATATGGGGCTGCTACGGCGCCAATGCCGTGCACTTCTCGATCCTGCTGGAATATATGGCCGCGCGGATCGGCGTCGAGGCGGGTGTCTATCGCCAGATGAGCGACAGCTACCACGCGTACGAGGACACGTGGTCGAAGATCAGCGGCATTGCCGATCGCTTCGAGGGCGATCCTTATGCGCTCGGCGAGGTGGCCGTCTATCCGCTCGTCGGTGATCCCGAGAACTTCGACGCCGATCTCTTCCACTGGCTCGACAATCCACCGGATGCGCTGACGATCGAACAGTGGGATGCCGCGATCGCGCGCGGCGATGAGCGCAATCCTTATTTCATGCGCGTCGCGACACCGATCCACAACAGCTGGTTCGCCTACAAGCGCAAGGATCGCGCGGCGGCGTTGGCCTGGATCGAGCGCTGTGCCGCCACCGACTGGCAGCGCGCCGCGCGTGAGTGGCTCGAGCGGCGCTGGCAGCCGCGCGTGAGCGTTGCCGCGGAGTAAGAGGCCGGTCGTGACGAGTGACGATGCGCAGCGCAAGGCTCTGCTCGATCGGATCGCTGCCAGTGATCTCGCGACACTGAAGCGGCTGACCGTTCTGCTCGATGATGGTGGCGAGAGTGCCGCCGACAGCGGGCCGTCCTATCTCGATCATCTGCGTGCGGTTGCCGAGAGCGACGTGCGCGGTCTCAGGAATGCCGAGAGATCTTACGGCAACAGTTGGAAGCGGCGCGGCGGTGTCGACACTTTCAACATGCTGGCGCGAAAATGGGACCGCGTCGAGAAGCGTCTCGCGACGAGCAGCGGTGCTTCTCCCTACGACATCTTCGAGCATATTGCCGCCGACACGAAAAGTGACGGCTTTATCGACGATGTGCGCGATCTGCGCCGTTATCTCATGCTGGCCGAGGCGGAGATCGCCGCGCGTGCAGCGATGGACGCCGAGGACAGCGGTCGCGGTTATCTCGATCAGCTGCAGGCGCTCGCCGATGGAGACGTCGCGAACATCGAGGAGAAGGAGCGCGCGTACGGCAGTAGCTGGAAACGTCGCGGGGGTATTGGTGCGTTCATGATGCTCGCGCGTAAGTTCGACCGTATCGAGCAGCGCGTGTCGAGCGAAATTACAGCTACTGCGGATGCGCCTGCCGCCCAGCGGCACAATCTCTTTCAGCACATTGTCGCGGACAGGCGCGCAGAGCCGCTGCTCGACGATATTCGCGACCTGCGCCGCTATCTGATTCTTGTCGAAGCCGAGATGGCCGCGCGTGGCGCAATCGAGATCGGCACCGCCCGCGACAATCGCGAGAAGAGCTGAGCCAACTCAGGCATTCTCGGGCGGAAGAGAATGCTGCTGGCCGGTCGAGGCCAGCACCGCGCGGCCGAAGTCATTTCCGGGCTCGCGCCAGAGTGTGTGCACGTGGCTTGCGAGCTGTCGCGTCGCATACTCGATCGAGAGCGTCGGGCCGTGCAGACGGTAATAGTGCAGCTCGTTCGTTCCGAAGCCGCCCACCCACTCGAAGCGCAAGGCATCGCGCGCCGCGCCTTCGAGCCGCGCCATGTGCGCGTGCGCGAGATCATGCGGCAAATTCGAGATGTAGGTTTCGGCAATGCCGAGCATGAGGTGGCGCTGTGTTTCGTCGCTCAGCTCGGGAAAGGCAATGCCGCCCGGCTCCGCTGCGACCTCGGCGCGCTGCGGGCCAGCGCGCACGTTGTTCGGCACGTCGCCGGCGCGGCGCGTGCGTGCGAGTTGTGCCTCGTCGAGGTTCCGCACGAGATCGCGGCCGATGTAGTCCTCACGCTCTATGGGGGCGAGGCCTGAATGCAGCCCTTCGGTCACGACCATGGGATCGGCGCACACGCAGTGCGGTGTCGCGGAAATCACGCGGTCGCCGAGCGCCGTAAAGTTCAGCGAGAGATGATGGCCCTCGACGCGCCAGCCCCAGGGGCCGTCTTTCTCCGGATCGCCGAAGATGGCGAAGGCATAGGCACCGGCACCCCGGCCGAACTTGCGCAAGTCCTTCAGCGCCGCCGCGAGTTTCATCACGCCCGTCGCCTTCTCGAGGCCCGAGCGGCTGAGGGACGCCGCGAGCAGTGCCATTGCAAGCTCGCGCTCTGCGCTCGTCATGTCGTCGAGTGTGAGGCCGTCACGGCGACCGGGCACGTACGTCCAGCGATGGCGCTCCGGCGCGGCGAAGGAGAAGGTGAACCGATCGCGTAGCTCAGCGCGGACGCCGAACACCAGAGCGATCGCCGCTTTGCGCATGGCGACGCCCGACCTACTCGCAGAAGAGGTAGCGCTTGCAATGTGAGGAAAAGCTGCGGGCAACGCCGCTCCGGCTATGAGCGCGGCAAGCTCTCGACGGCTCAGGTACGGTGCGCGCATCATGCTCGAAGCCCTCGGCCCTTCAGGGCTTAAAGTACCGGGGACGGGCGTTTGTTCCCGCCCCCAGTGTTGTCGCATCAGGACGTCGTGTACTTCACGGTACAGCCGTAGGGGCGCGTGACGGCATTCTTCACGGGCTCACCCTTGGCGGCGGCCGTGATCGCATCGCGGAAGTACGGCGTCGCCTTCTCGATGTCGTCGGCGCGCGTCGAGGGGATCGAGTCGATACCGCCCATGTAGACGAGCGTGCCCTCGGCATTGATGAGGAACATGTGCGGGGTCACGCGGGCATCATACGCGCGGCCGACCTCGCCTTTGGGATCGATGAGAACGGCAGCCGGCGACGCCTTGCGCGTTTGCGTGAGCTCATTGGCCTTCTCGGGCGTGACATTGCCCTGCTCGCCGGGCGGCGATGAGATCACAGTCAGCCATACGATGCCGACATCGGCGGCCTGCTTCTGGATCGCCTGCATGTTGCCGGCATTGTAGTGCTTGCGCACATACGGGCAATCATGGTTCGTCCACTCGAGCGCGACGAGCTTGCCGCGCAGCTCCGACAGTTTGTGCGTCTTGCCGTTGCTGTCGACCGCGGTGAACTCAGGCGCAGGCTTGCCGACTTGCGGCGCGGCGAGAGCCGGGCGGGTCGAAAGCGCCGTCAGGCCGCCGGCTGCGACCATGGTGAGGCCGGCAGATGTGCCGAGCATCAGCGTGCGGCGGTCGAAAGGCAGGTCCACGAGCTTCTCCTTCGATCTGTCAAACGTCATTCCAAACCTCCTGCTCATCGGATGGATTGTGGGGATGCGGAAGCTGATTTGCTGGCGCGTTCGAGTTCGCCGACCACGATTGCTTCGGTCAGCACGGGCGGGAGAACCACCGGGTCGCGCCCCCCGGCGGGATAAAACGCATAGAAAGGCAGGCCATCGCGATTGAACGCGCGCAGATAGGCGCCGATCTCCGCGTTGCGATTGGTCCAGTCGCCCTTGAGGTACGTGATGCCGCGATCGCGGAAGGCGCGCTGGATGGCGTCCGTCGAGAGCGTCGTGCGCTCATTGACGAGGCACGTGATGCACCACGCCGCCGTCATGTTGACGAAAACGGGTTTGCCCTCCTTGCGCAATTCTTCGAGGCGCGCGCTGGTGAAGGGCTCATAGGTCGCCGCGTCGGTGGTCGACCGCGCTGCGACGCCGGGTGTCGTGGCGCCATCGAGTTGCAGCAGGAGGCCGAACGTCGCGATGACTGCGGCTGCGGCCAAGCCCCGCGAGATGAGACCGCGTCCCATGCTGTGCTGCGCAATGCCGTACATCCACGCCGCGAGCGCAACGAGCAGCGCACCGGAGAGCGCGATCAGTACGCCGAAGTCACCCGCCTGCTGCGAAAGCACCCACACAAGCCAAGCGGCCGAGGCATACATCGGGAAGGCCATGGCCTGACGCAGGCGCACCATCCAGGGGCCGGGACGCGGGAGCGCACGGGCGAGGCGCGGGAAGATGCCGAGAAGCGCGTACGGTGCCGCGAGGCCAAGCCCCATGGCGAGGAATATCAGGAGGCAGATGTAGATCGGCGCACTCAGCGCGGTGCCGATCGCGGCGCCCATGAACGGCGCCGTGCAGGGCGTTGCCACGACGACGGCGAGGAGACCCGTGAAGAAACTGCCGGAGTGGCCCGATTTCTGCGCAAGCCCCTGTCCTGTCCCCGTGACGCCGAGGCCGATCTCGAAGACACCCGACAGATTGAGACCGATCGCGAGCAGCAGCCAGCTCATGCCGGCGACGAACAGCGGTGACTGGAACTGGAAGCCCCACCCGACGGCCGTTCCGCCAGCGCGCACGGCAAGAAGGGCCGCAGCCAACGCCGCAAATGCCACGAGCACACCAAGTGTGTAGAAGGCGCTCGCGAGACGCACCTCGCGCAGTTCTCCGCCCGAGAGCTTGGCGATCGCCGTAGCCTTGATCGCGAGCACGGGGAAGACGCAGGGCATGAGGTTCAGGATCATGCCGCCGAGGAAGGCGAACAGCGCGGTCTGCCACAGCGGGAGGTTCTCGATGAACGACGCCGGCGCCGCCCCGCCACCCGCCGCTGCGCTGACCTCGGGGCTGATCTCGAACCAGCGCGTTACGCCGCCGCCATCGGTCACAGCGAGGAGGCCGTCGGCCTTGGCTTCGGGATTGAACGTCTGGCCCTTGGTCAGTGCGAGGGTAAGAGCACCGTCGGAGAGCGAGAGCTGCTGAGGCGCCGCATGATCCGCGACGCCCCAGGATGCCGGATAGAAGTAAGCGTCCTTTACGGCGGCCTGCGTGAGGTCGGCGCCTTGGACAGTCAGTGCCAGCGCTTCGCCCTCAGTGACGAGGCGCGTTGACCACGGACCGGGAATGGGTTGGCGACCATCGGCAATGGCGAACGCTGCGCGTATGTCATCATTTGCCGGCGTCGTGGTCCCGGTGATCGGGATATCCAGGTTGAATTTGCCTGCTTCGGGAATGCACTCTTTCTCACACACGAGCCATTCGGCATCGGCGCCAAGGGAAAGCGTATCACCGGGCTTTGCGTCGCGCGGCACCGTCACCTGAATGGGATAGACGATCTCGCGCTTGAATCCGTAGCTCATGACCGGACCGGCGGAGATGCGATCCGGGCCGGGCCAGACGATGTCCCCCGCGGTTGCGCCCTCGGGCAGGCTGAGCCTGATTTCAGGCGGAGAGCCGGCGTCGCCGGAATTCTTCCAGTAGGTGTACCAGTTTGGTGAAAGCCTGTGGCGGAGGCCGACGCGGAAAGTCTCTCCCGGCGCGACGGAGTCAGCATCGCTGACGAGAGTGACGGAGGTTCGTGGACTTGTGACGGCCGCGCTTTCCAGCGCCATCGCGTCGGGCGCGCTCCACGCCAGAGCAAGGAATGTCGACACCCAGAGGGCGGGCCGCAGCCAGCTCTTGCGATCGAACAATCCGCTCATGCGTCTGATGGTCCTCGGTCCTCGTTAAGGCGATAATGGCCGATGGAGTGGCCCAGCCTCGAAGATCAATTCTGTAACAAGACCATACGACGCGAAGTATGACCAGGGCGTCTCACATCCAAACACAATGACGTGAGAAAGACCGAGCGGAATCACTCGCTTATTGTCAACTTAGCGAGCTCTGCATCGAGTGCTCGTTAGAGGGACGGCGACGGCGGCGATGGTCCCGCCGCGGATGATGATGTCGAGCTTGTTTGTCTCCCCGGTGGCTCGATAGCCGAGGGGCATCATGTCGTGGAGTGCTGCCAACTCAAGCGCTTATGCATTTCCGGCGCTGGACAGGCGCACGAGCCCAGCATAGCCCTATGATCGAAGGTCCGGCGCCGGAGTTCCCGGCCAATAGGATGCGCAACACATGAACAAGATTACGCATGGATCGCACTGGGGCGCCTTCACGGCCGTCGTCGAGGACGGGCGGCTGGTTGATGTCGAGCCCGCCGCGCGCGACGTCAATCCATCGCCGATCCTGCGCGGGATGCCGGACGCGCTCTATCACGGCGTGCGCGTCGCGCGGCCCGCGATCCGCAAGAGCTGGCTCGAGAAGGGCTACAAGGCGGGCGGCGAAGGACGTGGCGCCGAACCTTTCGTCGAAGTGCCCTGGGACGAGGCGCTCGACATCATCGCGGGCGAACTGAAGCGCATCAAAACCGCATACGGCAACGAGGCTATCTTCGCCGGTTCCTATGGCTGGTCGAGCGCCGGGCGCTTCCATCATGCCAAGACGCAGCTCCAGCGCTTCATGAACTGCTTCGGCGGGTTCACGGGCCAGAAGCACAGCTATTCGCTCGCTGCCGGCCTCGCGATTCTGCCGCATATACTGGGTGATCATCGCACGCTGAGAAATCTCTCCTCCTGGGATGGCATTGCGGAGCATTCGAAGCTGTTCCTGGCGTTCGGCGGTTGCGGCACGAAGAATGCGCAGGTCGAGCCCGGTGGCTCGGGTGAGCATACGGCTGGGCCATGGCTCGAGCGGCTCGCGAACAATGGCGTCGAGATCATCTCGATTACGCCCGTGCGCGAGGACACACCCGAGATCGCGCGTGCGACGTGGCTGCCGATCCGGCCCAACACCGACGTCGCCATGATGATCGGCCTCGCACACACGCTCGTCAGCGAAGGCCTGCACGACAAGGATTTCCTTGCGCGCTATTCGGTCGGCTTCGAGCCGTTCGAGAGCTATCTGCTCGGGACGGACGACGGCACGCCGAAGAGCGCCGAGTGGGCGTCGGAGATCACGGGCATTCCAGCCGACACGATCCGCAATCTCGCGCGCCGCATGGCTGCCGTGCGCACGATGATCGCGACGAGCTATTCGCTTCAGCGGGGCGACCACGGCGAGCAGACATTCTGGATGACGGCCGTGCTCGGGGCCATTCTCGGGCAGGTCGGTTTGCCGGGTGGGGGCTTCGGTTTCGGCTATGGCTCCATGCACGGTCAGGGCAATCCGGTGACCGTCTATTCTGCGCCGGCACTCTCGGCGGGCAGCAATCCGACGGCGAGTTTCATTCCTGTCGCGCGCATCTCCGACCTGCTGCTCAATCCGGGCAAGACCTACGCCTTCGACGGTGAGGATCGCGTCTATCCCGATACGCGCATGATCTATTGGTGCGGCGGCAATCCGTTCCACCATCATCAGGATCTGAACCGCCTCATCGAGGCGTGGCGACGGCCGGAGACGATCATCGTCAACGAGCCCTGGTGGACGTCGACGGCGCGCTTTGCCGATATCGTGCTGCCTGCGACGACTACGCTCGAGCGCAATGACATCGGCGCGAGTTCGCGCGATCGCTTCATCATCGCCATGAAGAAGGCTGTCGATCCAGTCGGCGAGGCGCGCAACGATTACGACATCTTCCGCGGTCTCGCGCGCAAGGTCGGCGTGGAGAAAACCTTCACGGAAGGGCGCGAGGAAATGGACTGGCTGCGCCATATCTACGAGGTGGCGCGCCAGGATGCGGCGCGGGTCAGTGTCGAGCTCCCGAACTTCGATGCCTTCTGGGAGCAGGGGCACGCCGAAAGCCCCGTGCCGGCGAAGCCGCACACCGTGCTCGCGGATTTTCGTGCTGAGCCGGCGGAGAAGAAGCTGAAGACGCCATCGGGTAAGATCGAGATCTACAGCGAGCGCATTGCCGGTTTCGGTTACGACGATTGCCCCGGCCATCCCGTCTGGATGGAGCCGCTGGAATGGCTCGGCTCCGACAAGGCGCAGTCCTATCCGCTGCACATGATCTCGAATCAGCCGGCAGGCAAGCTGCATTCGCAGATGGATTTCGCAGGTGAGAGCCTGTCGCTCAAGATCAATGGCCGCGAGCCGGTGCTCATCCATCCCGAGGATGCGAAGAAGCGCGGGATTGCCCAGCACGACATCGTCCGCGTCTTCAACGAGCGCGGTGCGACGCTCGCGACGGCCGTGCTCTCGGACGGCGTCATGGCCGGCGTCATCCGGCTTTCCACGGGCGCCTGGTACGATCCCAAGGAGCCCGGCCGTATCGGCGCGCTCGACAAGCACGGCAATCCGAACATGCTCACGCCCGACAAGGGAACGTCGAAGCTCGGGCAAGGGCCGATCGCCCACACCGCTCTCGTCGAGGTCGAGCGTTTCGATGGCGATCCGGGTGAGGTCACGGTCTTTGCGCCGCCCCCGCTGGAGAAGGCAGGGCAGGTCCAATGACGGCCAGCAGCGCGACCATTCCCTCCTTCGACCTCGCCGGTAAGCGCGCACTCATCACGGGCGGCAGTCGTGGCATCGGATTTGCGGCGGCGGAAGCATTGGCGGCGTTCGGCGCTCATGTGACGTTGCTGGCGCGCCCTTCTGCCGATTTGAACGCGGCAGTCGAGCGACTGAGAGGCGATGGCCGCAGCGCTGACGCACTCGAGCTCGACGTGAACGACACGGCGGGCGTGCGCGCCGCTGTTGCAGAGCGCGAGCCGTACAGCGTTCTTATCAACAACGCCGGCACCAACCAGCCGGTGACGTTCCTCGATGTCACCGAGAACCAGTACGACACGATCATGACGCTCAATGTTCGCGCGGCGTATTTTGTGGGGCAGGCCGTGGCACAGCGGCTTGTCGCCGCCGGCCAGCCGGGCTCGATCATCAACGTGTCGTCGCAGATGGGGCATGTCGGCGCCGCGACGCGCACGGTCTACTGCGCCTCGAAGTGGGCCATGGAGGGCATGACGCGTGCCATGGCCGTCGATCTCGCGCCGCATGGCGTACGCGTGAATACGCTTTGCCCGACCTTCATCGAGACGCCGCTGGCGCGACGTATGCTCGCCAGCGAACAGTTCCGCGCTGAGGTGCTGAAGAAGATCAAGCTCGGCCGTCTCGGACAGGTTGGCGATCTCACTGGTGCGATCGTCTACCTCGCCTCCGATGCCTCGTCGCTGATGACCGGTACTTCGATGATCATCGACGGCGGTTGGACAGCCGATTGAAACGCGCTCTCAGTAGTTGGTGACGCGCCGGCAACTGCCGCGGCCGGCCTTGCCCTGGCGGCGTTTGCGCTCGAGCTCACGATTGCAGCGCCGCTCGGCGCGATTGCAGGCCCAGCTTTTCTTCACTGCCGTGGCATGGCCATCCGCCATCATTTTCCCGGATGGATCCCAGGCGATGTAATAGCATTTTGAGCGCGCCTCCGCGGGCTGGCTCATCATTATGTTGCCGGCTACGAGCGACGCGATGGTAGCTGCGCCGAGCATCAGTGTTCGCCCAAGCATTTTCCTCTCCTCTGGGTTTGGGGGCCGCGATGTGTCTTGCCCATTCGTCGCGGAATTGAGCCGGAAGGTTCAATGGCCTGACCGGCCGCGGAAAATTCTTCCGGCTTGAACGCTGTTGCCATAATGCATCTGGGGTCGATAGGTGTGGCCTATCGGGGGAATGCAAACTTGACACAGGCAGTACAGTATATCCTAGTTAACTGGACAGTGAGCACAGGCAGCCAGGTCCGTTTCCAAGCCCCCCAACGCTGACGTCATAAGTGCGCGCCGATCCCGGAGAAGTTCGGGATTTTCGGTGCAGGGGAAAATGTTGCGCGGTCGCGCACACCGGGGGCTTGAGATGTCGAATA
>JAEYPL010000293.1 GCA_023410905.1 Pseudomonadota bacterium
CCCCACACCCTCGCGGATAACAGATTTTGAGTCTGTCGCGTCTACCTTCCGCCACACGGGCAACGGCGCGGCACTATAGTCACGTGCCCCGAGCCGTCAATGCGCGACGCGACCTAGCCCCGGCCCCCGTCTGGCTTCAGCGCCACCGCCGTCCCGATCATGCTGTCGCGGGTCGCGAGAGGGGCAAGATCATCCGCGCTCCAGCCGTCCGTGCCGGCAGGCTGCATCGGCAATACGAGATAGCGGCAGTCGGCCGTCGAATCGACGACGCGCACCTCGACGCTGTCGGGAAGCTCCGTGCCGAACTCCGCAAGCACCACCCGCGGCTCACGCACAGTGCGCGTGCGATAGGCGCGCGACTTGTACCAGAGCGGCGGAAGGCCGAGGATCGTGCGCGGATAGCAGGAGCAGAGCGTGCACACGACCATATGGTGCACCCTGGGCGTATTCTCGAGCACGACGAGCTTCAGGCCCGGCACACTCATGCCCATCTCCTCGACGCCCGCATTGCCGTCGGCAAGCAGGCGCGCCTTGTAAGCCGGATCGGTCCAAGCCCGCGCAACGACGCGGGCGCCGTTCTCGGGCACCTTCCCGTCCCACTCCTCGATCATGTCCTCGACTTCACGCGCCGTGATGATGCCCTTCTGGATGAGCAGCTCGCGCATCGCGATCTCGAGGAACTCCCACTCCTCGCTCGGCTCCTTGATGTCGGGCTGGAAGGGGCCGTGATCGTGCGGATGGTCATGATCGTGGTGGAGCCCGTGATCATGGTCGTGGTCGTGGTCGTGATCATGATCGTGCGTCATGCCGCCCTCCGCGCGTCGTCTCCGTCGTCCGGCTCGAGCCAATGCTCGTAGATCTCGACGACGAGGCTGTCGTTCGGGCCATACGTTCCTTCGCCGGCCCAGATCTCATCCATCGTGAAGCGCACCCAATAGAGCGTCACCTCCGGCGTATCGTACTCCCCGACGGCGAGATGCTCGGGATTGTGAAACTCACCGAAGCGCCGCTCGATCACGCCATGCTTGCCGCGCAGGTACCACGGCGTGCGAATATGTATGGGCTGCGGCTTCAGCGGATGCTCCGCAAGCACCTTGACGGACTGTCCGATCTCGAATGCCGCCATCAGCACTTCTCCGACTGCTCGGCGATCCGCGCCTTGACCTCGGCGAGCTTCGCTTCGAGCTCGGCCTCGGTCACGACCCCCTTCTCGATCAGAAGACCACGAAGCGCGTAGGCCCACTTTTCGTAGTAGCCGGCCGCGTTGTAGTGCTCGGGCGTCAGGCTTTCGATGGTCCGGCGCATCTCATCCACCACCCAATGGCTCCGGGGTTTGGAACGCATGAGCTGCATGAGGGCATCGACACGGCGTTCCGAGAGCGTCGGCACGTGCTCGTGATTGTCGACCGGGCCACCAGCCTCGCCGCCCATATCATGCACGCCACGCTCGGCCATGCCCGCCTCCTTCTGCCTGCCTTACAGGCATCCTTGCGGCGAGCCGGGGGGCTCGTCAACCACTGCGGATCAATTTTGACGTCCGGCGACAACGATGCAATTGCGCAGACAAGGGCCAGGCCGCTAAATCGCTCGCCCGTTTGGGAGGGATTTCATGCTGCGCCGGCTCTACGACTGGACGATGGCCCTTGCTGCCCGCAAAACCGCGGAATACTGGCTCGCCTTCATCGCATTCGTCGAGAGCTCGGTCTTTCTCATCCCAGCCGACGTGCTCTTCGTGCCCATGGCACTGGCACGGCCGGACCGCGCCTATCGCTATGCGATCGTGGCGACGGTCATGTCCGTGCTCGGTGGCATCGCCGGCTGGTATATTGGTTACTATGCCTTCGATGCCGTCGCAAAGCCGGCCCTAGAGTTCTACGGCAAGTTCGAGGCCTTCGAGAGCCTGCGCCAATCCGCTGACGCCGATCTGGTCCTGCTGCTGCTGATCACCTCGGGGCTCTCGCATCTGCCGCCGATCAAGGTGGTGACCATCCTCTCGGGTGCGCTGCATGTGAACATCTGGCTGTTCATAGCTGCGGCGATCGTCGCGCGCGGCGCCCGCTTCCTGTTTCTCGCGTGGCTGCTCAATCGCTACGGCGCGCCGATCCGGCATTTCATCGAGGAGCGTCTCGGTACATTGGCCGCGCTCGGGTGTGCGGCGCTTATTGGGTTGTATGCCGCCGTAAGATATCTGTCGTAAAATACTCGAGAGTTTTAGATCGGGAGTGCATCACATGGCCGCTATCACATATCCGCACGTCGAAGGTCTCCTGAAGAACCCCGCCTATTCGCATGTGGCGGTCGCGTCGGGCGCACGCACGATCTACATCGCCGGGCAAGTCTCGATAGATGCGCAGGGAAATCTGGTCGGCGCCGGCGACATCGGCGCTCAGACCGAGCAGGTCATGCGCAATCTCGGCACGGCGCTTGCGGCAGCGGGCGCAAGCTTCGCCGATGTCGTGAAGATCACGACCTACATCGTCGACTACAAGCCGGAGATGCGCGCCGTCATCGGTAAGGCGCGGACGCCGTTCTTTGCGGGCCGTGAGCCACCTGCGAGCACGCTCATCGGCGTATCGGCGCTGGCACTTCCCGGCTGGCTCATCGAGATCGAAGCGGTCGCGGTGGTGGGGTAGGTCACTCGTCGCGAACTCCCGTCCATAAAAGACGGGGGTTCGGGGGTGTCCCCCGATCGGGGGTTGCGGGGGCAAGCCCCCGCTCGCGCGGAAGGCGCGATCTATGCGCTCTCCAGCACCACCAACCCATCGACTGCGACCGCGCCTTTCGCGCGCACGATGACGGGGTTTATTTCGGCTTCGGCAATCTGCGGTGCATCGGACAGCGCAAGCTGCGAGATCGCGACGACGATCGCGGCCAGCGCTTCGAGATCACCTTCCGGCAAGCCGCGGAAACCGCGCAACGGCGCGAAGCCTTTGACCTCGGCGATCATGGCACGGGCCGACGCAGGGTCGACCGGCGCCGGGCGTACGGCGACATCGCCATAGACCTCCGCGAGAATACCGCCGACGCCCACAGCGACGAGCGGTCCGACGCGCGGATCGCGACGGAAACCAACAATCGCCTCGCCGATGCCTTTGATCATCTCCTGCACGACGACGCCGTCGATGCGCGCGCTAGGTACTTTCTTCGGCACGTCCGTGATGAGCGACGTCACTGTCGACTTCAGGGCTGCGCCATCGGCAATGCCGACCTTCACGCCGCCAACCTCACTCTTGTGTGCGATATCCGCCGAGAGGATTTTCGCGACCACGGGATAGTTGAGCTTCAACGCATCGACACCAGCGGCGTCATTCACCTGAGCGATGGCTGGCACCTGCACGCCGAGCGCCGAGAAGAGTTCCAGTGCCCGCTGCTCGTTCAAGGTTGCAGCGCCCTTTGCACTATCGAGGCAAGTGCGCGCCGCTGCCGGGAGCGCGATTGCCTGCTGCTCGCGCGGCGGCATCCAATCGAGATAGGCGCCAAGCGCATCGGCACAGGACTCCGGCGTGCGGAAGCCTGCAATGCCCGCACCAGCGAGCAGTTCCAGCGAGCGCTGCGCATTCGGCAACAGGAACGCGACGATCGGCTTTTCCGCCGATGCCCATTTGGCGAGCGGCGCGACAGCCAGCTCGGGGAAATACTCCGCGGACGAACCCACACCCACAACAACCGCATCGACGCGCGGATCGGCCATGAAGCTCGACATTACCGTATCGACGACCTCGGGCTTCGTACCCGCCATGGTGAGATCCGCGATCGGCGAGCCCGGCGCCACATCGATCTTGAAGGCGGCGAGGCCCTCGCTCAGCGTTTCCGCTGCCGGCACGACCTCGATGCCGCGCGAGCCGAGATGATCGACGACCAGCGCCGCCGCACCGCCCGTTGTCGTGGCGACAGCGACGCGCTTACCCTTGGGCGGCTTGCGCCCCTTCAAAAGCAGCGGCGCCTCGATCAGGCTCTCGAAATGATCGAGCCGCATGATCCCGCAGTCCGCGAGGAAGGCATCGAGCGCACGCGTTTCGCCCACCATGGCGCCGGTGTGCGATTGCGCGAGCGCCTGTCCGAGATCCGAGCGGCCGAGCACGTACGCCATGACAGGCTTGCCGACAGCGTGCGCTTTCCGCGCCATCTCAGCGACACCGACTGGATCGCGCATGGTCTCGAGGAAGAGCAGGATCACGTCGGTATCGGGATCATCGACCAGCATGGAGGCGATCTCGCCGACCGTGAGATCGCACTCGTTGCCGATGGAAACCAGCGTCGAGAAGCCGATGCCGCGCGCCTCGCCGCGACTGACCAGCGCACCGATCATCGAGCCCGACTGCGAAACGAGGCCCGTGCGGCCCTTCGGCAGGCTCTCGCGCTCCAGCACCGCGTTCGCCGAGAGCGTCAGTGGCCAGTGCGTGTTGATGACGCCGAGACTGTTTGGGCCAATGAGGCGGACGCCGCCCTCGCGCGCCGTGGTAATCAGTTCCGCCTGCCGCGCTTTGCCGGCGTCGCCGCCTTCGGCAAAACCGCCGGCGAAGATCGTCGCGCCCGCGACGCCAGCCTTCCCGCAGTCGCGGACGGCCTCGATGACCGAATTCGTGCCGAGCATGACATAGGCATGATCCGGCGGCTCGGGGCAGTCGGCGAGCGAGGCATAGCAGGGCTCGCCGAAGAGTTCTTTGTAGCCGGGATTGACGGGATAGATCGTGCCGGTGAAGCCGTGCTTGCGCAGATAGCGTTGCGGGCGCGAATTGTTCTTCTTCACGTCACCGGAGGCCCCCACGATGGCGACGCGCTCCGGGCGCAGCAGACGGTCGGCGAAGGACCTGGTCATGTGTAGAAGCTCCTCCCGCAGGTTTGTTATGGCACCTCTAGCCGATCGCGAGCCGCTCGACCATATGTCTGGACACCTGGGAGGTATGACATGACCACGAATGTCGAGCGCTACCAGCGGATCGCCCCGCTCTACGACTTCCTCGATGGGGCTTTCGAGCGCCAGCGCTACCGCGCGCTGCGGCCCATGCTCTTCGAGGGCATGTCGGGGCGCCTGCTGGATGCCGGTATCGGAACTGGCCGGAATTGCGAATTCTATCCGCCCCAAACGACCGTCACAGGGATCGACACCAGCCCCGCGATGCTCGCGCACGCACGAGCGCGCTGCCCGACGCTCGCCGAGGGTGGCCGCCTGTACGAGATGGACGTGGCGAACCTGAAATTCCCGGCGGCCTCCTTTGATGCAGCCGTTTCGAGCTTCCTTTTCTGCGTTTTGCCTGAAAACCAGCAGGTGCCGGCGCTCCGCGAGCTCGGCCGCGTCGTCAAGCCGGGCGGTCTCATCCGGCTGCTCGAGTATGTCCGCCCGAGCGGCGGCTTGCGGCGCGCCATCACGTACCTGTGGCAACCCTGGATCGCCTGGGCCTATGGCGCCAGTTACGACCGGCACACCGAGCAGCATGTCCCGGCGGCCGGACTCGAACTCGTCGAGAGCCGCTTCGTCGTGGCCGATCTCGTGAAGATGCTGACGGTGCGCGTGGCCGAGCGACCCGCTGCATAGCCGCATCATGAGCGAACCGATATTCGAGCCGTATATCGATCGCTGGCGTCTGGCGCCCGACGGCGCAGCGATCGTCACGCCGGCAGCGCGCCTGCTCCCCGTGCGTCGAGGCGCCATGCCAGCGATGCTCAAAGTCGTCACGCTCGATGAAGCCAAGCGCGGCGGCGAACTCCTGGCGTGGTGGGGAGGGCTGGGCGCCGCGCGCGTTTACGAGCGCGAGGGTGATGCTCTTCTCATGGAGCGCGCGCTCGGCGAACGCTCTCTCCTAGATTTCTCGCGGAGCGGCCGCGATGATGAGGCGACGCAAATTCTCTGCGACACCATCGCGGCACTCCATCGCCCGCGCGCAAGACCAGCTCTCGGCCTCACGCCGCTGGATGTGTGGTTTGCACCGCTAAGCCCCGTCGCACGTACGCACGGCGGCCTGCTCGCGCAAGCGGATAGGGCTGCATGCGAGCTGCTTGCTACATCCCGCGATGTCCTGCCCCTGCATGGCGACATCCACCACGAGAACGTGCTCGACTTCGGCCCGCGCGGCTGGCTGGCGATCGATCCTCATGCCGTGCTCGGCGAGCGCGGCTTCGACCACGCGAACATCTTCTGCAATCCCGACCTCGGCGACCCGGCCATCACAATCGCACGAGACCGTGCGCACTTCCTCCGCCGCGTGGAAATCGTCGTGGAGCGCTCAGGCATCGAGCGGCAGCGGCTCCTGCAATGGGTTCTCGCGTGGTGCGGCCTGTCGGCTGCATGGTTCATCAGCGACGGCGTCGATCCGGACATCGATCTTGCCGTTGCGGCACTTGCATTGGCTGAGATCGACGGCTGAGCGATGCCTCCTGAGCGTCGCAATGAACCCCTATTGTAGTTTTGGGATCCCAAGCGAGGTTCGAGCATGCCGACCGCTGCCGACACGATCCACGAAGAGATCAGAGCGGCCTTCCCCGCTGTGCGCGCTAGGCCGTTCGATCCCCTCGTCGCCAGCACGCAGGGCGATGAGCCTCAGCAAGTGGCGCGCGCCTTTCAGAACAAGGCGGACTGGACGCTGCTGCGCGACGACTGGCTCGAAGCTATCCCGTGCGCGCTGCACTTTCTCTCGAACGAAGCCCTCTGCTTCTACATTCCGGCGTTCATAGCGGCCGATGTGCGGGGCCAGCTCAACATGGCCGATCCCGTTTTCGCCCTCACGCATGGATGGGCTCACGGCATGAGCGACACGCCCGTGCGCGGGCGCAAGCCGCCGACTTACGGCGACCATGCCCGAGCACGTTGGGCGCCGCTCACACCGCAGCAAGCACTTGCAGTCGTGCATTATCTGGAGTGGTGCGTGGCGCAGGAGAGACCGGGGAGCGATGCCATCACAGAGGCGCTGCAAGCATACTGGCACGCACGTGCCGCCGGCTTGCCGCCTCATACAGGAACTTAAGATTTATGCAATAACGTGCACCCTCCACGTTGGGAGAGAACCGTGCCGCTGATACTGCAAGCCGTGCTCGCATCTTTCCCGTTCGCGTGGGGCGCGGGCGCCCTTGCGGCCTACATCATTGCCGGGGAAGAAATGGGCGCCCTGCCGGCCGTCCTCATTCCCGTCGCACTTGTCGCATCGCTCGCATTCTCGCTCATCCCCGCGACGTCACCCGAGTTCCGGCGCAATGCCATGGTCGCCGCCGCCGTCGGCGTCTGGGTGATCATCAAACTTTTTGCCTGAGGCATTCAGCGGCTCGCCGGGAAGTACTCCACGTGCGTCTCCGCTGATCTCCCCGAATACACGGCGCGCTGGCCGAGAAAAGAAACCGTATAGCTCGCACAGCCCGCGGCGCGCACTTTCTCGCAAAAGCCGAGGTAGGTGTAGCCCGGCGCCTTCGTCTGAGCCTCGCGAATAGCAGCCTGGATGGCATCCGCGTCGAATGTCTTCGCGATCGGCCCGCGCACCGTCGGAACGGCTAGCTCGACGCTCTCTCCGTCAGGCACGTAGTAGGTCGCCGTCCCGCGCCGATAGTCCACGCAGTAGCTCTCGAAGCCCGCGTCAGCGAGCATCATGACAATCTGCGGAAAGTCCTTCGCACCGCTCTCCGCAGCATTCACGCAGGCTTCGGCTATGGCAATTTTCGTCGCGTCCATGAGTTTCATCCCAAGTGCTGTCTGCTTGGTCAGGCTATCGCTATGCCTTTGAGACCATGGCGCTCTGCGACGGATCGCAGGAGCCGGACCAGATCGGCACGCTGCTCGGGTTTGAGGTGATCAAAGAATCTCGCGTCATTGGCGTCGGCGATGGCGGCAAGACCTGGGAGCAGCCGTCGCCCACTCGGGGTCAGCCGCACAGCCTGCTTGCGACCGTCGCCCTCGGGCTTCACGCGCAGGGCAATCTTCTTCGCAACGAGGCGATCGACGATCTTGCTGACGGCACCGCGCGTCAGGTCGATGCGCTCCGCCAATACGCTCGGCAGGATCTGCTCCGCATCGTAGAGCTCGCGCATGATCACCCATTCCGGGATAGAAACGCCTCTGACCTCGAGCTGGCGCGCAAATTCCCGCGACACGTGGTTCGAGACGAACCTCATCCAGTATCCAACGTGGGCCGTAAGAGGGGCGGGCTCCAATCTTTTTGCCATCTGATCTCCATACAGTTTCCGTGGAAACTATGAGCATATAGTTTCCATGTCAATTACTTTGGCGCGTCCTCCCCTGTTTGACGCCTTCCCCTTGTCTGTGCCAGCTTGCCGTCACCAAAATCCACGAACAAGCCCAGAGACATACCAAGAGGAAAGGCACCGACGATGGCTGGCTGCTTGGAAGGCAAAGTAGTTGTAGTAACCGGCGCAGGCCGTGGCATCGGCAGGGGCATGGCGATGCTCGCCGCCGAGCAGGGCGCGAAAGTCGTCGTCAATGACCTCGGCGCCACCGTCGACGGCGAAGGCGCGGCCAGCCAGCAGCCCGCCGAGGAGGTCGTCGAGGAGATCCGCAAGGCCGGCGGCGAGGCCGTCGCCAACTTCGAGAGCGTCGCCGAGCCGAAGAGCGCGGAAAAAATCGTCCAGTGCGCGCTCGACAACTTCAAGCGCATCGACGGCGTGATCAACAACGCCGGCATCCTGCGCGACCGCATATTCCACCGCATGTCGATTGTCGACTTCGATCAGGTCATCAAGGTGCACCTCTACGGTGCCTTCTATGTGAGCCGCGCCGCCGCGAACCACTTCAAGGAGCAGGAGTCGGGTGCGTTCGTGCACTTCACCTCGACCTCCGGCCTCATCGGCAACTTCGGACAAGCGAACTATGCCGCCGCCAAGATGGGCATCGTCGGTCTCTCGCGCGGCATCGCCCTCGACATGCAGCGCTACAACGTGCGCTCGAACTGCATCTCGCCCTTTGCCTGGAGCCGCATGATCGGCACCATCCCGACGGAGACGCCCGAGCAGCAGGCACGCGTCGAGCGCATCAAGAAGATGACGCCGGACAAGATCGCCCCGCTCGCGATCTTTCTGCTCTCGGATCTCGCCAAGGAGGTCTCAGGCCAGATCCTCGCCTCGCGCATGCACGAGATCTATCTCTTCAACCAGACGCGCCCCATCCGCAGCGTGCACCGCGAGGAAGGCTGGACGCCTCAGACCATTGCCGAGCACGCACTACCCTCCATGCGCTCGTCGCTGACGCCGCTCGATCGTTCGGGCGATGTGTTCTCCTGGGATCCGATCTGACGGCGAGCCGAGCAACATGAGCCAGCGGCCCTTCTTCCATGAAGGCATGCGCGTCCTGCAGGACCGTTTCGACGGGCGGCGCGTGGCGGATGCCATCGAGAAGCACCGGAAGCATTACGCTTTCTGGGATGACGAGCGGGAGATGATCGAGAGTGCCCGCTTTTTCTTCATTGCATCCGCGGCCGAGGGCCATGTCGATGGCAACATCAAGTCCGGCGATCCCGGCTTCGTGAAGATCGTCGGCCCCAACATCATCGAGTATCCCGAATATGACGGGAACTCGATGTACCGCACGCTCGGGAACATTGCGCTGAGCCCGAGCGTCGGCCTGCTGTTCGTCAAGCTCGACGGCAAGAGTCGCCGCATCCGCGTCAACGGGCAGGCCACCATTCACGACGATGCCGAGACGCTGGCGCGGCATCACGGCGCCAAGCTGGTCGTACGCATTGTCTGCGAGCTCTATCCGAACTGCCCGCGCTACGTACCCGATATGGTCGAGGGCACGCCCTCACAGTACGTGCCGCGCGAAGGCCAGGGCACGCCGCCGGCACCCGAATGGAAGTCGCGCGACTACATCCGCGATATCCTGCCCGCCGACGACCCGCACCGCACGACCAACAACGACTGAACAACAAGATCGATGATCCGGAGAGAATAATGGCCGCTTTCCCCGCCCGCAAAGACACGCACGTCCTCTTTGCGCATGTCGCCTACGAATTCACCGAGCCCTTCACGGCGCGCAACACCGGCATGACGTTCGACATTGCGCGCAACTACGACGAGCTCGCGGCTAAGCTGCCTAATGCCGACGTGCTCTCCGTCTCGATGATGTGGAAGAACGAGCTCGCGGCGAAGAACCCGCGCCTCAAGCTCATCCAGTCGATCAGCGCCGGCACGGACCAGTACGATCGCGACGTCATGAAGGCGAACGGCATCCGCCTCGCGAGCGGCCATGGCGTCAATGCCAACGCAGTTGCCGAGCACGCCATCTCGCTCATGCTCTCACTCTCGCGGCAGCTCCATTTCCTCCGTGATGCGCAGGCCGCCAAGTCATGGCGCGGCATGCAGGGCGATCGCTCCATTCGCGAGGACGAGCTCGAGGGCAAGACCGTGCTCATCGTCGGCGCGGGACGCATCGGTCAGCGACTCGCGGCACTCTGCAAGGCCTTCGGAATGAAGGTCATCGCAACGCGGCGCAATCCGGCAGCAGGCGCCGGCGCCGCCGACGAGGTCGTCGGTGACAGCGCACTCATGGCGAAGCTGCCCGAGGCCGATTTCGTCGTGCTCACCTGCCCGCTGACACCCGAAACGACGAACCTCATCTCCGGCTCCCAGCTCGCCGCCATGAAGCCGACCGCCTTCCTCATCAACGTCGCGCGCGGTAAAGTCGTGGACGAGCCGGCGCTCATCGCGGCGCTCCAGGCGAAGAAAATCCGCGGCGCCGGCATCGATGTGACGGTGGAGGAGCCGCTGCCGGCAGCATCGCCGCTGTGGACCATGCCGCACGTGATCGTGACGCCGCATTCGGGCGGCGAGACCGTGCGCTATGAGGATCGCGTCATCGATCTGCTCATCGAGAACGCCGATCGCCTTGCGCGCGGTGAGAGCAAGCTCGTCAACGAGATCGTGTAGGTTTTTTTTCCTTGCCGCGGGCTGCTGGGAAGGGGTGCTATCGCACTCAGCGGTGGTGCTATGCCCGCGGCGGCCATGCGGCCAGGGATCAATCGGGGCTGCCGGGAGGGAACACCCTCCCGGACCCGCCCGTTTTCTATGAACGGGGCCCCACATTGGAGAGCGGGAGCTTCTCCAACTGAGCCATCGTGTCGGCAAGCGTCGCAACCTCCGCCCACCCCACACGCATCATCTCGATGCAAGGGTCTTGCAGGTGCGGCAACGTGGTGCCCGTCGCCTCCTCAACGACGATCGGCGCGTAATCGCGGAACATCGCATCCTTCGAGGACGCCGCGACACACTGGTTCGTTACGACACCGGTGAAAATGACCGTCTCTGCCTTGAGATTGCGAAGCAATGAGTCGAGGCTCGTATTGAAGAATGCGCTGAGGCGAACCTTGTCGATGTACCAATCCTCCGGCAGTGCCCCGAGCGGCTCGTAGATCTCATAACCCCATGTGCCCTGTCGCAATCCGCCTTCTTTGAGGAACGGCCGTTGGCGCATGAACGTGCCGCCATCGACGAGATCCCGCGTCCCATGCCGCGTCCAGATCACGGGCACACCGCGACGACGCGCCTCGAGCGTCAGTTGCTTGATCGGCTCGATGCACCGACGCATGTGCGTGATGTCGATGCCGGCCTTGGCGTAGTGCCCTTCCGGGCTCAGGAAGTCGTTCTGCGGGTCGATGTGGACCAGCACCGTCCGGCCTGGAGCCAGATCCGTGTGAATGGGAACGAACGGCACCATGCCCGCGGCTTCTGGAGCTGAACTCACGTATTTCCCTCATTGGAACGAGTTGCATCGACGTAAATTGTCGGTCTGACTCACGCGCGCAGTCAAGTTTTCGTGCCCGTTGTCAACTCGCGACGGATTTCGCGAGGTCGCGCGTTTAAGCCCTCGGGACCGCCATGCAAGCGCCGGTCCCCCTCTCCAGCTCTGCCACGGAGAGGCGGAGAGGGGCGGCTGCAGGCCATCGACTCCACAGGGCCGCCCCTCCTCCTATCCTGACGGCTATCCGCCTGTTGCCGATCCCTGCTTCAACGTCGCGCGGATGAGCGCCTTGGCCTCCGGCGTATCCCATTCGGCAGGCCCGACGAGGCGGCCGATCTCGCGACCTTCCACATCGATCAGCAGCGTGGACGGCAGTCCGATGGCCTTCAGCGTCGTTGCCATGCGGGCTGTGGGGTCGGCCAGCACGGCGAGGCGCCGCACATGGATCTGCTCCAGGAATTTTTTCGCTCCGTCGACACCTGTGCGGTCGACGCTGACGGCCACGACCTCGAACTTGTCCGAGCCGAGGCTCGCCTGCAGACGATCGAGCCCCGGCATTTCCTTGCGGCAGGGCGCGCACCACGTGGCCCAGAGGTTGAGCAGAACGACCTTGCCCTTGTAGTCGGCGAGCGTGAGCTCACGTCCATCGACGTCGACGAACGGTGCACGCGGAAGCTCTTCCGGCGCGCTCCTGAAGACGAAGCCGGCCATCTGGCCGACGCTCAACGGGTTCTTGCCCGGCCCCGCCGGCAATGGCGCTGAAGGCTTCTTTTCGGCGACCGGCGGGGATGAGGTTGCGGGCGCGGCAACCACGGCCTCGCCTTTGAGATTGTCAGCGTCCCCCATGGTCACGTATACCGCGCCGAATCCGATCAGCGCGAAAACGGCGGCAATAGCGATATAGGCTATAAGGGGCAGCCCTCCGGCCGCGACCTTGCCGGTCCCGCCGCTGCTATCGTCGCTGCTCATGAGTATCCTTCCGGCTTCCGAGCCCCACTCCTCCACCGAAGAGGCCCCGCCGTGACCCGTTCCGATGCCAACAAGATGTGGGGTGGCCGCTTCGCAATGTCACCCGCTGACCTGATGGTCGAGATAAACGCCTCCATCGGCTTCGACAAGGCCATGGCGCCGCAGGATATCGCGGGCTCCACGGCTCACGCGGAAATGCTGGCTCGCCAAGGTATTATCACGAAGGCCGACGCGCGCGAAATCCTCAAGGGACTTGAGCAGGTCCGGGCCGAGATCGAGCGCGGCGAGTTCGCCTTCTCGCAGGCCCTCGAGGACATTCATATGAATGTCGAGAGCCGGCTGGCCGAGCTGATCGGTCCGGCGGCCGGACGGCTTCATACGGCGCGCTCGCGCAATGACCAGGTGGCCCTCGACTTCCGGTTGTACGTGCGCGACAGCCTTGATGCCTTCGACAGCGTTCTGGCGGCTCTCCAGCAGGTGCTGGTGACCAAGGCCGAGACCCATGCCGATGTCGTCATGCCGGGTTTCACCCATCTCCAGCCGGCCCAGCCCGTGACGTTCGGCCATCACCTGCTCGCCTATGTCGAGATGCTGGGCCGTGACCGGGGACGCTTCAGCGATGCGAGAAAGCGCCTCAACGAGAGCCCGCTCGGCTCGGCGGCGCTCGCCGGCACGTCCTTCCCGATCGACCGGGAATACACCGCCGAGGCCCTCGGCTTCGACCGTCCGACCGCGAATTCGCTCGACGGCGTCTCGGATCGCGATTTTGCGCTGGAAACCCTTGCTGCTGCGGCCATTTCCGCCATGCATCTCTCGCGCCTTGCCGAGGAGATCGTGATCTGGATGACGCCGCAATTCGGCTTTGTGCGCCTCTCCGACAAGTGGACGACCGGCTCCTCAATCATGCCGCAGAAGCGTAATCCGGATGCGGCCGAGCTCTGCCGCGCCAAGATCGGCCGCATTGCCGGCGCCTTCCAGAGCCTGATCATGGTCATGAAGGGCCTGCCGCTGACCTATTCCAAGGACATGCAGGAGGACAAGGAAGTCACCTTCGACGCGCTGCGCGCCTTCGCCGTTGCCGCCGCAGCCATGCGCGGCATGATCGAGGACCTGGAGCCTGTCCCCGAGACCATGCGGGCGGCGGCCGGACGGGGTTACTCCACGGCCACCGACCTCGCCGACTGGCTCGTCCGCGCGCTCGGCCTGCCCTTTCGGGAGGCCCACCATGTCACGGGTTCGATCGTCAAACGGGCCGAGAGCAAGGGCGCGGCGCTCGAAGACCTCTCGCTGGCGGAGATGCAGGCCGTCGAGCCGCGCATCACCAAAGACGTGTTCAGCGTGCTTTCCGTGGACGCCTCGGTCCGCAGCCGGACGAGCTATGGGGGAACCGCGCCACAGAACGTCCGCAAAATGGCGCGACGCTGGATAAAGCGGTTGGAAAAAGCGCCGGGGAAAGCCTAGATAGGGTTGTGCGCGCCGCTTGTTGCGCGCCGGCCCGTCAGGGACCGGGCCGTTTAAAACGGGTGACCATGAACGCACGGGTTGCATCGGTCGGCATTGTGCTGGGCTTGCTGGCGGTTTCGCTGGTGGGTTGTGGTGTGCGCGGCGCGCTCGACGGCCCGAGCGGCAGGAGCAGCTCCCCCAGCACTCTTACCGCGCCGGCCAAAGTCGGTGAGCCGGCCAAGAAACCGCCGCACAAGGATTTCTTGCTCGACGGCCTGATCCGCTAGCATCTCCACCCTTCCCGCTGTAATTGAGATGGCCGTCGTTCACGCGTGATGTTTCGCGCGTGCCGATGCGTCTGCACCACCCCGTTCGATCCGAGCTTTCTCAGATGCACCATTTCACCTACCGCAACGGCCAGCTCCATGCCGAGGATGTCGATCTGACGGCGCTCGCCGACGCGGTCGGAACGCCCTTCTACTGTTATTCCACGGCGACGCTCGAGCGCCATTACTCCCTGTTCGCTCGCGCGGTCGGTGCGCCCGCGTCCCGCGTTTTCTTCGCCATGAAGGCCAACAGCAATCTCGCCGTCCTGAGTACGCTTGCGCGCCTCGGTGCAGGCGCCGATACGGTGTCCGAAGGCGAAATCCGCAAGGCCCTCGCGGCCGGCGTTCCCGCGGGCTCGATCGTCTTTTCGGGCGTCGGCAAGAGCGACGCCGAACTCGCCTTCGCCGTCGATGCCGGCATCTACCAGATCAACATCGAGACCGAGGGTGAGCTGCACGCGCTCTCGCGCATCGCCGCCTCTCGCGGCAAGCGCCAGAACGCCGTCTTCCGCATCAATCCGGATATCGGTGCCGGTGGTCATGCCAAGATCACGACCGGCTCAGAAGCCAACAAGTTCGGCATCAGCCTGAGCGAGGCCGAGCGTCTGTACACTGTCGCCGCCAACCTTCCCGGCGTGCGCATGATGGGCCTCGCCGTCCACATCGGCAGCCAGATCCGCGTGCTGGACGAGCTGCAAGCCGCCTTCGGCCGCATGCGCGAGCTGGCCGAGCGCCTTGCCGCGCAGGGACACCGCGTCGAGCGCATGGACCTCGGCGGCGGGCTCGGCATTCCTTACGAGATGGAGGAGGCCGTCGACCACGGCCCCGATCTGATCGAAGACTACGCGGCCATGGTCGCCCGCACGTTCGCCGGACTCGACGTCGAGTTCGGGTACGAGCCGGGCCGCCTGATCGTCGGCAATGCCGGCATCCTGGTCACTCGCGCCCTCACGCTGAACCCCCGCACCGGCAAGACGGTCCTCGTCGTCGACGCCGCGATGAACGACCTCATCCGGCCGGCCATGTATGAGGCCTTCCACGACATCTGGCCCGTACGCCAGCCGGACGCCGCAACGCCGAAGAGCCTTTATGACGTTGTCGGACCGATCTGCGAGAGCGGCGATACATTCGCGACGGGCCGCACGCTGTCTGAAACAGGCCCCGGCGATCTCGTGGCGATCATGACGGCCGGCGCATACGGGGCTGTCATGTCATCGACCTACAATTCCCGCCTTCTGGTGCCGGAAGTTATGGTCAGCGGCGCCGAATGGGCTGTCGTCCGCCCACGGCTTTCCTACGACGAGCTGATCGGGCTCGACCGCCTCCCGGCGTGGCTCGGCTAGATCGCGTGCTTCGATTCCGACTGTCGTGCGGAAAAATTTCCGCCGCGTTGTCGATTTCACATCCGTCTATTCGACGTCACGGGAGAGCCCGGGTCCATGCCCGGGTCTGATCGGCTGGACGAGAACGGAAGGATCGCGCACATGCCCAAACTCCGCGTGCACAACTTCGCCGTATCCCTCGACGGCTACGGCGCCGGCCCGAAGCAGGATCTAAGCGACCCCCTCGGCGTCGGCGGCGAGGCGTTGCACGATTGGTTTGTCGCCACGCAAACATTTCAGCGGCAAGTTGGAAAGGATGGAGGGACGACGGGTATCGATGACGACTTCGCGGGGCGCGGCTTCAAGAACATCGGCGCCTGGATCATGGGGCGCAACATGTTCGGGCCCGTGCGAGGACCTTGGCCCGACGACAGCTGGAAAGGATGGTGGGGCGACAACCCGCCCTACCATGGTCCCGTATTCGTGCTCACAAACCACCCCAGGGAATCGGTTGCCATGGACGGTGGCACGACCTTCCACTTCGTCACCGAGGGCATTCACGATGCCCTGAAGCGCGCCACCGAAGCCGCCGATGGCCAGGACATCCAGCTCATGGGTGGGGCCTCCGCGATCCGGCAATACCTCAGCGCGGGACTGATCGACGAGATGCATTTTGCCATTTCCCCGATCCTCCTCGGATCAGGCGAGCACCTGTTCGGCGGCATCGACACCCCGAAGCTCGGGTATACGTGCACGGAGCACGTGACCACGGCCGGCGCCACGCACGCGGTCTTGACGAAGAGCGCCTGAGGACCGCAGCCGTGTCAAGACAGCCCGGCCACGATCCCGCCGCACATACCTGCTCCGGTTGTGGTTGAACGCAAATTGATCGGGATGATGGATCGTTTTGCAGCGCGGTAAACCTGAAGCATGGTAGGAACGAACCTGCCGGAGTGTGGGTACGACCGGTATACACGTGCGGCTGTGACCACGCTGAATCTCGTGCACGAACGCCGAGCGCCGCGATCCCGGGCCTGAACTAGCCCCCGATCCGCCGATTCGCAGTAAGGTGCGCCTAATGGCTGATCAAACGACCCCGCTGCGGTCAAATCCGGCCGCGTCGTTCGAGCGCAAAATCCGGTTGAGCCGCTGGGCCCAGCTCTTCGAGCGCCTATGGCCGCGGACCTGGGCCTTGCTCGCCGTCATGGCGCTGTTCGTGCTCGTGTCGCTCGCCGGTCTCTGGCCGCGCCTCCCCGAGATCGGCCACTACACGCTGCTGGCGGCCTTCGGCCTCGCAACTGCCGCTGCGCTTCTCTGGATGGCCCGCACGCCTTTCCCGAGCCGCGACGAGGCGCTGCGGCGCTTGGAGCAGCGCTCGGAAGTTCCCCATCGCCCCGCATCCTCGTACGAGGACACGCTCACATCCCCCGGCGAAGGCGGCGCGACGCAGGCACTGTGGGAAGCGCATCGCGCCCGCCTCGCCGCAACGCTCGCCAAGCTCCGTGTCGGCACACCGTCCCCGCGCGCCGATCGCGCCGATCCCTGGGCACTGCGCGCCGTGCTGCTGATCGGCGTCGGCGTGCTCGCCGCCGCTGTCGGCGATGGCTTCATGGATCGCCTTTCGCAGGCCTTCCGTTTCGGCACGCCGGCGACCGCTGTCAGCACGGCCCGTCTCGATGCCTGGGTGACGCCGCCTGCCTATACGGCGCGTCCGCCGCTCATGCTGGTCGATGGCTCACGCACGAGCGCGCCGCCCGTTCTCGGCGATGCGTTCCCTGCCTTTGAAGTGCCAGTCAAGAGTGCGCTCGTCGTGCGCGCGAGCGGCGAAGGCGCCTCGCACATGACGCTCGAAGCGACGGACGAGACCGGCAAGGTCGAAATCCTTTCGCCGCAGAAGCCGCAACTGCCGCCGGGCCTCACGATCACGAGCGAAGTTGCCGAGATCCGTATGGAGCTCGCCCGCCCGATGACGGTGCGCGCACGCGGCGTCAACGGTGAACCGCAGTGGGCATTCCGCATCATCCCGGACCACGCGCCGAAGATCAGCCTCACCAAGGATCCCGAGCGCATGCCGCGCGGCTCCTTGAAACTCACCTACAAGGTCGAGGACGACTACGGCATTGCCGGCGCCGAGGCGCGCATCACGCGTGTACGCCCGAAATCCGGTGATCCCTCGACGAGCTGGGCGCGGCCGAAGAAGCAGGGCGCGCGTCCGCCTCTCGAAAAGCCGCCCGTCCTGACACTGCGTCTGCCGCGCATGAACGCGAAGCAGGCCGAAGGCACGAGTTATCATGAGCTCTCCGGCCATCCGTGGGCTGGGATGCGCGTGCGCATGGTGCTCTCGGCGAAGGATCAAGCAGGGCAGGTCGGCAAGAGCGAGCCTATCGAGTTCATTCTGCCCCAGCGCCGCTTCGACAATCCCATTGCGCGCGCCGTGATCGAGCAGCGCCGCTACCTCATCGAGGATCCGCGCAACCGCGATCAGGTGCTCGTCGGTCTCGATGCCATCGCGACGGAGCCCGAGGGTTTCTTCCCGGACTACAGCGCGTACATCAGCCTGCGCGGCGCCTACTGGCGCCTGATGCGCGACCGGACGCGCGCCGGCATGAAGAGCGTCGTCGATCAGCTCTGGCATGTCGCGATACGCCTCGAGGACGGCAATCTCTCCGAGGCCGAGCGCCGCCTGCGTCAGGCACAGGAGGATCTCGCCAAGGCGCTTCAGGAAGGCGCGAGCGACGAGGAAATCCAGCGCCTCATGAACGAGCTGCGCCAGGCGCTCAACCAGTTCATGGAGCAGCTCGCGCGTCAGGCCGACGGCCAGCAGCCCCAACCCATGCCGCAAGGCCAGCAGAACCAGACGCTCAGCCAGCGCGATCTCGAACGCATGATGCGCGATATCGAGAACATGGCGCGGCAGGGTTCGCGCGACAACGCACAGCAGATGCTGAGTCAGCTCCGCGATTTGCTGGAACGACTGCAGTCCGGCCGCATGGCGCGTCAGCAGGGTCAGCAGAACCAGCAAATGATGCAGATGATGGACCAGTTCGGGGACGTCATCCGTCAGCAGCAGCAGCTCCTCGATGACACCTTCAACGAGCAGCGTCAGGCTGGTGAAGACGGCCAGCAAGGGCAGCAGGGTCAGCAAGGGCAACAGGGTCAGCGCGGCCAACGTGGACAGCAGGGCCAAGGCCAGCAAGGTCAGCGTGGACAACGCGGCCAGAGAGGCCAGCAGGGACAGCAAGGTCAGGGTCAGCAGGGCCAGGGCCACGGTGAGCTGAGCCGGCGCCAGGGCGAGCTGCGCAATCGCCTCGGCCAGCTTGGCCAGGGCTTGCAGCAGTTCGGCATGCAGCCGCCATCGCAACTCGGTGGCGCACAACGCTCCATGGAGGAAGCCGAACAGGCCCTGCGTCAGGGTGATCTGGACGGTGCCGCTCGCGCCGAGCAGCAGGCCCTCGAACAGCTCCGCCAGGGCGCCCAGCAGATGGCGCAGCAGATGCTGCAACAGATGCCGGGTCAGCTTGGCCGTTCAGCCGACGTGCCGCTCGATCCCATGGGCCGCCCGCAGCGCACTGAGGGACCCGATCTCGGTACCTCGGTGAGAGTGCCCGACGAGATCGATGTCCAGCGCGCCCGCGAAATCCTCGAAGAGCTGCGCCGCCGCCTCGGTGACCAGCAGCGCCCGCTACTCGAACTCGACTACATCGAGCGCCTGCTGCGGCGGTTCTAGTATCGGCGGTATCGCCCTCTCCCCGCTCTTCGCAGGGAGGGGGCAGCATAACTCCGGCGTCGCCTGTTAACGCTCGCGCCTTCGGCGCGACGGGACTGTTCGATAGGTGCACGCCTCTGGTGCGACCGCCCCACACCCCAACCGGGGAGACCCCGGCCCCCCTCCTTTTTTTGACTTGGAGTGCGCCGCTTGCACTATCGTGTTCCTTCTCCCCGCCCTCACGGGGAGAAGGCTAGACTGAGGGGCGGCGGCATCTACAAACGTCGGCAATGATGTCCGCCCATCGCTCCTGCCGCCGCGGGCATGGCACCCCGACGGGGTTGCGAAGCACCCCTTCCCAGCAGCCCGCGGCAAGAGAGAAATCAAGCAGCGCGGTCTTTCTCGTCACGCGGGCGCATGAAGTCTGCGGGCAGCTGCCAAGCCGGGAAGCCGAAGGCATTCGGGAAAGTGAGCAGATCGCGCTCCCGTGTCGGACTGGGCGGCGCACTCACTTCACCGTCGAAGGCCTGCAGCGCCGTCACCATACGCTGAGCATAGTCGGCATAGTCGCGCACCATGGTCTGCCAGAACCGCGCCTGGGCGGCGAACATATCCTGGGGACCGCGGCACTGGGCCATCTCACTCGGAATATCGAGGTAGGCCTTCGCCCGCCGCCCCGCGAGCGAGGCAAACTGCATATTGGCGCACGCAGCGCACTTCATCATCGGCGCAACGGCCTTCGCCGCTTGCTCGGTGGAGGCAACCAGCCTCTGGAACGGCTCGTTCTCGGACCGTCCTGGCGGTTGCTGCTTCGGATTGGTCATGACGCCGCACTCCTCATTTCCCCCGGCACCCATGTGGCACCGGCGCCGGCTCCCCGCATGGAACCGGCATTAATCATGATATACCAGAGCCGGACCTTGCGCATTGTTCATGCGCAAAAGCCAGTTCCGGATGAGGAATGAAGACGTTAGTCGCCGAAGGATAGACGGCGTATCAGCCTTTGCCGACGCCCGCCATATAGTCCGCCAGCAGCTGCTCGGAGATCCGACCCGGCTGATAATTATAGGGCCCGATCTCGCGCACGGGCGTCACTTCCGCCGCCGATCCCGTGATGAAGCACTCCGTAAAGCTCGAAAGCTCTTCCGGCATGATGCGGCGCTCGATGACCTCGAGACCACGCTTCTTGGCGATATCGATGACCGTCTCACGCGTGATGCCCGAGAGGAAGCAGTCCGCGAGCGGCGTGTGCAGCTTGCCGTCCTGCACGAAGAAGATGTTCGCGCCAGTGCATTCGGCGACGCGGCCCTGCCAGTCGAACATGAGCGCGTCGGAGTAGCCCTTCTTCTCCGCCTTGTGCTTGGAGATGGTGCAGATCATGTAGAGACCCGCCGCCTTGGCCATGGCCGGCGCGCAGGCCGGATCGGGCCGGCGGTACTCGGCAATGTCGAGGCGGATGCCGCGCATCCGCTCGGCCGGATCGAACATCGACGGCCACGTCCACGTCGCGATGGCGACATGGATCGGATTCTGCTGCGCAGCGACGGCCATCATCTTCTCGCCGCCGCGGAACGCGACCGCGCGCACGTACTTGTTGCCGCCACCATTGAGCCGCAGGATCTCGGCCTTCGCTTTCTCCAGCTCGTCGACCGAGTAGGGGATCTCGAAATCCATTATGTTGGCAGAGCGGTGCAAGCGCTCGCTGTGCTGGCGCGACTTGAAGACGTGGCCGTCATAGGCCCGCTCGCCCTCGAATACGCAGGAGCCGTAATGAAGCCCATGGGTCAGCACGTGCACCCGGGCATCGGCGGAGGGCATGAACTTGCCGTTGTACCAGATCTGACTGTCGCCGAAGTAGATGAACTCGGACATGCGCGTATCCTCCCGCGGGACGAACTTGGAAAATCGGCGCTCCGGCGCCTGCAGCCGGCTCACGGTCAGGCGAGGGTGCGAGACGAGTTGTGCGCAGATCGATCCTTTGGCGCCTCTCGCGGCGTTTCCCTACCTGCGAGCAGATAAGCTGCTCGACTGAAAGAGAAAAACCGCCCGACACCGGCTGCCCCAGGCATCACCCGCGTATCGAAGTCACCACTGTTCGATGGGATCTGATACGGTGGCGCGCCAAGGCCAACCGGCCCAACAAAGCGCTTGCCACGGGTATCAATCGACTACAAATATGTCAATATGACTGACGTAAATTCAAGTCGCCCCTCCACGCCGCGCATGACGGTCGCGGCAGCGTCCGGCACGCCGGTCCACGACGCGGCGGACGAGACGTCGCCGGAGGTGGTGCAGCTCGTCGAGTTGCTTTTCTTTGCCTATCGCGACTTCACCGGCGACGCCGATGCCATCCTCGCCGAGTACGGCTACGGCCGCGCCCATCATCGCGTACTCCACTTCATCACGCGGTATCCGGGCCTGCGGGTCGCCGACCTGCTCCTGATCCTCAACATCACCAAGCAGAGCCTCGCGCGCGTGCTGCGCCAGCTCGTCGAGAGCGGCCTTGTCGTGCAGTCAGCTGGAGATACCGATCGCCGCGAACGCCGCCTGCACGTGACGCCCGCCGGCCGCGCACTCATGCGCCGCCTCGTCGGTGCGCAGGTCCGCCGTATTCGTCGCGCCATCGGCCTTAGCGGCAGCGGTGCCGAGGCGGCCGTTCGTCGCTTTCTCACGGCCATGATCGAGCCGGAAACGCGCGACATGGTTGCCCCCTTGCTGGACCTGCCAAAGCTGCCCAAGGACCTCAACGGAGAGCTTCAGCCATGACGCTCGCGAGCAGCCTCGCCCGCCGGGAACCCCTGCCCGACAATGCCCCCCACGTGCTGCTCGTCGACGACGACCAGCGCATTCGCGAACTGCTCGGCCGCTATCTGCAGGACAGCGGTTTTCGCGTGACGACTGCACAGGACACACTCACGGCACGCGCTGCCATGCGCGGCCTCGCCTTCGACCTCGTCATTCTCGACGTCATGATGCCGGGCGAAAGCGGCCTCGATCTCGCACGCGACCTCAAGAGCATCTCGCCGATACCGATCTGCATGCTGACCGCGCGGGCCGAGCCGGAGAACCGCGTGGAAGGCCTCGAAGCCGGTGTGGACGACTACGTGACGAAGCCCTTCGAGCCACGCGAGCTCGTCCTGCGCCTCAACAACATCATGCGGCGCGGCCGGATCGGGCACGAGCCACGCGACGAGATCCGCATGGGCGACTACGCGTTCAGCGTCGAGCGCGGAGAGTTGCGGCGCGGCGAGGAAACGATCAAGCTCACCGAGCGCGAACGTGACCTCCTGCGCCTTTTCGCCTCGCGGCCCGGTTCCCCCATTGCCCGCCACGAGCTCGCGAGCGATGAATCGACCGGCAGCGAGCGGGCGATCGACGTCCAGATCAATCGGCTCAGGCGCAAGATCGAGCTGGACCCCTCGAACCCGGTCTATCTCCAGACGGTACGGGGCAAGGGCTACATCCTCTATATCGACTGAGGATCCCCTACATCGATTGAGGCATAGGCCGGCCCGCACGCCGGCACGGAGAGACGGGATCAATGGTTGCGGCGCGGGACTCGGTTGGCGAACTGGAGCTGCCTCCTGCCCGGCGAAGCTGGTGGCGGCGGCTCAAGCTCCTACGCTGGCGTGCCGGTTGGAGCCGCATCGCCGCTTTCTTTGCCGAACTCGCGCCGAAGGGCCTCTATGCCCGCACGCTCATCATCATCATCACGCCGATCGTGCTCCTCGAAAGCGTCGTCGCTTTCACCTTCATGGAGCGGCACTGGCAGGCGGTCACACGACGCCTCTCCGAGGCAACGGCGCGCGACATCGCGGCGATGATCGAGGTCTACTCCAGCTTCTCGATTGCCGACGATCCCGAGAAGCTCGTCAACATGGCGCGCGAGAAGGTCGGGATCTCCATGCAGATCCTGCCGCCGGACGATCTGCCCAAGGCGCAGCCCAAGCCGTTCTTCGCCCTTCTCGACCGCACGCTCTCGGACGAGATTCGCAAGCACGTCGCCCTGCCTTTCTGGATCGATACCGTCGGCGAGTCACGCCATGTGGAGATACGCGTCAAGCACCCCAAAGCCGTGCTCCGCTTCATTGCGACGCGCAACCAGACCTATGCCTCCAACTCGCACATCTTCCTGCTGTGGATGGTCGGCACGTCGGTCGTCCTGCTGACCGTCGCCATTCTCTTCATGCGCAATCAGATCCGGCCCATTCTGCGTCTCGCGGAGGCCGCCGATGCGTTCGGCAAAGGACGGCGCACCGTTGGCGATGACTTCCGCGTGCGAGGCGCGCGCGAGGTGCGGCAGGCGGCCCAGGCTTTCGTCGAGATGCGCGAGCGCATTGTCCAGCATGTCGATCAGCGCACGACCATGCTCGCGGGCGTCAGCCATGACCTCAGAACCGTGCTCACGCGCTTCAAGCTGCAGCTCGCCTTCCTCGGCGACGGCCCCGAGATTACGGCGCTCCGTGCCGACGTCAACGAGATGCAGCACATGCTCGAGGACTACCTCGCCTTTGCCAAAGGCGACGGCGGCGAGCAGGCAACGCCCACCAATGTCCGCCAGCTTCTCGAGGAGGTTTACGTCGACGCGCAGCACTTCGGCGTGCCGATCGATCTCAGACTGCGCCGGCGCCCGACGGACCTCGTGCTCGAGCTCAAGCGCAATGCCTTCAAGCGCGCCGTGACCAATCTCGTCTCCAATGCCGCGCGCTTCGGCAATCGCATCGTCGTGCGCGCCGCCACCGACCGGCAGTGGTTGCGCATCGAAGTGGATGACGACGGCCCCGGCATTCCGGCAGTCGAGCGCGAGAATGTGTTCAAGCCCTTCTACCGGCTCGACCACGCGCGCAACGAGGGGGCGGGCAACTCCGGCCTCGGTCTCGCCATCGCGCGCGACATCGCGCGGAGCCACGGCGGCGACGTGGCGCTCGATACGAGCACAATGGGCGGCTTACGCGCGATCATCCGCGTACCGCTCTAATTCGCCATGCGGCAACAAAGTGTTCGCCATCTTAATGCCTGTAAATAATCGAGATTCTGGCCATTAACTATCGAATCGTGCGCCCAAGGATGATATGCTCCGCCTCGTTGGGGAAGATGAACAAAAACCCTACGACACTGGAGGTTCTTGGAATGCGAAAACTGATGATGGCGTGCCTTTTCGGCCTGCTGCCCGTGATGGGCGTGGCCACCGCCGGATCCGCGTCTGCCGCGGCACCTGGCAACATGACGATTCTGGATAAGCTGGCCACGACCAGCCCCGTCGTCGATCAGGTCCGCTATCACCGCAGCTATCGCCGGGGCTACCGCTGCTATCGCGTGTGCACACGGCGGAACTATCGCGGCCGCTGCGTCCGCACTGCTGAGCGCTGCTATCGCCCAGTCCGTCGCCACTATCGCCGTTGGTAGTCGGCCTCGAAAGCCGGGCC
>JAEYPL010000345.1 GCA_023410905.1 Pseudomonadota bacterium
GTCCAGGGAGGAAATGCCCGAAGGGCACCGCAACACCCACGGTCCAACCGCAGGCATCGCTTTCCCAGAGCTGGTGTGCCACGTCCCAGATTACAAGGGGCGCCGCATCACCATGTGTTTCACATGCTGATGTATCAGCTCGTGCTGTCGGTCTGCCGACCGGTGGTGGATGGATACAGCCGCTCATGGCGCAGGCTTGGCACCAGCAGAAAGATGAGCATGCCGGCCATCGAGCTCAGCACGGCAAGTCCGAACGACGCCGTATAGCCACCTGCGATCTCGTGCAGAAGCCCGGAGGCCCAGGAGCCGAAAGCGGCGCCGATGCCGAGACCGAGCGATAGCGCGCCGAAGATGCTGCCGACACCGCCGCCGGGATAGAGCACCGAGACGAGTGCCACGAGGATCGGTCCGCGCGCGCCCTGCATGAGCCCGAAGCACAAGACGAACGCGTACATCAGGAACAGTGATGGGACATGAACGGTAGCGATGAGCGCCAGCACGCCGAGGATCGTGACGAGATAGGAGATCGTGACCGTGATAATGCGGCCGAAGCGATCGGACATCCATCCGATTGCGACAATGCCGAGCGTCGAGAGCAGACCCATCATGCCGAAGGCACTCGCCGCGAGCAGCGGTGCGAAGCCGCTCTCGATCAGCGCCGCCACGGATTGCGGCAGCACCGCATACGCCGAGATCGACGTGAAGCAGTAGGCTGCAAAGAGTCCCCAGAAGGCGCGCGTGCGAATGGCAACTGAGACTGGCCAGGGATTGCGGCTGGCATTGCCCGATTGAGCAGTGCGCCGCGCCTGCCATGCTGGTGATCCGACGGTTATCCTTCCGAGCGGCAGAAGCATGAGTAAGGGAAAGAGGGCCAATACGCCGGCGCCGATGAATTGGTAGCTCGTCCGCCAGCCGTACCATTCGACCAATAGCTGAGCGAACGGCGGCAGCGCGATCATGCCAGCGCCGACCGCAGCGTAGGGCAGTGACATGACCGAGCCGATGCGGTTGACGAACCAGCGGCTCAGAATGCTCGAGGCCGCGACCATGCCAAGGGACGCCGCGCCAATGCCGCCGAGAAGCCCGACACATATGTAGTAGTGCACGATGTGCGTCGCATAGCCGGCGAGAAAGTATCCAATGCCGAGTGCAAGAATGCCGATGCCGTAAGTAATGCGTGCGCCGAGGCGGTCGATGAGCTGGCCGGCGAACGGTGCGGTGGCCCCATTCGCGAGCATGTAGATCGAATACGTGAGCGTGATCTCGGAGCGCGAAACGGCGAGACCTTCCTGCACCGGCAGCATAAACACGGCGAATGTCTCGGTCACGCCGCGCCCGATCATGTTCATGACGAACGTCAGGATGACGATAATCGCCAGGAAGGTGCGGCGGGCCTCGCCCTCATCGGGCTGGCCGTGTGGTGCATCGCTCAACGTACTCTCCCTGGACGCGCGGCCCACCCGCCGCCAGCTGGTGCTGGCGTGGGGCTATCTGAAGAGGCGATGGCGCGCGAAGTAAATGCTTCACGGCGATGGTCTGGGTTTCGGCGGGCGCGTGTCTAGTTGAGCATCAGGTCGGGCAGGAAGGTAATTATCTCCGGGAATGCTACGAACAGCGCGATGGCGATGAAGTCGGCGATCACGAACGGGAGCGCGCCCTGGAAGATCGTCGTCAGCGGAATGTCGCGTCGGACCGCGCCGACGACGAAGCAGTTGAGGCCGATAGGTGGCGTTACCAGGCAGACACCCGCCATCTTCACGACGATGATGCCGAACCAGATTGGATCGTAGCCGAGCGCGATGACGGCCGGATAGAACACCGGCAATGTCAGCAGCATCATGCCGATCGCGTCCATAAACATGCCCAGGACGAGGTACACCATGAGCATGCCGATGATGATCACGACGGGAGGTACCGGCAGGTGGACGACCCACTGGGAGAAGGCCTCCGGCAGTCCTGCGAATCCCAGAAAGCGGACGAAGATGAGAATGCCCCAGATGATCGCGAAGATCATCACGGTGAGCTTCGCGGTCTCCAGCAGAGCCTCGTTGAGCTGGGAGAGCTTCATGCGGTTCATGAGTGCGACGACGAACACGACGAAGGCCCCGAGTGCACCGGCCTCGGTCGGCGTTGCCCAGCCGAAGAACATCGCTGAGAAGATGATCACGATCACCGCGATGACGGGCACCGTACCTGGCAAAGACGTGAAGCGCTGTTTCCACGTGTAGCCGTAGATAGGTGCGCCGACCTTGGGATTGATCCGGCTCCACGCCATCACGATGCCGGCGTAGCACACGGCCGAGATGAGACCGGGAATGAAGCCCGCAATCAGCAGTTTGCCGATCGAGGCCTCGACGATGATCGCGTAGACGACCATGATCGCCGATGGCGGAATGAGTGCATCGAGTGTGCCGCCCGCGGCGACCACGCCGGACGCCAGGCGCTTGTCGTAATTCGCCTTGAGCATCTCGGGAATGGCAACGCGGGCGAAGACTGCAGCGGCGGCGGTGGAAGCACCCGAGACGGCCGAGAACGCGGCGACGGCGAAGATCGTCGCGATCGCGAGGCCGCCGGGCATCCAGCCCATCCACGCCTTGGCCGCTTCGAACAGCGACTGCGTCATGCCCGCATAGAAGGCGAGATAGCCGATGAGAATGAACATCGGCAGCACGGACAACGTGTAGTTCACCGACTTCGAATGCGGGATCGTCCCGACCAGACCGGCGCCCGGCGCCCAGCCGATGATGGCAACGCAGCCGAGGAGCCCGACCAGTGCCGCGGCGAGATAGACGCGCACGCCCACGATCACAAGGACGAGCAGGGCGGCGCAGCCGATGAGGCCGAGTGTGAAATTATCGACGCCCATCGCCGTTGCCTTCCGCATCGTTGTTGACGTCGACGCCGGCCGCTGCCACGTCCCGCCGCGCTTGCTCTTCAACGTCGATGATTTCGGGCACGGCGATCGGTGTCGCCGTCGGATCGATGACGAGGCGGAGATAGCCCCAGAGGCTCACCAGCAGTCGAATGAAGAGAAGGGCGAGAGCCGCCGGAACCACCATCTTGGAGGGCCACCAGAGAAGCTGGATGTCGATCGTCGAGTCGCCCGACGTGTAGGCGCGCATGGCATGGTCCCAGCTGTACTTTGTCAGTACGGCGCAGACGAAGAGGCCGACGATGACGCCAGTGAGCTCGAACAGCCAGAGCGTGCGGCCCCTGAGATAATTGACCAGGATCTCCATGCGGATGTGATTGCCGAGCCGCTCCGTGTAGGCGAGACCGAGGAAGACGAGGAACGTCATCATGATCTCGACCATATCGATGTAGCCGAGGATCGGGATGTTGAGCATCTTGCGCATCAGGATCTGGGCGACCCCGAGCATCATCATCGCGAAGATCCCGAAACCCGAGATGAGGGCGGTGGCGCGCTCGACGAAATGGACGGCACGATCGATTGCACCGAGAGCGCCCCCTTCTCCGGGGGCGGTCCCCATGACAGTTGCACCCTTCATCGATTGCTTCCTGCAGTCAGTGGAACGTGCGGACAGGTCTCCGATGGCGGCCCCGAGAGGGGCCGCTCACGAAGAGCTATTGAGCGCTCGAAGGCACTATTTCTTTTCTTTCTTCGCCTTCTCGATTTCGGCGAGCAGCGTATCGAGGACGTTCTGCGCGTCGAACTTGTCCTTGTTGTCGGCAACCCATTTGTCCCACACGGGCTTGCCGGCGACTTCGCGAAAGCGCTTCAGCTCAGCGTCGGTGTAGAGGATCTCCTTCAGCTTCGCCTTGAACATCGGGAGATTCTTCTTGTCGATCTCGACGTAGGCGTCGATCTGATCCTTGTAGCCCTGCGGCAGAGCTTCCTCGAGGAGCTTCTTGTATTGGTCGGGAAGCTTTGCGTAGGCGTCCTTGTTTATGACTGCCGCACACTCTGAAGTGCCCGGTGACATGTTGTTCGTGTACCAGGTCGCGATCGTGTGAAGCTGGTAGGACGCGTGCGCGTAGGTGTACGGCAGCGATACGGCATCCATGGTGCCGCGCTCCATGCCGGTGTAGGTTTCGGTCGCGGGTACAGTTGAAAGCACGGCGCCGAGGATTTTCATGGCATCCCCAAGCCCGCCGCCGGCGCGAACTCGCAAGCCCTTCCAGCCTTCGAGCGTGTCAGGCGCGGCGCTCTTGCCCATGAATTCATACTGCGGCAGGAGGCCGGACTTGTAAGGCATGGCGTTCCACTGATCCATGTCCTTGATGAAGGCCGGATGCTTCAGCATGGCCTCGGTGGCCTTGCGTCTGACATCCCAGTCACCGAGCTCGAGGAAGGGCAGCGTGAAGACCATCCACGCGGGATTCTTGCCCGGATGATAGAAGTTGCAGAACTGCGCCATCTGGAAGGCGCCGAGCTTGATGCCGTCGAGGTTCTCGCGATCGCGGGAAAGTGCCTCGCCGTAATGGATCTTGATCTGGAATTTTCCGCCTGTGCGATCCGCGAGCTGCTTGGCGACCGACTCCATGCCGGCGGTGAAGGCGCGCTGCTTACCCCAGGTGGAGAGATTCCAATTTACCGCCGGGCCATCGACGGTCTGCGCAGTGACGGTCGTGCCAAATAGTGCGACGAGCGCCCCCGCGGTGAGCGGGGCAGCGTATTTACGGCTCATTGAATTCCTCCCAGTGCAGCTCAATTTTTTGTGTTGAGGCAGCCTAGTTCGAATTAGCGGCAACCTGCAACAGCTTAAATCGAGCGGCGTGAGAGGTACTTGCTGCGAGATTTATTTCGCAGCCGCGAGCTGTTGGACTTGAGCGAGCAACTTCGCATCGACGCTGACGCCGCCATCAGCAGCTTGCGCACGGAGCGCGATCCTACGCGATCCGGGCAGCCGTGCGCCGTCATCCGCCTCGATCATTTCGGCAAGCGCAGCAAACCGATCGGCGAAAGTATCCGCACCTGCGAATGCTGCGGGGGAGATCGCGATGAGAAGTTGCCCCGCGCCCGGCGGTGGTCCTTCGGCATCGAGGAACGAACTCGCCTCGAAGGCGAAGTTGGCGCCCGTCAGCGCCACCGCGAGCGTCTCGACCATGAGGGCGAGTGCTGCACCCTTGGCGCCACCAGCGGGCACGAGCGTTCCGCCGAGCGCTGCTTTCGCGTCGGTCGTCGGCTGGCCGCTGGCATCGACGGCCCATCCGAGCGGGATCGGTTCGCCCTTCTGAGCCGCCGTGACGATCTTGCCGCGCGCGACTTCTGACAGCGCCATGTCAATCACGAGTGGTGCCGCGCCGCGCCTCGGTGCGGCGAAGGCAATCGGGTTCGTGCCGAACACAGGTCGCTTACCGCCCCAGGCTGCCATCGCCTGCGGCGTATTGGAGACCGTGAGGGCGATCAGGCCTTTCTCGGCAAGCCGTTCGACGTGGCGACCTGCAACACCGAAGTGGTGCGAGCGAACGAAGCTCGCTGCCGCAATACCAGTTTCGGCCGCGATCGCCGGTAGCTCCTCAATGGCGAGGTCCATAGCCGGATAGGCAAAGCCGTTCGCCACATCGATCATGAGCGTCGCGGCGCGCGTTCGTTTGGCTTTCGGCGTTGCGTGCCCATCCACCTTGCCGACGCGCGCCTGCGCCGCGTAGCTCGGCACGCGCGAGAGGCCGTGACCTTTCTGGCCGTCGATCTCGGCTAGTGTCAGCGCGCGGGCAACAGATGCGGCATTCGCCGCACTCGTGTTCGAGGCTTCCAATGCACGCGCAATCAGCGCTTGGAGGTCAGTGGCAGTGATGGATGTCGTCGTCATCGGTCCACTTACAGCGTTACGGGGCCATAGTTGTCGGCTTTACCCCAAATCAGCAGGCGGTAGCCTTTACGGAGGCCGAGCGTGAAGTATGGATCGTTCTCGATGAGCGAAACGGCCTCTTCACGCTTCTCCACTTCGATCACCCACAATCCGCCACTCCACCATTCATCGGGGCCAGGCCGCAGCCCGCCGCCGATGAGAATGTGGTCGCTGTGCTCGGCAAGATAGTCGAAGTGAGCCTGGTGATGGTTCGAGCGGATCGGATCGCCGATCTCGCGCGGATGATCTTCAAAAATGACGACCGAGCGGGCCATGACTGCAGTTCCTTGGCTCAAGTGAATTCCATTAGTCGGCGCATTTCGGCGAACATCCCACGTTTGAGCTCCATGCCGATGCCTGGCGTGTTGTGCGGTTTCGTGTAGCCATCGACGACGGCAATGTCGTCCGCGAAACCGCCGTACGGCTTGAAGACGCCGGGATAGCTTTCCGTGCCGCCGAGCTGGAGGCCGACGGCCATGTTCAATCCGAGCTGATGCCCGCCATGCGGCACCGTACGGCGCCGTGCCCAGCCTGCGCGCTCGGCCATGTCGAGAATGCGCAGCGACTCCGTCAGGCCATAGCAGAGCGAAGGATCGGGCTGCAGCCAGTCGATGTGCGTGCGCATGCCGCCGTGGCGTACGAGATTGCGGAAGTCCTGCACGGAGAAGAGGTTCTCGCCCGTTGCAATCGGCAGGCTCGTCTGCTCGCAAAGCACGGCGTGCGCCTGATAGTCGAGCGGCTCGACGGGTTCCTCGAACCAGCAGAGATTATACTTCTCCATGGCGCGCGCGTAGGCGAGAGCGGTGTCCAGATCGAAGCGGCCGTTGGCATCGACGGCAAGATCCTGACCATCGCCCGCAATTTCCAGCGCCCATTCGATGCGCTGCATATCCTCGGCGAGCGGTGAACCACCGATCTTCATCTTCATGAGCTTGTAGCCGAGGTCGCGGCACTGGCGCATCTCGTCCTGCAGGCCCTGCTTCTCCTTGCCGGGGTAGTAGTAGCCGCCGCCGGAGTAAACGAGCACGCGCTCGTCATGCTTGCCGCCGTTGTAGCGCTCCGACAGAAGTTTCCAGAGCGGCTTGCCGAGGATCTTCGCCGTCGCATCCCACACCGCCATGTCGATGCCGCCGGCTGCGAAGGCGCGCTCGCCGTGGCCGCCGGGCTTCTCGTTGCTCATCATTGCGGCCCAGATCGCGTGCGGATCGAGCGTGCCCGCTGCCTCATCGCGCAGCTTGGCGGCGTCCGCTTCGAGAATGCGCGGCGCGAGGCGTTCGCGAATGACGCCCGATTGCGCGTAGCGGCCGTTCGAGCAGAAGCCGTAGCCGATGACCGGTTGGCCCTCGCGGATCACATCCGTTTCGACGGCGACGATGCTGATCGTCATCTTGTCGAAGGAGATGACGGCATTGCGCATGGGCGAGGGGATCTTCGCGACCGCGTCGCGAATGCGGGTGATCTTCATGGCGTGGTGTTCCGTGTTTCGGCTGACCTCAGCTCGACAACATAGCGAAGGTGCGGCTCGGGTCCAAAGTGGTGATTGATGAAAGTATCGACGTATTTTCCGCCATTGCGCTCGATGACGCGCTGCGAGGCGATATTGTCAGGATCGGTGGTGATCTCGACGCGCCCGAGACCCACCGCTTTCGCCTCAATGAGTATCTCCCGCAGGGCTTCGGTGGCGTAGCCGCGTCCTCGCTTCCATGGCACGACGGCATAACCTACGTGGCCGAGCACATGTGCCGGCAGCGCGTCCGTGCCCGCCTGCCAGCGCAGTGAGATGCTGCCGCAGAATTCTCCGTCCCACATCCAGCGCGCGATGAACGGCAGCTTGGGTACTGTTTGCCCGTTTGGCAGCGTGATCGTACCGCCCTGCATGGAGAGGCCGACGATGAAAGCCACCGCATTCTCGCGAATGGCCGCAAGCTGCTCCGCCGAGACGTTGTGCACGTTGTTCGGTGACCAGCCCGTCTCCAGCGCCGCGACGTAGGAGGGCAGATGATCCATGGATGGCACGACGAGCTGCATGGCGCGAGCAATAGCCTCCAAATAGAAAGCGCTCAACCCGGGACCGGATTGAGCGCTTGTAACGCAGGCATGTGCCGGTCGCGTTATGCGCTCCGGTAGAGTTTCGTCATGACGAACTCGCGGTGGCCGAGAGCCTCCGCAGCCGTCAGGCGCCCATTCGACGTGCGCACGATCATGTCGATCAGTGCGTCGCCCGCCGTGTCGAGTGTCATTTCACGGCGCAGGATACCGGTCACGTCGACGTCGATGTGCTCGGGCATGGTGC
>JAEYPL010000346.1 GCA_023410905.1 Pseudomonadota bacterium
CGACCGAGATTGCCGGAGTAGCCGACGACGAACTTGCCCTGAAGTCCCCATTCGGTCCGCAAGTGGTTGTGCTGAGCGGAAATGGGACGGATCGAGCGCCCGTCAGACCAGTTCGGAATAACGCGAACCTTGCCGGGAGCGACGCCCAGGCGGCGCACCTCCATGGCCATGCGATCGCCAATCGCGATGTTCAAGGATGCCTTCCGCAGTGCGCGATTGCGAAACCGCCCGATGATCGCAAGTGCTGCTCCGGACAGTCGACCGCGCGCCATGCCGAGCGCCGTCGCCACCTCGGGAAAGACATCCTGCAGCCAGTTGACCGCGCGCGCGCCTCGAAGCCGCGTGATCGGCGTCGTCATAAGTGAGAGGAGCGGCGGGTCGGTCTTCGTGACGACGACGTCGCCGCGCCGGAGCCGCCACAGCAGCAGCCACGCCGCCGCGAGCCCGAACGTCATATAGTCCGCGGCGCGACCGACAAGACCCGCGCGTCCGAAGCCGGTCGTCGCCAGTCGCACGATATTGACGCCACCGACCGTCTCCCGCCGCGGAAGTCGCGCTGTCGGATCATCATAACTGAGTCGGGAAGTGATCACGGTGATCTGGTGACCACGCTCTGCGAGCGCGAACACCAGATCCGACAGCATTTGGCTGGTCGCCGAATGGTCGGGGTGGAAGTAGCGATTGATGAAGTAGAGACGCATCCGCAGCGTCGATAGGATCACCGCCCGCGTGCGCCGTCGTTCTCCAGGAACCAGCGATAGGTCGCTGCGATGCCGTCCTCGAGCGGAATGGAGGCGCGCCATCCGAGTGCGGCCAGCCGCGAGACGTCGAGTAGTTTGCGCGGCGTGCCGTCGGGCTTCGACGTGTCGTAAGCGAAGCGCCCCTCATAGCCGACGACGCGGGCACAGATTGTCGCCAGCTCAGCAATCGAGACGTCCTCGCCGACGCCGACATTGACGTGCTCTTCTTCGTCATAAACCCTCATCAGATGCACCAGTGCATCGGCGAGATCGTCGACGTGGAGAAATTCACGACGCGGTTTTCCGGTCCCCCACAGCGTGACACTCTCTGCCTGCGCAGCCTTGGCCTCGTGCATCTTGCGCACTAGGGCCGGCAGCACGTGGCTCGATGTCAGGTCGAAATTGTCATTCGGCCCATAGAGATTGGTCGGCATTGCCGAGATGAAATGCCGGCCATGCTGACGCCTGTAAGCCTGCGCGAGCTTGATCCCCGCAATCTTGGCAATTGCGTACCACTCGTTCGTCGGCTCGAGCGGACCAGTCAGCAGTGCTGTTTCAGCGATCGGCTGATCGGCCAGCTTCGGATAGATGCACGACGAACCGAGAAACAGCAGCTTGTCGACACCGACCTCATGCGCGGCATGGATGATATTCGCCTCGATCATGAGATTGTCGTAGAGGAACTCGGCCGGCCGCGTCGCATTCGCGTGAATCCCGCCCACCGTTGCCGCGGCGACGAACACCGCCTCCGGCCGCTCCCGGGACATCCACGCGCGCACCGCCGCCTGCTCCCGCAGATCAACCTCGCCGCGCCCCACTTCGACGAGCGCACAGCCCTCCGACGCGAGCCTGCGCGTCAGCGCAGCCCCGACCATGCCCCTGTGTCCGGCGACCCATACGCGCTTGCCGGTGAGGTCGAACATACCGCTGCTAGCCATGGATGTCCTTGCGATCCTGATCGCGAGCGATGAGCTTCAGATCCTCGCGCACCATCTCCGCAACCATTTCGCGGAACGGCACCGTGTGGCTCCAGCCGAGCTTTTCGCGGGCCTTGGTCGGGTCGCCGAGCAGAAGATCGACCTCCGTCGGGCGGAAGTATTTGGGATCGATCGCAACAAGCTCGTCGCCAGTGGTGGCGTCGACGCCCTTCTCATCGACGCCCTTCCCACGCCATGCGATACGCCGCCCGACCATCTCGAAGGCCAGTTCGACGAATTCGCGCACCGAATGCAGCTCACCAGTCGCAAGCACATAGTCGCTCGGCTCATCCTGCTGCAGGATACGCCACATGCCTTCGACAAAATCCCGCGCATGGCCCCAATCGCGTTTGGCATCGAGATTGCCGAGGTAGAGCTTCTTCTGCAGCCCCATGACGATCGCTGCGACCGCGCGCGTGATCTTGCGAGTCACGAACGTCTCGCCGCGGATTGGGCTTTCGTGATTGAAGAGGATGCCGTTCGAGGCGTGGATGCCATAGGCCTCGCGATAATTGACGGTGATCCAGTAGGCATAGAGCTTGGCAGCAGCATAGGGGCTGCGCGGATAGAAAGGCGTGGTCTCGCTCTGCGGCACCGCATGCACCTTCCCGTAGAGTTCCGATGTCGATGCCTGATAGAATCGCACCTTATTCGTAAGCTCCAGGATGCGGATCGCCTCCAGCAGGCGCAGCGTACCCATGCCGTCGGCATTGGCCGTGTATTCGGCTGTCTCGAAGCTCACCTGGACGTGGCTTTGGGCCGCCAGGTTGTAAATCTCGTCCGGCTTCGTCTCCTGCACGATGCGGATGAGATTAGTCGCATCGGTCATGTCGCCGTAGTGGAGATGGAATCGTGTCTCGCTCTCGTGCGGATCGACATAGAGATGATCGACGCGTTGTGTGTTGAACGACGACGATCGGCGCTTGATGCCGTGGACGATGTAGCCTTTGTCGAGCAGCAACTGGCTCAGATAAGCGCCATCCTGCCCCGTGACGCCGGTAATGAGAGCAACCTTGCGTGTCATATGTCTTCCTATCGTACGCCTGCGGCTAGGACAGCGCTAAGCGGTAACGCGAAAGTAGTCATCTGCCAAACAGCACCTACGCAACCTAAAGTATACTGCGACCAAACTCCCCTCATCTAGAATTTCTGCTCCGTCAGCTCGACGGTAGACGAGCCGGACTTCACGGCCGATACCGCCACTTGCTCTGCTGTCCTGCTCCACCAGAGCGTTCAATCGTGATCGCGCAAGGAGGCTCGACCCTGCAGGCGGTTGCGCCCCTCTATCGCGCGCGTTCCGACAGCCCTGGCTGGATTGCCGACCACAATTACGCGGCTATCGACATTTTTAACGACCACAGCCCTCGCTCCAACGACTGCTCCACTCGCGATCGTCACACCCGGACCAACGAAAGCGTCGGCAGCAACCCAGGCTTCCTCGCCGACCTGTATCGGTGCCGTCACCAGATCGAAGGTCGGAACATTATGGTCGTGGGACGCGGTGCACAAATGCGCCCCCTGGCTTATGACGGCATACCTGCCGACCGTTATGTGATCCACGTTGTAGATGATTGCACCGCCCCCGATCGTCGCGCCCGCATCGATCGTGAGATTCCACGGCGCCCAAACAAGAGCGCTCGGATATACTGCCACGCGACTACCGACGCGGGCGCCAAACCCGCGCAGGATTAGCCGCCGCCAAGCGTGAAGCGGTGCGGGGGTAGGTCGGAACAGGAGCACCCTGGCAATAGCCCATGCCGCTCGAGCGAGCTTGTTCGAGATAGACGGCGGAGGACGCCGCACAAGGCGCGTGCGGCCACCTTGATGCGCAGCTTCACCCAGCACGTACTCGTCAGCCATGGCGTCCGGCCAGCCCATCGGATCGCCGCGAATGATATCGAAGATCGCAGCCCCGCATCATCACCCGGCCTTCTCCAGCCCCAATGTGTGGCGCTCTGCGAGCACAGCCTCATAGTAGGCGCACAGCTTCTGCGCACTGGCCGACCAGGTGTAGGCGCGGAGCGCCAGTGCGCGCGCTTTGTGCTCCATATCGCGGCGGCGATGCGGATCGTCGAGCAAAGCAGCGGCGTACATCGCGAGATCATCCTCCAATGCCTCTTCACGCAGCAGCACGCCAGCTCCGCCACCGACGATCTCACGCCATATGTTGATCTTGTCCGTGATCAGGACGGGTACGCCGAGCTGAAGTGCCTCAGCGGCGGCGATCGCAAAATTCTCCTGCAGCGAAGGGAGAACGAAGACGCGCGACGCAGCCAGCGCGCTCCATTTCTCATCTCCCGTAAGCAGACCGAGAAAATGGATACAATCGCTGAGCCCGAGACTGGCCGCGTGCTGACGGAGCGCGCTGACATAGCCCGGGTCCCCATCGCCGACCATCAGTAGAGCCGCATCGGGTTCCTTTGCACGCACGCCACTCATGGCTCGGATGGCAATGTCAGGCCGCTTCTTTGGATGCAGCCGTCCCAGGAATATGATGAATTTCCTGTCCGCGAGATCGGGATGTGCGGATCGAAAGCGGGCCTCGAGCTCCTCGCGGGAGGCACTCGGCATGTCCGCACCTAGCCCGACGACACCGGGGTTGGGAACATCCCCGATCTGTGCCACGGCCAGATCCCGCTCCTCATCCGCCGTGAAGAGCACGCCGGCGGCCCCCTGGATCATGCGGCGCTCGACGATGCCCATATAGGCGCGCTTCTTGAGCGCCTTGATGCCGAGCGAGTATGGATCCAGCATTCCGTGCGGCGAGATGACGTAGGGCTTGTTGAGTCGGCGGCAAATACCGGCCACGATCGCATTCAACGGGCTCCACATCGTGTGCAAGTGCACGATCTCGGCTTCCTGCACGAGACGATGCACGCTGGCACATCCCGTCCCCCACAGAACGTCTCGCGCGGAGGACACGAGAGACAACGCGTAGCGGTTAGCGGCCGCCGCTCTAATACTCTCCTCGCCGTCCGGTGAGAACGCGGGTGTCGATAGTACGCGCCCACGCCAGCCGTACGCCTCAGCGATTTCGGCCCACCGCGCGACGACGACCGGAGGCCCGCCAGCGGCGGGATGAATGTACGGCGAGACGTGGAGCACACGGCTCACCTCCACCTCACGAATATCCACGCTGCCGGGCACTTGCTTGCTTCTTGTAGATCGCAATGAGCTGAGCGGCCATTGCAGAGCAGCTGAAGCGCTGCTGCGCCGCAGCGCGTGCCGCACGCCCCACCGCGTTACGCAGGTCGGCGTCGCTAGCCAGCAGCCTAAGAGATTGCCGAAATTCATCTCCGTTGGAGCAAAGCAATCCCGAGATACCATGCTCGATAGCTTCCGGCACGCCGTCGGCTTTCGTCGCGACAATGGGGAGGCCCGCGTGCATCGCCTCCAGAAGTGCCAGCGGCAACCCCTCGTAGAGAGACGGCAGCGCAAAGATATCGAAGCCCGCCATTCGCGTTGCTGCATCGCTGCGCCAGCCGTCCACGATCAGTCGATCTGTTCCCAGCCGCGCATGAGCCTCGCTCTCCAACTGCTCGCGCAACTGTCCATCGCCAATCCACACGAGCCGTATGGCTTGTCCGCTCTCTCCCAACGCCTGAAGATAGTCGACCAACGCGAGTGGATTCTTCTGCGCTTCTATTCTCCCCACGGCGCCGACGACGATCTCGCCTTCCGCGATCCTCCACTCATGCCTTGCCGCATTCCGCGCCGCGATGAGTACCGAAGGCTCCGGGACAGGCACGCCATTGTGGACTACGACGACGCGCGGTTTCGTTGTGCCATTCGAAAATCGTGACGCGAGTTGCGCACGCGACGCTTCGGAGACCGCGACGTACATGGTGCCAGCACGCCGCAGAGCTTTCGTTGTCACGAGATCACGCAGCCGCCCGGCGCGCGCGCCGAGAGCCCGGGCCGTATGGCCAATATGTATGGTCGATATCCAGGGTATCCCGCTACGCTCTGCGGCACGAACGAAATCGAGCCCGTCCTCCGCCACCTGCTGGTTTACGTGAACCACGTCCGGTCCGATGCCGGTGAGCGCAGCAGCCAAACGCGTCTGTTGCTCCCCGTCGAAGAGGGCACCAACGTTGCGCAGCCGACGCTCATAGGTCGCCGTGATCGGCAGGCGCGTGACACGGGCCTCGGCAGGAAACGATGCGGCAAGCTCATCCATGCGTGAGGCTGATGGGATAATGGCGTGAACTTCGCAGCCGTGCGCGATCAGACCACTCGCCAGAAATCGCAGGTAAACCTCGCCGCCGCCCCTGGAACCGGAACCCGAGGACACCAGGACCACCTTCACGCGGCGCGTCCTTGCGCAAGCACGGTGGCAGCCGCCGTCAACCAGCGCGACACGCCCTCGTCGAGGCTCCAGTCGCGGGCCATAGCTTGCGATGCTGCAGCCAGATGCGCACGCAGTTGCGCGTCACCGACGATGCGGTCGAGCACCTCAGCGAGCTGCTCCTGATCATCCGTACCTGTCAGATATCCATTTACGCCATTGCGGACGAGGTCATGACCGGCGCCGACGGCATCGCTGACCACGACCGGCAATCCTGCTCCGATGGCCTCGTTGACGACGACGCCCCAGCCGTCGTGCCGGCTCGGCAGGCAGAATACATGAGCCGCAGCAAATATCTCGGGTATCTCATGCGGCTCGCGATGCCCCAGGAAAACGACGCGATCACGCAGACCATCAGGCACCAATCCTTCCAGCTTGGTGCGGTCAGGTCCATTGCCCAGTATGAGGAGGCGAGCTTGCGGATGGCGCAACGCAATCTTCGAGAAGGCATTCAGGAGGATGTCGCATCCCTTGCGCTCGATGAGCTGGCCTGAGAACAAGATATCGACGACGGCGTCATCTGCGACATGTCTCGCGTGTCTTGCTTCCTGGTATGGGGCAAGATCACAGAAGTACGGGATGTTGAAGACCCTCTTACCGGGAAACAGCGCTTCGTAGGCCGATACGGCCTTGGAACCGATCGCGGCGATTGCCGTCGCGCTGGCCAGAGGCGCTTGGAGCTGCCTCCGCATAAAGGATCCGATTGAGCCGCGTCGATTGAAGCCCGGCAGCTCTCCCCAGAAGACCCATGGGCTCCCGCGCAGGCCTAGCGCGCGCATGGCGATCTGCGCGGTCGGAACAGAATAATCGCTCACGATGACCAAGTCTGCACTGGTCTCGAACAGCGATCGCAACACGCGCGGATTGCAGTAGGCGCTCCCCCCGAGCCATCGTAGTTGCGTGCCCGGCATGAGCGTCTCGAATGGCGCTAGCTCGGGATGCTCCCATTGCCGGTCGTGTGCACCCATCGCGTAGTAGAGAACTTTGACGTCAAAAATTTTCGCCTTCGCCAAACGATCGAAGAGCTGGCGCTGATACGGCGATGGGATGACCGTCAGAAACAGCAGGCGCCGCTTACGCATGGCCGTCAAATCTTCCGCGATCGCAAATAAGGGCGCGCCTGCGAACGGAAGTACCACCACCGAAACAGATAGAGCACCAGCGTCGGCAGAACGGCCGGCATCACGCTCAAAAAGCTCCGCATGCAGATGCCGGCCGCGAACATACCCGATGCAAAACGAATCCGGTCGAGAGTTCCCTGAGCCGTGGCCCCGATGCGATTCCATCCAGCAGCAACTGCGCCGAACGCAAGGCTACCGATGATCACCGCGAGCACGCCTCCTGCGATCCACAGCTCGCCGATATACGTGGCCGACAGGGTCATGCCTTCCACTTTGAAAATTTCTTCTATGCTCATGCTCAACCCCTCCGGCTTGCCGGGCCAAAGGAAGCGGGGGATCGGCCGGATGATAGCGTTGAACGGTATTTCGAGACCGAGATAACCGTGCCTGCCCGGAAACGCTTGCATGAGGCCGGCAATGTTCAACAAGTTCATATCAACGACGAGCCGTTCGGTGCGCTCGACTCCGATGGCCCAGTTCTCGATACCGAACGTCCGGATCTGCGCGAGGTAATAGACGACAAACAGCGACGCCAGTGCCAGCGGCGATCCGACCGTCACCAGTGAGGCGAGTGTCAATCGGCGCTTCATCGTCAGATAGCTCACGCCGAACGTAACCAGATGCGTGAGGATCACGTTGCGGGTGCCGCCAGCCAATCCGGAGAAGAAGGTGAGACCCAGAATCGCTGCAATGACCAACTTCTGATATCCCCGGTAGCGGTGATGCTCGGCCAGAACAGCGCCCGCAAGGGGTGGCAGCAGGTAGATCAACAATCCCAGCTCGTTGAGCAGTGTGTCCAGCCCCCCAATCCGCCCGCGCGTCCATGACTGCGCGAAACGAGGCAACATCATCTGGCGCACAGCTTCGATGATATCGAAATTCACAGCGAGCAGAACATGCAGGTAGCCGATAAATGCGCACGCCATAAACAGACGAAACATGTGGGACGGGGGCAGCCCCCTCTCCGGCATATTCGAGATCGGGATCGTGTACATTCGGAACGCGTGCCGCCCGAGCGCTAGGCCGCCGAACGCACAAAGCGCAACATCAATGGTGGCCAAGGCATCGTCCAGGCTGAGCCTCAGGGACAGGTCGTCCTGCTCGGGCAGAAACTCAACAAAGGTCAAACCCAACAGAGCGAAAAGCATAAACAGATCGGCCCGGAACAGGTTGTGCACCCCTGCCCGTGCTTCAATGATAAACGCGATCACCAGAGTGCAGGTGAGTACCGCTGCGGCACTGCTCAGTGCTTCGTTGGTCGTGTCTGCCATCCGCGCGAACATCGAAGCGAATACCAGCCCGATGATGATGACAACGGTCGACCGCACCCGCAGGGACATCTCCAGGCGTGCGACGCGAGCCCTCACCGGAATGCCTTCGACATCATGTCGTGGCGGCTTCATTGCACCATCCTCAACCGGGATAGCGCCCCGGCCAAAGCTTCCCGTGAAAAAGCGCTCGGAATCCGCGCCCTCTCTGTCCAACCGCGTAGACGAGCCGGATGCTCCAAGATTTGGCACAGAACGGCTTCAATGGCGTCGGGAGTCACTTCATCCAGTATGAAGCCGTTCTGATCGTGCGTGATGACGCTGCCGCAGTTCCGGGAGGTCAGCACCGGCAATCCGTGAGCAAGAGCCTCGAGCTGGGTGAGGCCGAATCCATTCGAAAGGGTCGGGAACACGAAAAGATCTGCGGCCTCATAGTGTCGGTGAACGGCACTTCTCGGCGCTCCCCCGTGCATTGCAATGCGCGCATCGCTTCTGCTCGCATCGGGAATATCAACCTGTAGCGCACCCACGATATCGAGCAGCAGGGGCGCTCGCGGCATTCGCTGAAGCGCAGCAAGCAGCGGTCCGATACCCTTTCTAAGTGTGACCTGCCCCAGGAAGAGCAGCCTCAGCGGGCGCTCTAATGTAAAGGCGTCTGGCAGTGAGCGCACATGCGTGGGCACATCTGTCGGTCCGTCGTAGGCAAGCGGTATGACTGAAATCTTCTCATCCGGCACACCGGCCCGAACGAGCAACACCTTCGACCAGGCCGAGTTCGCGACGACAACGTCGGACAGATCTATCTCTTCGCGCCAGCGTGTCCAGTAGTCGTCCGGTATCTTCTCGTAGCGAGAAGACTGCCCAGAGTCGCGATAGAGTTTGCCGACGATCTCATCCTCGTGTTGGCCGGGATCGATCTGCCCCAGCACGGTGTTTAATCCGAGCGATCGGGCCGCTCGGAAAATGCCTCCAGCCGCGTAGCTGTACGCAAATACCGTATCGCACGGTACGCCAGAAGCTACGAGAGTCCGCAGTTGGCCCGCGGCCATTTCCTCGAAGCGCTCGTTGCGATTGATGATGCTGCGCCAGCCTCCCGGCCCGAGGCATCGCTCGTAGATTTCGTCTGCTATGCCCTTGTACCCCGGCGTCTCGATACGCGCCTCGGCGAGCTGAGGATGATAGCGCTCTCGGAGGCGACTGACGTACCTCGCGGGAAGACTTCCCGGCGCGTGCCACGCGTCCGTTATGAGGGCTCCAAGCCTCCCCGACGAAGCGAGCGCCCTGCCGATCATGTAATTCTCGCGTGCCCCAAGCTGGCAAACGATCCACTGGCCGTGCGAGCTGCCATTCAGCGCGCTTGTCAGTAGCTGATCGGACTCAGAGAGGCTCAATTGTTGGAGCGCATCTAAGGAACCGTCCGTCGCAGCCTGCGAGCCGCAAGAATTACGCGGGCTTTTACTGGCGCCCGTTCTGCTCGGTAGCGCCAAATATTCCGCGGAATGCTGATGAGGCCATGCATCACGCCGGCGGAGCGCCCGTGCCGCAATGACCACACCACGCGTCGACCAATCTGCAGCACAACGAAAGACCAAAGGACGAGTGGATATCGCAGGTATCCAACCAACGCAGTATTGCTGATATGTGCGCTCGTGACTTCTGGGGTCGCCTGATGCGCACGTGAAGTCCTGTGACGAACGCGCAGCCTGTCTGACCGCAGGATCTGCCAGCCCTTGTCGAGCATCTGGAGCGACACGTCGATCTCTTCAGCGCCATACGCAAGCTCGAGCGGCAGGTAGCCCTTCGTCTCGAGAAATGCCGAACGGCGGAAAGCCGCGGCACACCCGACGAACTCGGCAGACGGAACGATCGCCTGCATCCGCGGAGGCAACGCCTCTCCATCGTGAACAATTGCTCCAGCCGCAATTATTCCCGCCCTCGCATTCTCTTCCAAGAGCCCGGCTACGTCGGAAAAGAAGTCGAGATCAATCGGACTTGAATCATCATCGAAGCTCGCAACATACGGATGCTGAGCCATGGCGAGCAGCATGTTCCGCGCGCCCCCCGGCCCCAGGCGCTTACAGGCCTCGCTCCAGCGGACATCGGGAAAGTCGGGCTCGAGAGACGTGCGTGTTTCCTGATCACCGTAGTCCACCATGACCAGAATTTCGCCAGGAGGGGGATCACACCGCTGAAGCGCAAGCAGCGTCACCGCGAGCGCCTCGCGCCGCCGGAACGTGGGGATGACGACGGAAACCGGAACCGCCACTTCAGAGCTCGCGGATGCTGGTGCGGTTGGACAGATTAAAAACGCCAGCGCCCGCCATCATGGGCATCCTTGCACCGGCGTACGAGGCGCTTCGGCATCCCGACTATTCGCGCATACGACCTAATAATCAGCCTCAGTGACACCGCCCGCAGCATAAGTAAGGGACTTCCAATTAGGAACCCGGCACGACCGTCGCGGACATTCCACGACAGCGTTCTACAGTAGAGGTGCCAAGCCGCACGAAGCTCACTAGATCGGATCGCCTGCAGCACAACCGGTCGAACATGGCGTGCGATTATCGTTCGTCGCGCATCCTGCCACGTGATCCCTCCAGGATAGTGGCCCGATCGCTCCTTCTCAATGAGGCTTGCGACACCGGAAATCGTCCTTTCGAGATTGCCCGTTTCATTGCTGGAGTGAATTCGACGACCCAGCGTTACTGGACGCAAAACTTGGACAAATCCACGTTCCACTCCCAATCGAAGAGCGAGATCGTGGTCCTCTGCGTTCAAGCGATCCTCGGAAAATCCGCCCGACGCAACGAAGGCCTGCCTGTCGATCACCATCATTCCCGCACCGACGATAAATGGATGTGCCGATGTTTCGAGAAATGCTGCAAAGGCACGGCCTTGTGCCGGTACCTCCGTTGGCTCAGCAAGCTCACCAGAGTAGTCCTCAAAGCGGGATGAAAGAAGGGCGGGCCGAGCGTGCTGCTCAATGAGCTGGGAGAAGACATCCAGCGTCCACTCGAACCACAGGTCGTCACTGTCGAGGAAGACCAGATAGTCGCCCCTTGCCGCTGCCGCCCCTCGGTTGCGCGCCGCCCCAGGTCCCGCGTTCTCCTGCTGGATGACGGTGATACCTTCAATGCCGGCAAGGATCTCCGCGGTTCCATCCGTAGAGCCGTCGTCTACGACGATCACCTCGTCGGCAGGACATCGTTGCGCAGACACGCTCTCGAGACACGCTACTAAATACTGGCGGCGGTTATACGTCGGGATGATAACAGAGAACGTTGTCACGCTCGGCACGATGAAGCTGCGGCTTTTCTGTACCGCTTGATATCAGCCAAGTGTGGCACGTTACCTCTTGCCGATGTCCCAGCGAGAAGGCCGAAGCGCGACCCGGCTGATTGTCGCAATACGCTCAGCCGCCTCGAAGCCGAAGAGACCGAACGCGAGGCGATAAAGTTGCGGCACCTTCGGCCCAGCAGGCCGAAAGGTTTCCGCCGAGGAGATAGCCGCAAAAATGGCGCGCGCCTCCTTGCGATCTTCATTCCAACTACTCCGCGCCATATCGAACCGTGCCTGATTGATCGCCCATTGGCGATCGGGAGTGAGCTCACCGATCGCAGTGAGGTGTTCCTCAAGTCGCTTTTCGATCTTGAGCCGCTCGCGGCGCACAAGTGCGGGGTCACGCGTCGACAATGTTCCGTTCGAGAAGCTCCTATAGACTGCGCCACTCGCCTGATGATGTTCAAGGCGCTTCCCAGCAATCAGAAGGCGCAAATAGAGCTCGTGCTCCTGACAGCACGGTTGATCGACTGCCCACCCTCCGACATCCCTAAGTGCGGACTTTCTCCACAAAGGTGCCCCGGTCTGAGGAAGCCGCCATAGAGCGAGCAGTTGCCAAGGATCGTGCGGCTTGGGAATGGCCAATTCCTCGATACGGATCGCATCGCCGACCCGCCACTCCACGATGACCGGTCCAAACAGAACGTCCACATCGCGAAAGGTATCGAGGGCCTTGACCTGCAGCTCGACCTTATCAGGCTTCAGATAGTCGTCGGCGTCGAGATACTGAAGCCAATCGCCCTGCGCGAGCTCGAGCAGGCGATTGCGCGTCGCGTTGCCCCCCCGGTTTGCATCCGCCTCCCACCTGATGCGATCACCAAAGCCCTTGATGACATCGAGGCTTCCATCAGTCGAGCCATCGTCGACGACGATGACCTCCTTGCGCGACCACGTCTGAGCGAGCGCGCTCTCGATCGCCTGACAGATCCACCGCTCTGCGTTGAAACAGGGGATGAGTATGGAGACGAATGGCGTCATTGATCTTGAAGCCGGCTCGCAGTCCCAGCTGATCCCTCAAGCCAACTGAAGTTGATGCGACACCGGGCGGAATACGTCAGCGCGGATCGCGAACGTGGGCTGCAGCTTGAAAATGTCGAGCTCGTCGCTTCGCTGTGTTTCCTCGCCCACGTACGCCAAGCCAGCACCGCTTAGAATGCCGCCAATGGTGAATTCCACGCTCGAACGGGGTCACCGATCCGCTCAAATGCCACGAGCTGCACGCGTCCGAGAGAGGAAGCGACGCGATACTTCAGCCGATCAGCGACCGTCGGCATGGATCGGTACTTTTTAAGACCCAACTCGCGGAACGCATGACTCATATTCCCCCGCACGAACCGGATTACCTTTGCCACGTGCGGCTCCGATGCATCATCGAAGAGTACGATGCCACCAGGATGAACCAATCGTGAGCAGTAGAACAAGTCTATGAAGACATCCTCGAACAAATGCGAACCATCGATATACATGAGCCCGAAGTCCGCGGCTGTTTCACTCAAACGCGGCAGAGCGCGCCAGGAATAGTCGCGCACAACGCTGCAGTACGGCGTCAGACCAGCCGCATCGAGGGCAAGCATGCCGTAATCATCCCAGACGGTCGCTTGAAAGGGATCGATAGCAACATGCTGCCCAGAAGGCTGCGCTCCGGCCGCCCGGTGCCTGTTCGCAATAGCTATTGCCGATTGGCCGAGGGCAAGCCCCACCTCCAATGTACGCGCAGGACGTAGCTCATCCATAAGCGCGCGCAACACATGCAGATTGTTCTGCGAGGAATTGGATGCCGTGGATATGCGCTTGCCGGTACGACCGTACACGAATTGCGTTTCATGAAGATCTGACACCGAGGCCAGCTCAGTCGTTGGCACTGTACGAAATCCTTCTAGCCATACGGGGCTGGGACCATCGCAATCTTCCGGCAATGAGACACCGATCAGGCAACTCAACCGAAGAAGTCGCGACGGATGGACGGCGTTAGCGGTCTCAGCTCAGTGAGGCTTAGCAATTGCCCGACGTAAAACTTCCAATTGGGTTTCGTGTCTACAAACCCACTCGGGAGCAAGTGCGACGAGATATTTTCGCCATGACCCTTTCGGTATATTGCGGATCGAAGTGGCAAAGACATCAGCGGAGTCCCCAGATTATGAAATTCCTGAACCGTAATATGATGCCCCCACGTAAGAATTCGGTATCTGGACATGTCGTCATCGATGCACGATGGCAGATCGTCCTCTTCGCTCCAGATGATATTTGACGAACCACAGTGAAGATGGAAGTCATCGACGGGACGCAGGACCATGGCCCCCTCGCGCCAAAGGTAGCCGTGCGGAATATAGTATCCGGGCTTGTATTGGTTTCGTTCGACGACGTGTGACAAGTGCCTATTGAGCAAGTCGTCCGCATCCAGCTTCATGATGTAGCAAGGCGCATACTTTCGGGCTTCCACCATGCCATGAGCAAACTTGCGATACTTGTCCTGGTGCTGCTTCTCCCAGTTCCGCTCTGGCGTCGGGAAAGGATAGCGGAGAATCGTGAGACGATCGTCCTCGATATCCGGCGTGAACTCCTTGCAGACGACGATTACGCGTACGTTGCCGTCGACTTGGTTGAGCGCCGACCTAATCGTCTGCTGACATAAGGCGTTGCAGCGCTCCCAGTCTTTGGCAGTCTCGGGGTTACGCAGAGGAATGACGAATACGAGCAAAAACTAACCTTCGAACGTGCAGCGAGTTACTGGAGCCGAACCGAATTAGCTAGCTAGCCGAGCCGAGAAGCTTGCATCCAGGAGAACACAGCCGCGCCGGCTTGTTTGATCAAATATCCAGTTGGTTGCCCCCGACGCCTGCGCAATCACCTCAAACTGGACGGCACGCTCGACAGCATCTAGATGCCGCTTGTCCGCCCCGATAAGAATAATATCGGCGTGGTATGATCCTCCCGCCAGCGCGATGTTATTGATTTGTATCGAAACCTCACAAGCTTCGCCCCGCACCGGAACCACAACAAACCCCCGCTGAAATAGTCCCGCACAGAAGCCGACCGGCTCAAGCCGGCCATCTCGGAGTAAGAGTTCAATCGAGAAAGGAACGGGCTCAAAGGCTCGAGCTTCAATATGAACCGAAAATGATTTGCCGGATTGGACGACGGCAACCGTTTGGCCACCCTGCCGTATGCTCACGGCCGATAAGGCAATCTTGCTGGGTTTGAACCGGCGCCCTTCTGGATTAAACCCACCACCATGAGGCGCTAACATCGAGACATACTTGGCGGTCGCGGCGTCTGCCGCAGCATCTAACTCAACTGAGCCGCCCTTAAACAGAAGAGCGCGCTCGCACAGTGCTCTCACCGCCGCCATATTGTGACTGACGAACAGCACCGTGCGGCCGCCGCCGGCGACGTCTTTCATCTTGCCGAGACACTTCTTCTGGAATTCGGCATCACCGACGGCCAACACCTCGTCGACGATCAAAATCTCCGGCTCGAGATGAGCCGCGACGGCGAACGCCAGACGCACGTACATGCCCGATGAGTAACGCTTCACCGGCGTATCGAGGAACTTCTCGACTTCCGCAAAGGCGACGATCTCGTCGAACTTGCCTTTGATCTCGGCGCGGGACATGCCGAGGATCGCGCCGTTGAGAAAGATGTTCTCGCGCCCCGTCAGCTCCGGATGGAATCCCGTGCCGACCTCGAGCAGGCTCGCCACGCGACCACGGATCTCGACGCGCCCCGTCGTCGGCTCCGTGATGCGCGACAGAATCTTGAGCAGCGTCGATTTGCCGGCGCCGTTGCGCCCGATGATGCCGACGACCTCGCCGCGCCTGATCTCGAAATCGACGTTCTTGAGCGCCCAGAACTCCTCGATTTCGTTGCCGGTCAGGAGCTGGCGTCCGCGCATCATATCGCCAGCCGATCGCACGAAATTCCGCGCCGAACGTTCAATCACATCGCGCAGTGCCACGTATCTCTCGCGCTCCGTCTCGTGACCGATCAGGTAGCGCTTTCCAAGACCCTCGGCGCGGATGACGACGTCCGACATCAGATCAGGTCAGCGAAGGTCTTTTCAGCTCTCCGGAAGTGGCGAATGCCGATCGAGAGCATGAGGGCGATAACGCAGAGGCTTCCGAGAAATCCCGGCACATAGATCTGGCTCTCGCCGCCGAGCAGGCACCAGCGGAAGCCATCGATGACGCCGACCACAGGGTTGAGGCTGTACAGGAACCGCCATGCATCAGGCACAACCGCGCTCGAAAATCCGACAGGCGAGATGTAGAGCCCGAACTGCACGACGAAGGGAATGACAAAGCGGAAGTCGCGGTACTTGACGTTGAGCGCCGTGATGAACAGGGCAGGTCCGAGGCTCGCCAGCATGGCGAGCAGTATGAAGGCCGGCAGGAAGACGATCTGCCAGTTCGGCATGAATCCGTACCAGGCCATGAGCCCGCACAGGATCACGAGATTGATCGCGAAATCCACGAGCGCCACCACGCCAGCTGCGGACGGCACGATGAGGCGCGGGAAATAAACCTTGGAGATGAGGTTCGCATTCGTGACGAGACTGTTGGAGGCCTCCGACAGGATGCTCGAGAACAGGAACCACGGCAGCATCCCCGCGAAGACGAGGAGAGGATACGGCACCGCGCCGTCGCTCGGCAGCTTGGCAAGATTGCCGAAGATGACCGTGAAGACGACCATGGTCAGGAAGGGGCGAACAATAGCCCACGCTATGCCGATCACGGTCTGTTTGTAACGCACCGAAATATCGCGCCAGGCCAGCATCGCGAACAACTCGCGATAGTGCCAGAGGTCGTTCCAGTAATTCCGATCGGCGCGACCGGCTTCAAGAACGATGTGCCGTTCGGGCGATGCCGATACCCGGTCAGTGGACAAGGGAGCAGAAGAGTTCATCGCCTCGGCAGATGAGCCTCCGTCGACCTGCCGTGTGAGAAGGTCGAGCGGTGCAAATTGATGGCAGGGACGAGCAAGAGCCGCACATCAGGCCGGCTGATGCGCATCGCCCGACGCACGCCCACCGGTCATGAGCTGGTCGAAATAAGTGATTGTCTGGCGCAAACCGTCGCGCAAGGGGATGGTCGGCCGCCAGTCGAGTTTCTGCTCGGCAAGGCTGATGTCCGGCCGGCGCTGCTTCGGGTCGTCTTGCGGCAGCGGCAGAAACGTCAGCTTGGACTTCGAGCCGATCATCTCGATCGTCAGCTCAGCAAGCTCCCGGATGGTGAACTCGCCCGGGTTGCCAAGATTGATCGGCCCCGTCACCTCGGCCGGGCTCTCCATCAACCGGACGAAACCCTCGATCAGATCGTCGACGTAGCAGAATGCGCG
>JAEYPL010000351.1 GCA_023410905.1 Pseudomonadota bacterium
ACCTCCAGCAGCGCGTCGATCGGTGCAAACTGCAGGTTGATGCCGCGCTCGCGCAGCAGCGTGTCACCGCGCAGGAAAAGGCGCGACAGCAACTGACGTGGCCCGTGATCGATGCGCACGTCGGCCAGGAAGTTCTGGCTGAACATTTGCGGAAGTATCGCCGGCGTCGGTACGGCGCGCGGCCTCGCGACGTTCGTCCTAGCGGAGGTATGCATAACAAATTCCCCCAATACGTGATGGAAGGACAATGCGGCCCGCTTATCTCAGGGACAGCATTTCCTTAAGGTTACTTATAGGATGGTATTCTTATCAGATGCAAGAGGGTTTACAGAATATTTACGATGCTAAGTATCGGAATCTTGGCGAAATTTGTCCTATTTTGAGACGTAAGTTAAGATCTCTGAAAGGGATGAGTTAATAGGCCCCTCAAATTAGGAAAGAAATCGGCCTCGCGGCTTTTCTGCAGCCTAAGATTGTGATTTGGAGTAATGCAAGTATAGGTAGCGGATAACCACCTTCGGCAGCACTTCCGGGAGATCCTCGGCAATGAGACCCGCCCCTACGGCGGCCGCGCACGCGCCATGAAGCCAGACGGCGGCCGCAGCCGCCTCGAAGGCGGGCATGCCCTGCGCGAGGAGCCCAGCAACAAATCCTGCGAGCACATCGCCTGAGCCGGCGGTCGCCAGCCACGGCGGCGCGTTCTCGTTGATGGCAGCCCTCCCATCGGGAGCTGCAACGCAGGTATCCGGGCCTTTGAGAATGATGACGGCGCCGCTCGCGGCTGCCGCATGGCGCGCCCGCTCGAGGTGCGAGCCCGGGAGCGCGCCGAAGAGCCGTCGGAACTCCCCCTCGTGGGGGGTGAGGACGACGGGGCGGCCGGTATTGGCTTTGATGGCGGCGAAGAGGCGTTCAGGGCCGGCGGAAGTGGCGGTGGCCGCGCCCGGCAGGAAGCCGATGGGGGACGGCGCGCCTGCGTCCGCGTCGGCCTGAAGCTGTTTTGCCTCGAACGATGTAATGGCGTCGGCGTCCAGTACGACGCTGGCGCCGGACCGAAGCGTGATTTCGACCATGCGGGAGGTCGCCGGGCCGCGCCCGCAGCCGGGTCCGATCAATACGGCGTTGCGGCGCTTGTCCGCGAGCACGCCCGCAAGGCCGTCCGGCACGTCGAAGGGCTTCAGCATGATGGCGGTCAGATGCGCGGCATTGACCGGGAAAGCGGCGCGCGGGCTTGCGACGGTCACGAGACCGGCGCCCATCCTGAGTGCCCCGCGAGCGCTGAGACGCGCGGCGCCGGTGCTCTCCGCCGGGCCTGAGACGACGACGGCGTGGCCGCGCGTGTACTTATGCGCCTCTGGTTTCGGGACGGGAAATGCATCACGCCAGAGCGCGGGCGCGTTGGCGAAAGTACGACACGCGATCTCTCCGAGGACGCTTGGTGGGATGCCGATATCCGCAAGTGTCACGGGACCGCAGAGCGCGCGTCCGGGCAGCAGGACGTGCCCGGGTTTGCACCGGAAGAAGGTGACGGTTCGTGTCGCCTTGACAACGGGACCGCTCGGCGCTCCCGTGCTGCCATCGAGGCCGCTCGGCACATCGATGGCCAGCACTGGAATGCCCGATGCGTTGATTGCTGCGATCGCTGCGGCGGCAGAGCCTTCGATCGCACGCGAGAGACCAGCGCCGAAAAGTCCGTCGATGATGAGATCGCAATCGCGCACGCATCCGGCGTCGACAACCTCGACGGGGCCTGGCCATCGCGCGGCAAAATGCGCGGCGTCTCCCTTGAGCGCACTCCGATCGCCGAGCAGCGCGAGACGGACGCGGTAGCCTTGCTCGGCGAGCCGTCGCGCGGCGACGAAGGCGTCGCCGCCGTTGTTGCCGGGGCCGGCCAGGACAAGAATGCGCGCGCCGATACCGACCATGGTGCCGGCGACGTCCGTGACCGCTTCGCCGGCGCGGGCCATGAGATCGACGGAGGGCACGCCCGAAGCAATGGCAAGGCGATCGGCGGCCGCCATCTCCGTGGTGGCCAGCAGCTCGATTGCCGTCTCGTCGATCATCGCACTAGATCTTCTCGATCCAGACGAGCAGGCCGCGCACGAGGCCGATCGGCGGGAACGCGATGTCTCCGAACAGCCAGAGCCAGCGTCGCGCCTGTGCGTCGTGCACCAGTGCTGTCACGAACAGTGCCCCAAGCCCGGCCGCAATGACCCACTGCACGAGCCCGGAGCCAAAGGAGTAGGGAAAGAACCAGTAATAGTCATACATCGGCGGTCCCCGCTGCCTTCAGGTTCGGATCGGCGTAGGTACTGAGCTCGACGAGGTTGCCGTCCGGATCGCGGATATAGATGGACTTGAGCGTGCCGCGCGCCCCCGAGCGCTCGGAGGGCGGGACGAGGATCGGCACGCCGTTGGCGACAAGCTGCTCCTCGACACCTTCGAAATCATCGACCAGCAGGCAGATGTCGCCGGATCCGGGCATGGGATGCTCGGCGCGCGGCGCGAACATGTTGTCGGCCTGATGCAGGTTGATCTTGTGCGGGCCGAAACGCAGCGCCGAGCGGCGATCGGCACCGAAGACCTCGTGCGTCATGCCGAGTGCGCGCGTATAGAACGCCACCGTGCGCTCGATCGAAGCGACCGTCAGTACCAGATGGTCGAAGCCGATGACTTTCACGATATCTGTTCCGCCCTGCCTGGATTGATGAGCGGCAATGTGAGCCTCACCGCGAAAATGCGCAACAGAAATGCCCGCGCACCGGTTCGCGTCGCGCGCGCCGGCGGTTAGGCTGGCCAAACACATGCGGGAAGAGGCACCGGCCCATGTTGAGGATTCTCGGAAGAGCGAACTCGTTCAACGTCAGGAAGGTTCTGTGGGTTTGCGACGAACTCGGTGTTCCGTACACGCGGGAGGACTGGGGCCGCGGCTATCGCCCGACGACCGACGATGAGTTCAAGCGGATCAATCCGATCGGCCTCGTTCCGGCAGTGATCGACGACGGCATTGTGCTGCGCGAGTCGAACACGATCGTCAGGTATCTGGCGACGAAGTACGGCGATGGATCGCTCTATCC
>JAEYPL010000357.1 GCA_023410905.1 Pseudomonadota bacterium
CGGCCGCACGGCCGCGACGCGCGGACGCGAGCCGCGATCACGCTCCAGGCGCTCGTCATACGCCGCGATGGTCGACTGGCTCTGCTTCGGCCGGATATGGACGACGCGATAACCACCCGCTTTCAGCTCGGCGAGCATCTGGCGAATGCCGTTCCCTGTCGAAGGCTGGATGTCGTGCCAGAGAATGATGCCCTTCTTCTTCTGCTGCAGCCCGCGCATCACATTGCTGATCATGCGCGACGGGCTCTTCGTGCGGAAGTCGTGCGAGTCGACATCGATCGAGATGTTCACGATGTCACGGCTCTTGAGATAGGCCTGCGCGCTGGCAGGGTCACTCAAGTAGGGAAAGCGGAAGAAGGGCGCCGTCGGCCCATCGAGCGCGAGCTGCACCGCGCTGATGCCGAGCTCGATCTGCGACTCGATTTGAGCCGCACTGCTGCGGCCGAGATTGGCGTGCGACCACGTATGCGTGCCGATGGTGTGACCACGCCGGCCAACCTCGCGGAGCTGAGCGGGGAAGCTCAACGCGCGCTGGCCCAGAACAAAGAACGTCGCCTTCGTGCAGTGCTCGTCGAGCGCGTCCAGGATCTCCGGCGTGAACTTCGGATGCGGGCCGTCGTCGAACGTCAGCACGACCTCGCCGTCCTGCAGGAAGTCATGGTCGCGGTACTGCATGCGGCCAAAGCGCGGGCCGCCGGTGGCGTCGATCTCGACCGTGCGCGACAAGCCGAGCGCATTGGGGCCCGGGCGGCACGTCGACTGCGAGCTCGTTCCCTGCTGGGCCGCGAGCGGTGATGCTCCGAGGACGCCGCCGATGACGGCTCCAATGGCGATGACCGCGAGGCTCGACCTTGTGACCTTGCCCGCCCCCATCATGTCCCCTCCAGGTGTAGCCGTCCGAACGACCCCATTTAGGTTGCGTCCGGACGTTCGGGGCAATTCGTGCCCCTATGCAGCGGCGAGAATCGAAGCTCGCGGGCGCCGCGCGGATCAGGACTATGAGCACAAGGCACATGAATATCCAATGACCTCGATGCCGCGCCGGCAGCCCGATCGGACAGAAAAGAGGCAGAATTCGCCGGACGTTGCGCGTGTGCCACGCTCCTGCCGGCCTGCTTCAAGGCCTGCGGCCAGCACCTTTGACCTCAGCGCCGCAGGCGCGGCATATGTGGCGAACTGGGGCGGCCGGTCACCTCTTATCCACATTTTCAAGGCTACACTCCGCCCGACTGAATAAATCTGACCAGTTGTGAGGCCGAGGGATGCGCACGGGGTTCTATGGTTCCTGCCTGACCGTGAAGGCATGGGTAGGGGTGGCGCTAGCCGCTCTGGTTGCGGTGTCGTTCGCCATGGCGCCGGCCGATGCGCAGTCGTCATCGACGAAGAAGGGCGAGGATCCGGCCGTCGCGTTCATGGGGCAGGTGGCCCGTGATCTGATGGCGGGGGCGCGGACCCAGTCGCCGATCCTGATCTCCAACGCCGTCAAGCGGTACGGCGACGTCCACAACATCGGCCAGTACTCGCTCGGTACTTACCGCGCCAAATTGGCGCAGGCCGACCGCCCGATCTATCTGAACGGCATGGTGCGCTTCATCGGCCGTTACGCCGCACAGCAGGCGCCGAAGTTTCCGGTCGCGAAGTACGAGATCATCAGCCCGAGCGTTCAGGGCGCGAACGGCATTATGGTGGACAGCCGCGTCACGCTGCGTGACGGCTCGACCTATGACGTGCGCTGGCTGCTCCAGAAGTACGGCAACACCTACCGCGTGCGCGATGCCATGGTCTATGGCTTCTGGATGACGCCGTTCCTCAAGCAGCTTTTCGAGACGTACATCGGCGAGCAGGGCGGGGACGTGAAGGCGCTCGTCGTGGTGCTCAACCGCTGATCCAGCCAATTCGCGAATGCCAGAATAACTGAGCGCCGGTCTCCGTTTGGAGGCCGGCGCTCTGCATTTCACACCATCGAGCTGCGATCAGAGCCAATCGGTTTCGGCCGCAGCGCGGCGCTCGTGCGCGGCAATGGCGTCCGCGTATTTCAGGGTCAGCGAGATATCGTCGGTGCCGTCGATGAGGCACTGCTTGCGGAAGCTGTCGATCTCGAAGCTCTGCGTCCAGTTGTCGGGGCCGGTGACGGTCTGGGCTTCGAGGTCCACCGTGATGCGCGCATCGGGGCGCTTTGCCAGATGATCGAGCATTTCGCGAATACGCTCGGCCGGGAGCCGGATCGGCAGGGCGCCATTCTGGAAGCTGTTGTTGTGGAAGATGTCGCCGAAGCTCGGCGCGATGAATACGCGGAAGCCGTTGTCGACGAGAACCGAGACGGCGTGCTCGCGGCTCGATCCGCAGCCGAAATTGCGTTCGGCAATGAGGATCTGCGCACCTGCGGCAGTCGGCGCATTGAGCGGGAAGCCTTCGCGGGGTGAGCCGTCCTCGCGGTAGCGCACGTCATTGAAGAGATGCGGTACTTGCTCGGCGCGCGGCAGTGCGAGGAAGCGCGCTGGGATGATCTGGTCCGTATCGACGTTCGGCTGATCGATGGCAACGGCTGTTGCAGTCAGGCGATCGAATGGCCGCAGTTCCTGCTTGTGCTCATTGCTCATGATCGCCTCCCGACTCTCCAGTTCAAACGATAGCATCCCGATCCCCCTCCCCCTGCGCCAGAGGCGCGCCTTCGGCGCTTGGGGGAGGAATAGGGTGGCACTAGATGAGCGCGCATCAGATCTAAGCCGGCAGCATGCGGCGGACGTCGGTGAAGTGTCCGGTGACGGCAGCGGCCGCCGCCATGGCCGGGCTCACGAGATGCGTGCGGACGCCCTTGCCTTGGCGGCCGACGAAATTGCGGTTCGAGGTCGAGGCAATCCGCTCGCCGGGGCGCCCGATCTCGCCGTTCATGCCGACGCACATGGAGCAGCCCGCTTCGCGCCATTCGAAGCCGGCTTCGGTGAATATCTTGTCGAGCCCCTCGGCTTCGGCCTGCTCCTTGATGATGCCTGAGCCCGGGACGATCCAGCTCGGGATCTGCGCCTTGCGTCCCTTGGCGACGGCCGCGGCCATGCGTAGATCTTCGATGCGGCTGTTCGTGCACGAGCCGATGAACACGCGGTCGACAGGAATTTCAGCGATCGGGGTGCCGGGCTCGAGACCCATGTAGGCGAGCGCGCGTGCCTGGCCATCGCGGCGCGAGGCATCGGCGGCCGATGCCGGATCGGGGATGGCGTCGGTGACGGGCGCGGCATCCTCGGGGCTCGTGCCCCATGTGACCATAGGCGCGATGTCGGGACCGGACAGCGTGACCTCGCGATCGAACATGGCGCCATCGTCGGAGGGCAGCGTGCGCCAGAAGGCAAGCGCGCGATCCCACGCTTCTTCCTTCGGGGCATACGGCCGCCCCGCGATGAACTCGTACGTCTTGTCGTCCGGCGCGATCATGCCGGCGCGACCGCCGCCCTCGATGGACATATTGCAGAGCGTAAGCCGCCCTTCGATCGAAAGCTGCCGAATGCCGCTGCCTGCATACTCGAGCACATGACCGGTGCCGCCGGCGGCACCAATGCGTGCGATGATTGCAAGGATGACGTCCTTGCCCGTGATGCCGAAACCGAGTGCGCCCTCGATGTTGACGCGCATGGCCTTCGGCTTTTTCTGCCAGAGCGTCTGGGTCGCGAGGACATGCGTGACCTCGGAGGCGCCGATGCCGAAGGCGAGACAGCCGAGCGCGCCGTGCGTGGACGTGTGGCTGTCACCGCATACGAGCGTGATGCCGGGCAGCGTTATGCCCTGCTCGGGTCCGACCACATGCACAATGCCCTGGCGGCGATCGCCGATGTCGAAGATGGTGACGCCGGTTGCCGCTGCGTGCTCGCCGAGGCCGACGACCATGCGCCTGTGATTGGGATCCACGATCGTGGATTTATCGCGCGTGTTGGTCGGCATGTAGTGGTCGGGCGTCGCGAAGGATCGCTCGGGATGGCGGATTTTCATGCCGTCCGCGGCGAGGCGCCTGAAGGCATTGTACGAGCCATCGTGCAGCAGATGACGGTCGATGTAGAGCAGCGTATAGCCGTCTGGCCGATCGACGACGACGTGGCGCCGCCAGATCTTCTCGAACATCGTCGACGGGCCGGTGCCTTGAGCCTCTGCCATGCCGCGCTCCTCCTGAGAGCCGCACGTTCAGGCCGCCATTAGCGACTGCGTGCGTAGTTTAGTCTTGTTCTATTTGATCGCACGCACGGTCGCATGCGTCCACCCGTATGGAGTGCGGGGAGGCCATGCGCTGAGGGGCTCAAGCATGGCCGGCGTTGGCCGATCTGATGCGCGGCGATCTCAGCGGCGGAACAGGCGGCCGAGCTTGCTGACGAAAGTCTGCGGGGTGGCCTCGGCCGGGCCCGTATGGGCAGCTGCTGCCTCGGCATGAGCTATCAACGGCGGAATGCTATTGAAGAGGCTGAGGACGGAATCGCCCGCGCCTTCCGTCAGATGCTTGAGCACCTTGTTGAAGGGGAACACGGCGAGATCGCCGTCCAGCACCACGGCCCAGCCGTGCTCGGTATCCTGCCAGGCACCGCCGTAGGTCTCGATGATGCAGGTGCCGAGAAAGGACCCGAGATTGTCGCAGAGGGTTTCGCTCGCATCGACCTCGCCCCGGTCCACGAGGTTCTGGATGTAGCCATCGAGCCAGCGCACACCCGCGGCGTCGAAGCCGATATGGGGGTCGTAGTCCTCCCGCGCGACCGAGAGCACCAGATCGGCATTGGCGCGGATCATCTCCTGCGGCGTGAGGTTGTCGCTCATGGCCCCTGTCTACCCCGTTCGTGCTCCGGTCCCGATCCGGTGCGCACCCGTATCACTATAGAGGGGGTGCCGCGCGATGGTACCCATTGGCCGGACCTGGGCTAAGCAATTCCTGCGCGGCCCAGGAGCCCCTATCGCAAGGCCGAGCCGCACGCGCGGACGGTGACATGTCCGGACGTTTGCTCTAGCTTCTCGACGGCTCCGAGAAGCCGGGCATCAGGGAAAAGGAAGCGCGCCGTGCAACGATTGAAGGGAAAGATCGCCTGGGTCACGGGCGCTGGAACAGGCATCGGCGAGGCCGGCGCGATCGGTCTCGCGGCCGAGGGCGCGCACGTCGTTCTGAGCGGTCGCCGCGCCGCGCCCCTGGAAACCGTCGCGAAGCAGATCAAGGCTGCCGGCGGATCGGCCGAGGTGATCGCCGTCGATCTCACCAAGTCGGCTGAAGTCGAGAAAGCCGTCGCCGCCATCAAGGCCAAGCACGGCCGCCTGGACATTCTCGTCAACAACGCGGGTGTGAACATCCCCGACCGCAGCTGGCAGCGCATCTCGCCTGAGGGCATCGACACGCTGATCCATGGCAACCTGTCGAGCGCGGCCTATGTGGCGCGTGCGGTGCTGCCGGTCATGCGTGAGCAGAAAGACGGACTCATGATCCACACTGCATCCTGGGCCGGCCGCTATGTCGGGCCCGTGCCGGGGCCGCTCTACATTGCGTCCAAGCACGGCGTGGTCGCCATGAGCCATTCCATCAATCTCGAGGAGTGCCAGCACGGCATTCGCTCTACGGTCGTCTGCCCCGGCGAAGTGGCGACGCCGATCATGGAGCAGCGCGATCCGCCTGAGCCGCCCGAGGCACTGGCGCGGATGCTGCAGTCCGAGGATCTCGGCAATCTCATTGTCTATCTCTCCGCGCAGCCGGCGCACGTCTGCATCAACGAGGTCGTGATCAGCCCGACGCACAATCGCGGCTACATCGGCCAGATGCGCGCGCGTCAGCAGCAGCAGGAAGCGGCCCGCAAGAAGTAGCACGCGACGACTTTTAGAAGCCAAGCCGAGGCTGCCGCTGGGTTTTCCCGGCGGCGCCATCACGACGGGCGCCCTGTGCGCGCCCAACAAGGGAGCAAGAACAGAATGTCGAAGGACAAGCTTGATGCGGATGTGATCGTTGTCGGCGCCGGTAACGCAGCCGCATCGGCAGCCCTGGCAGCACGCGATGCAGGCGCGCGCGTGATCATGCTCGAAGCCGCGACCATCGAGGAGCGCGGCGGCAACTCCACTTACACCGCCGGCGCGACGCGGCTCGTCTACAACTCGGTCGAGGACGTCACGTCGCTCGTCGATCTCTCCGAGGCCGAGCTCGCGAGCATGGACTTCGGCACTTACACCGAGGAGCAGTACTTCGAGGACATGTACCGCATGACGCGGTACCGCACGGATCCCGAGCTCTGCGACATCCTCGTGCACAACAGCCTCTCGACGTGGCAGTGGCTGCGCAAACAGGGCGTGAAGTTCCAGACCTCGCAGGGGCGCCAGGCCTTCAAGGTCGACGGCAAGTTCAAGTTCTGGGGCGGTTTGTGCGTCGAGATCTGGGGCGGCGGTCCGGGCCTCGTCGATATGGAGCACGATATCTGCCAGAAGAAGGGCATCGATATACGCTACGAGACGTCGGGCGTCTCACTGCTGACGGACGACACGGGCCGCGTGACGGGCGTGAAGGTGCGCCACAAGGGCCGCACGACCGATCTCACCGCTGGCGCCGTCGTGCTCGCGTGCGGCGGCTTCGAGTCCAACGCTGAAATGCGCGCACGCTACATGGGCCCGGGCTGGGAGCTCGCGAAGGTGCGCGGCACGCGCTACAACACGGGCGGCGGCATCAAGATGGCGCTCGACATCGGCGCCATGCCATGGGGCCACTGGTCGAGCGGGCACGCCGTCGGCTGGGACTACAACGCGCCGCCCTTCGGCGATCTCGCTGTCGGCGACAATTTCCAGAAGCACTCGTATCCGCTCGGGATCATGGTCAATGCGCGCGGCGAGCGCTTCGTCGATGAAGGCTTCGATTTCCGCAACTACACGTACGCGCGCTACGGCCACGTCATCAAGGACCAGCCGGACATGATGGCGTGGCAGATCTTCGACAAGAAGGTGCTGCACCTGTTGCGCGACGAGTATCGCATCCGACGCGTGACGAAGGTGTCCGCCGATACGCTCGAGGATCTCGTCAAGAAGCTCGAAGGCGTCGATGCCGAGAAGTGCCTCGCGGAGCTGAAGGCGTACAACGCGGCCGTGATGACGGACGTGCCGTTCAATCCGGCGGTGAAGGACGGGCGCGGCACGCGTGGTTTGAAGGTTGCGAAGACGAACTGGGCCAACGTGCTCGATGAGCCGCCGTACGAGGCCTATCAGGTGACGTGCGGGCTGACGTTCACGTTCGGCGGTTTGAAGATCTCGACCGGCTGCGAAGTCGAGGATACAGCGGGCCAGGCGATCCCCGGTCTCTATGCTGCGGGCGAGCTGGTCGGCGGCCTCTTCTATCACAACTACCCGGGCGGTACGGGCCTCACATCGGGCGCCGTATTCGGCAAGATCGCGGGCGAGGGGGCCGCGGCGTCAGCGCTGGGCGAAGGGCAGCGGGGGAGTTGAGGCGTTCGCCTCAAGCTCCCAAACAATAAAAGACGGGGGTTCGGGGGTGTCCCCCGAGCGGAGCGCGAGGCGGCAGCCTCGCTCGCGCATCCAGCGCGACGGGGACCAGTCCCCGCACCCCTACCGGGAGGGACACCCCCCCGGCCCCGCCCGCTTCTATGAATTTGATCTCTACATCGACCCCGGAAAAATACCGCCGTCGAGCAGCAGGTTCTGGCCGGTGATGAAGCCCGCGTGCTTCGAGCACAGGAACGCGGCCGACGCGCCGAACTCCTCGGTGTTGCCGAAGCGGCCGGCGGGGATCGTCTTCTTGCGCTCTTCCTGAACCTGATCGACGGAGACGCCCCGCGTCTCGGCCATCTTCTTGCTCGTGCCGCGGAGGCGGTCGGTGTCGAAGGGGCCGGGAAGGATGTTGTTGATCGTCACGTTCTTGGCGGAAGCCTTGCGCGCGATGACGGCGATGGCGCCGGTGAGGCCGGTGCGCGCGCCGTTCGAGAGCTCGAGCGAGGCGATCGGCGCCTTCACCGACTGCGAGGTGATGTTGACGATGCGGCCGAAGCCGCGATCCATCATGCCGTAGACGGTGGCTTGGATCAGCGCGATCGGCGTGATCATGTTCCACTCGACGGCCTTGCGCCAATCGTCGAGCGTGAAGTCCTTGAAATCGCCGGGCGGCGGACCGCCGGCGTTGTTGATCAGGATATCGGGATTGGGGCAGGCAGCGAGCACGGCCTTGCGGCCTTCCTCGGTTGTGATGTCGCCGGCAATCGCGGTCACCTTCACGCCGGTCGCCTTGCGGATTTCCTCGGCGGTTGCCTCGATATCGGCTTTGGTCCGTGCCGTGATGAAGAGGTTCACGCCCTCCTGGGCGAGCGCCAGCGCCGTGCCTTTCCCGAGGCCCTTCGATGCCGCGCAGACAATCGCCGTCTTGCCCTTGATGCCGAGATCCATGGCGTTTCTCCTATGTGATCTTGTTTATGATCGAGCCGTGATAGCGCATGTCCGTCAGGCCGCAAAGCTCGGCCTTCGGCTGTCGCTCTATCCGCTGTTTTGACAAATGTGACAGTCGCTATACGTTCGGGGAGCATTGATCCGTGTCTGGAGTATTTGCATGGATGCGCGTGAGATCGTTGCTGAGACCCTTAGGCGCTGGGCTACGCAGGACGTCGAGTACTCATTTGAATTTGTTGCCGACGATGTCGTCTATGTACTGTACATCGACGAGGACTTGGCACCCTTTGCCGGTGTGAGGCACGGCCGCGAGGCCATGATGGAAGCCTTCTACCAGATGATCGAGCACTACGATTATCTGAAGTGGGATCAGGTGATCGTGGGCGCCGAAGGAGACGTCGTTCGAGTCCAGACGCAGTTTCGTTTTCATCATCGCCGCACCGGCACCGACCTCGAAGGCTCGATGCGCACCATCTTTACGATGCGCGATGGGTTGATGGTGCGCTGCGAGGAATTCCTGGATCGGGGACTAGTCGAATCCTTCATGCGTCTGGCACAGCATCGCGAAGCCACGAACCAGATCGTGCCGCCGCCGGCCTTGCCGAAGGCGCCGCCGCGACAGGACGCAGGGAGGCCGCTGCGCATGGATGCCAAAGTGCCCGATGAGGAGGGCTGCGATTAGCCCTATTCAGCTTATGCGCCCGAAGTTTCAGTGGCTGGCCGACGTTCTTTCGCACGGCTCGGCAAGAGGGAGACATGAAAGATATTGAAGTAGTCGGTCTGTTCTTCGAGTACTGGAAGGCGCAGGACGTCGAGATGGCTCTTTCACTGGCAAGCGAAGACGTCGTCTACAACCTCTATCTATCGGATGCGGCTGTGCCTCATGGCGGAGAGACGCGCGGGCGCGAGAAGTGCCGCGATGTGCTCTATATGGTCCTCGCTGATTTCGACTATCTGGAGTATCAGCCGACGATCGTTGGCCAGGAGGCGGAAGCCGTGCGCGCTCATGTGCGTTTTCGCTATCATCATCGGCGGACGGGCGGCGAATTGTCGGGCACCAAGCGCATGGTATTCACGGTCCGCGACGGCTTGATTGCCCAGGTCGACGAATATCATGATGCAGGATTGGTCGAGGCCTTCATGCGATTGACCCAGCAGCGCGAAGCATCCAACGAATTCACTGAGCCACCGGTTTTGCCGAGCCGTCGGACGTCTGCTTCTTGCGTGCCGCCCGAAGGTGGGAAGGGGGACTAGCCGTGCACGCGAGCCCCGGGCAGCCTGCGCCAGCGTCGCAGGAGGGAGAGGTTCGGCCGCCGCCGCACCTGATGCTCCCCGCGGGATGGGTCGCGGAGGTCGTGACCTATCTCGAGATGCTCGGTCCTCCGCCGGCCCGGCCTGACACGGCGGTCGGGCTGACGTTGAAACGGATGCCCGCCGACGTTGGCGAGTTCCGCCGCGTGTTTCGCCGTGTCGGGGAGCCGTGGCTCTGGGGATCGCGCCTGCGCCTCGATGATGCTGCACTCGCGGCGATCATCACTTCCGAGGCCGTGGAGGCCTACACGCTCCTCGCCGATACCGACGAGATCGGACTGCTCGAGCTCGACTTCCGCCAGCCGCGCGCCTGTGAACTCTCCTTTTTCGGGGTCGTGCCCGAGGCGATCGGGATCGGCGCCGGGCGCTTTCTGATGAACCGCGCCATCGAGCGGGCCTGGGGCGGTGCGCCTGCCATCGACCGCTTCTGGGTTCACACGTGCACGAACGATCATCCGGACGCACTGGCGTTCTACATGCGCTCGGGGTTCTCCCCATATGCCCGCGGCATCGAATGCTACCCCGACCCGCGCCTTCACGGCGTGCTGCCAAAACAGGCAGCGCCTCATATCCCAATTATTTGATTTTGAAGTCTAACGCCGTATATGCGATGCGGCTGCGGCTAGGCTCAATCCCGATGCCTCATCGGTGTGCATGCGACGTGTCTACACGCTCCGCGTCTGCGACGTTGAAGACATTGATATCTGGGCGGAGTATTGTACGTTCAATTTCGGGGATGGGCGCGGGGTTGAGAATGAGCAGCCGTGAGGTTGTCGAAGCCTTTCTGACGTTTCGGGCCGTCCAGGATGTCGAATCGGCGTGCGCGCTGCTCCACACCGACGTTGTCTATAGAATGCACGTGGCGAACAGCAATCTTCCCCTCGCAGGTGACATGCGAGGCGTTGATGCCGCCAGGAATGCAATGTTCTCCATCCTCGAGGACTTCGACTATCTCCGCTATGAGCCGACGATCATCAGCGTAAGGGGCAGCCATGTCCGCGCGCAGATTTCCTTCAAGTATTGCCACAGGAATACGGGTGGGGTTCTCGAGGGTACGCGACGTCTCGAATTCAAAGTGAGAGGCGACAAGATCGCGGCTATTGAAGGCTATCACGACACTAAGCTCGTCGAGACATTCATGAAGTTGACGGCGCAGCGACTAGCCAGCCAGCAACTCGTGAGATCGCCGGCGCTGCCGAAGCGCGAGAGGCAGGGCTCCACTTAGAGCGGTTGGAAGGGGAGGGGATGGACAGCAGATCGGTCGTTGCCTCCTTCTTCGCGTACTGGCGCGTGCAGGATCTCGAGATGGCGCTCGGCCATCTGCACTCTGAGATCGTGTACACCCTCCACAACGGTTCCGATGCGGCGCCGTTCTCGGGCAGTTACCGTGGGATCGATAGCTGTCGCGCGCTCGGCTACCAGGTCCTCGCCGAGTTCGATTACCTCAACTACGAACCGAACATCGTCAGGGCGAGAAGCAGCCTCGTGAGCGCCCATGTCGGGTTCCGGCTTCGCCATCGCGCGACCGGCCACGTCATCGAAGGTTCGCAGCGCTCCATCTTCCAGGTACGCGACGGCCTCATCGCGCGCGTCGACATTTACGAGGATGCTGCTCGTATCGAGGCGTATATGAAGCTCGCAGCGCAACGGATGGCGGGCGATCGGTCAGCCGGATTACAGCGCGCTGCTGCTGAAGCGGCAGCGATCGGCCTGGAATTTCATAGGGGTGCGCTGCGTCACGGCGGCGGATAAAGTGGTTCGGGAGCGCAGGGAATGGACAACAAGGCGGTCGTTGCTTCGTTCTTTGCGTATTGGAGCGTGCAGGATCTCGAGTCGGCCGTCGCGCATGGCCATCCCGACCTTGTCTATACAATCCATAACGGCCAAGACGCCTCGCCGCTCGCGGGCGTCTATCGCGGCCCCGAGGCCTGTCGCGATCTCGGCTATGCCATGCTCGCCGTGTTCGACTATCTCGTCTATGAGCCGACAATTGTCGGCGTCGAGGGCGATATCGTCCGTGCGCAGGTGAACTTCCGCTACCGCCACCGCGCGACCGGAAACATCATCGAAGGCACGCGCCGTCTCGTATTCGAGATCAAGGACGGTCTCATCTATCGGCTCGACAGCTTCGAGGACACCCTGCGTCTCGAAGCCTTCATGCGCATGAGCCGCGAGGCCGCGCCGCAAGACCTCCTCGAGCCATTCAACCTCCACATCGGCCGCCAGAAGTCCGGTGCCGGCGCCTAGACTGAGCGCACACACCCGACCGCCCCGCCACGCTTTCGCGCCGGGCTCCTGTTCGCCATCGAGGGACGGGGCGACTGGCACCAGTCCGATGGGATGAAATGAGCGGCGCCTGCCGCCCCGTTTTGCCGCTCGCTTTCTCCATCTGCCACACCGGTCGGGTCCGGCTCGCGCACGTGCGTCATGTGCGGAGGCAGCAGGCCGGAGGCTCGGCTCCGGGAGCGGCGCGCACCGCGCGATTTCGGACGCCTCCGGAAGGGCCCCTCATTGCCGTGCGCGGGTAGACCATAGCTCCGCGCGCGTGGTGCGGGGATAAGAGAGACCGATTGCGCATCGCTGCGTGTCGCGTCTGCCATGCGCCCCGCAGTCGCGCTTGCAGCGCGAGAGGGGCTGCCGCCCCTTCACCCCGCGTCGTGCCGAAGGCGCGTGTCTTCGACACGACGAGACCCCGGACCCCCTTCTTTTTATGATTTGGAGCAAGCCGCGAGCGACTCGTCCCTCTTCCTGCTCTCGGGGATGAGCGCTTCGATTGAGCCCGGCCACAGTATCGTGCCTTCGACTCGAGCGAGGTCATGCCTCCAACGCCCCGCATTCGCGCTTTCAGCGCGAGCAGGGCCGCGGGCCCTGCACCCGCTCGGGGGACACCCCCGAACCCCCGCCCATTATGATTTGGAGCGCGGGCTGGCGCCGCCATGTCCCTTCTCCCCGTACTCACGGGGAGAAGGCCACGCCTCTGGCGTGCTTCCAGC
>JAEYPL010000038.1 GCA_023410905.1 Pseudomonadota bacterium
GATCTCGACGACACGTCGTTCGATCTTATCGTGTCGCTATCGCCGGAAGCGCATCACTCCGCGCTCGAACTCACGCGCACCATGGCGGTCGAGGTCGAATATTGGCCGACCTTCGACGCCTCGCTGATGGTCGGCCAGGGCAATCGCGAGCAGACGCTCGATGTGTACCGTCGCGTGCGCGATCAGCTCTTCGAACGCATCAAGCGCCGCTTCGGCTTCGAGGGCGGCCCTACCGTTTAAGCCCGCCCAGCACTGCCATTATGCGGGGAACGGCTCGATGCCGGGTTTCGCTCCATCAGGCAGCGGTGCGCGCGAGACGTTCAGGATCATGGCGAGCAGGCTGTAATAGCCGTGGATGCCGATCATATCGACGACACCTCGCTCGCCGAACTGCTCCTTGGCCCGCGCGTACGTCGCATCGCTGACCGAGCGGTTGCGCGAAAGCTCGTCGATGAAGTCGTAGATGGCGGCCTCGTCGGCGGCCATTTTCGCGGGCCGGTGTCCGGCCGCGATCGCATCGATGATCTCGCTGGCGAGGCCTGCCTTCTCGGCGATGGTGCGATGATGATGCCACTCGAAGGTCTGCGACCACAGGCGCGCCGTCATGAGGATAATCATCTCGGAGCGGCGCGGCTCCATCGCACTGTTGAAGCGCAGATACTCGCCGGTCTTCTGCAGACGGTTCATAAATTCGGGGCTGCGCAGCAGCGGAATGAAGGGGCCGACGAGATGACCGCGCGGGCCGGCAACGATGTCCTTGACGGCGGCTTTCTGCGCCTCCGTCATCTCGGCATCTGGGATCATCGGCATGCGTGGCGTACGTGCGGTCATCGGTTCGTTTCCTTTGTTTCTTGCTTGTCGCGGCGTGGTATCACGTCCCGCTCTTCGTATCCCAGCCGGAGGTATCCTTGTCGAGGAACTTGTTGGGCTTGAGGAAGATCGAGAGGACGAGGCAGCCGTTCGGCGAATGCGCGTTGTGGCGATTGCCAGCGGGGCGCCATACGAAATTGCCGGGCGTCGCGATGCCTTCTTCGTCTTCGAGCGTGCCTTCGAGCACCCAGGTCTGCTCGATCTCGACATGCTCGTGATAGGGAAGCTGCGTGCCGGGCGCGAAGCGGAACAGCGCGGTAACGAGACCGCTCTCCTTGTCCTCGACGAGCACCTTCATGTCGACGCCTGCAAATCGCGTCTCCTGCCAGGGCAGCTCCGCGACATTGAGATAGCGCGAGGCCAGGGGACCGAGCTTGTCGGAATCCTTAAGGAACGGCGTCGTGGCAACCATGGCTTTTGACCTCCCGATACAATGTTCTTTGTTGGTTAGATGAGCGTCGCAGATTTTCACCTGCACCGACAACTGTCAAACCTGGGGGAGACCTTTGGCGAACTGCTCCGCGAGGTCTGTTCCCAGCAGATCATCATAGACGGCAAGCGTCTGGCGCTGCATCTCGGCGACGGTGAACCGCTCGGCGACCGATGCAACGGCGCGGGTACGCATGGCGTCGCGGGCTGTCCCATCCATCGTCATCGCTTGGAAAATCGCGCTGGCGAGTGCTGCGGCATCGTTCGGCGGCACATGCCATCCCGTAGCTGCGTCGGGTGCTACCTGAGGAGGGGCGAGTATGATCTCCGGTGGCGCACCGATGTTGGTGGTGATCACGGGAGAGGCTGCGGCTTGCGCCTCGGCGGCGACGAGGCCGAACGCTTCCGGCTCGATGGAGGCAACAAGTGTGATATCCGCGGCGGCATAGGCTGCTGGCATGTCGGTGACATGACCGGGCAGGCGAATATGATCGCCGACACCCAGCGTGGCGGCAAGCTCGCGGAGACCTGAGACGTAAGCATCGCGCCCCTGGGCATCCCCCGCCATGACCAGCACTGCGTCAGGGAGTGTCTGCTTTGCGTGGAGTGCAGCGAGAGCCTCGATGGCGACGCGCTGCCCCTTCCAGTTCGTGAGACGCGCGGCGTGCAGGATGATCCGCTGCTGATCGTTCACGCCCCACGCCGCTCTCAACGCGGCGATGCGCTCTGCTGAAACACCAGAGCGTGCGAAGCGGGCTACATCGACACCGCGCGGCACGATCCTGAGGCGCGTCTTCTCGGTGCCATAGCGACGGGTGATGAGATCGCCCGTGTAGTGGGAATTCGCGATCACGCGATCGCCGCGCGCCATGACGCTGTTATAGAGACGCTTGACGCGATTGCTCTCGCCGTACGCGCCATGGAATGTCGTGACGAACGGAATGCCGGCGCGGCGTGCTGCGGCGAGGCCGCTCCAGGCAGGCGCGCGGCTCGCTGCATCGATGAGTGCGATGCCACGTTCGCGAACGAGGCGGCGCAGCCGACCGATATTGGCGAGGATGGTCGCCGGGTTCTTGCTCGCGACGGGGATGGAGATGATCTCGCCGCCCGCTGCGGTGACCTCCCCCGCGAGGCGTCCGCCTTCGGTGGCGACGAGCGCGCATCCGCCCGCGCGTACGATGGCATCGGCGACCTGGATGGTGCAGATCTCGGCACCGCCGCTTTCGAGCTGGGGTATGATCTGCAGTATGGTAGGTGAGGCGACCATGAGCCCATCGGTTTCGGTAGGTGGAGCCGGCGGCCCACGAAGCAAAGGGTTTTATAGAATGGCGCAGGCCGAACCACAATTTTTGAGCGTCGGTGACGCGGCATCGACAGGCGTACCCGGGCGCCGCATTGCCTATCTGACGGATGCCGGTGCGCCGGGCAAATCACCGGGTGTGCTGTGGCTCTCGGGCCTCAAGTCCGAGATGGCGAGCACCAAGGCTTCCGTGCTCGCAGCCTGGGCGGCGGAGCATGGCCATCCCTGCACGCGCTTCGACTATTCCGGACATGGTCAATCGGCGGGGCGCTTCGAGGACGGCACGGTTGGCGCATGGCTTGAGGAAGCGCTCGCCGTTTTCAAGGACGTGACACGGGGTCCGCAAATTCTCGTCGGCTCGAGCATGGGCGGCTACATCGCGCTGCTCGTTCTGCGCACGCTCATGCGTGAGGCGCCCGCAGAAGCGGCGCGCATCAAGGGGCTGCTGCTCATCGCACCCGCGTGGGACATGACCGAGCGACTCATGTGGGCGCGCTTTCCGGAGAGCGTGCGTCGTGAGGTGCTGGAGAAGGGCGTGTACCTGCGCCCCTCGAAGTACGGTGATGGCGACTACGCGATATCGCGGCGTCTGATCGAGGAAGGGCGCAATCATCTGATCGGTGATGAACCCTTGAATCCGGGTCGCCCGATCCATGTTCTGCACGGCCTGCTCGATCCGGATGTACCCTGGGAGCACACACTCGATCTCGTCGCTCATCTGACGGGCGATCACGTTCAGGTCTCGGCGGTGCCCGATGGTGAGCACCGCCTCTCACGCCCTGAGGATCTCGATCTCATGATCCGCGCGCTCGAAGGCCTCGCGGGCGTATCGTACGCGAAGTGAAGTGAGCTACCAGCGTCCGCGCGGCGCCATGAGCTTCGGATCGGCGTCGGCGCGTTCAGCGTCGGCGAAGCCCGTTGCAAGCACACTCTCGAAGGCGTGTGGCGGCAGGCGCTCGGCCTCGTCCTCCGAGATCACCCACATGGTGTAGCCATCACCCTCGATGGCACCCGAGCATGTGAGGCGATCGTTTGCGGTCGTGCGGCAGTGCGACAGGACGTCGACGCGCTCGGGCTCGCGCCGATCGTGGCGAATGACGCGAATGTCCACTGGCTGCACATCCGCCGGCAGTCCGCCGAGATCGACATCGCGGAACACGCACGTGGTGTCACCATTGCAAGCGCCGGCGCGTCGGCCGATGGCATTGCCAAAGCGCATGGCGCCGCGGCCGTAGATGAAGCTTGCCGAGGCCGACGGACCATTACTCACGTAGCAGCCGCCGGACGTGCAGAGCACCGGGTCCATGCTCTCGTAGCGGCGTCCACGGCGATAGCGCGGCTCCATTTGCAGGAGGACTGTGACGCGGCCGTCGAACGGAAGCTTGGGATCAGCGCTGTAGTGGGTGGGTGGCTGCGGCGTCGCGTGCGTACGTGGTGGCTGCAGCGGGATATCGCGATAGCCATCGTTCTCGACGATGCGCCCGCGTCCGGACGTCGGTTCGAGGAGGCGCTCCGAGGTCGTGCTCGCGACCGGTAAAGGTTCGGTGCCGCCAGTGCGTTGCGCGAGATGTTCCTGACGAATGCGCCGCAGACGCTCGGCAACGCGCGCGATCTCGGCATCAGCCTCGATATCGGCGACGCGGCGTGCGTCCTCCGCCGTCGCGCGCTCGATGTCGCGACGTGATTGCGCAGCGCGCTTCTCGGCTTCGACCCGCTGAGCTTCCTCTGCGGCCGCACGTTCTGCGGCGACGCGCAGTGCCTCGTTGGCTTTTCGGATCTCTTCGGCCTTGCGTTGCTCCTCAGCCTTGCGCGCGACCTCCGCGAGGCGCGCATTTTCCGCCGCACGCGCGACGAGCTCCGCCTTGCGTGCTTCTTCCGCGAGACGCTCGGCTTCGGCGCGCTTCATCTCTTCCTCCGCCTTGCGTGCCATCTCGACACGCCGCGCTTCCTCGACCTTGCGGGCTTCCTCAGCGGCGATGCGCGATGCCTCCGCGGCCTTCCTGGCCTCTTCGACTTTGCGCGCTTCTTCCGCGATGCGGACCTGCTCAGCTTCGCGTGCAGCCTCGATCTGGCGCGCATTCAATGCGCGCTGGCGCTCGGCCTCGGCTTCGCGCGCTTCACGCTCCGCGCGGATAGCATCGAGCCGAGTTGCGGCTTCCTCGAGCTTGCGGCGTTCGTCCGCCTCGGCACGAGCGCGCGCGAGCATCTCGGATTCATGCGCCTTCTGCGATTTCGCGGCCGCGGCACGGGCGGCTTCCTCCTTGCGCTGCTGCGCTTGCTTGCGTGCAGCTTCCTTGCGCTTTGCCTCCTTTGCGGCTTCGGCGCGCTGAGCGTCCTCGGCAAAGCGGTTCGCTATGGCGTGGCCCGCATTGGGGGCGGGCTCTGCGGCGGCGGGGAGGGAAGCGACGAGCAATACGGCGGCGAGAGTACCGGCGATGCCGGTCGTGCGATGGTAGGTGAGGCAGTCAACAAATGCTCGACGCTTCGAGCTGGACATCGCCGCTACTCCTTCGAGGGAGGCACAATCACAAACGGCAGCGCGCACCGGAACCGGGCGCCGTCATCATGTCGAATACGCAGTACGAAGTGACGGTACGCTGGGATTTTGGCGGCCGAACGGACGCCCGATGAACGCTGCGTGAATTTGCTCACGTGCGAGCCTATGACTCGTGAACGCCTTCACGCACGCAGTAACGCGGCATCGCGGGCCATTCCGTCGCGGTAAGTTGGATAGGCGAGCGTGAGGCCGAGCGCTTCTTTCAAACGCGCATTCGATATGCGCTTGCACTCCGAATAGAAGCTGCGCGCCATGGGCGTGAGATCGGCAGTTGCGAAGTCGACAGATGGTGGTGCCGGCAACCCAAGCAGGCGCGCGGCATATGCAAGTACATCCTGCGGCGGGGCCGGCTCGTCATCGGTCACATTATATATGGCGTGCGCGGCGGGGCGCACGGTCGTCGCCGCAAGCACGTTCGCAATATCCTCGACATGAATGCGGTTGAAGACCTGCCCGGGCTTTACGATGGCGCGCGCCGTGCCCTTGCGCACGGATTCAAGCGGACCGCGGCCAGGGCCGTAGATGCCGGCGAGGCGAAAGATCTCGACGCGGATGCCGGTCTGCTGGGCAAGGTCGAGCCAGGCTTGTTCGGCAGCGAGGCGCCAGCGGCTGCGTGTGCTGACCGGCTTCGGCGTTGTTGTCTCATCAATCCAGGCGCCGCCGTGATCGCCGTACACGCCGACTGTCGAGAGATAGCCGATCCAGGAAGTTGTGCGCGCGAGATCAATGGCATGATGGCGCAGAAGGGGATCGCCTGCTGCATCCGGCGGCGCGGAAACAAGAATATGCGTAGCTCGCGAGAGTGCGGCGCGCAGCGCTTCGCTCGGCGCTGTGCCGTCGAAGGTTATGGCGTCATAGCCGAGGGTGCCGATGCGCGCTGCGCCATCGTTCGATTGCGCCGTACCGATGACGTTCCAGCCTTGCGCCGCGACACGCGCCGCGAAGACCTGCGCCGAGTATCCGAGCCCGATGCACAGAAGCGTGTTCATGAGGCGAGCGCCGTGGTCCATTCATCGCGGACGCTCTCGTCATTCTCCAGCGCATGAGATGCCGCGAGCTTCTCGAAATCTCCGCGCGATACGAGACGCGAAAGCGCCCATATGGCGGCGCCGCGGACAATAGGGGCCTCATGTGGCAGCAAGGCTTCGACGCGCGGCACCAGTTCCGGATCCCGGCTGTTGCCAGCAGCGATCAGCACATTGCGCAGGAAACGCGCGAGGCCGCTCCGCTTGATGGGCGTTCCCGCAAAGCGCTCGCGGAAGGCGGCATCGTCGAGCGTGAGCAGATCGGCAATATGCGGGCCCTGAGTTTCCGGCCGGATGGCAAGCTGCTGGTCATGCGCGGCCTGCGCGAACTTGTTCCAGGGGCAGGCAGCAAGACAGTCGTCGCATCCGTAGATGCGGTTTCCAATGGCCTCACGGAACTCGTGCGGGATGGGGCCTTTGTGCTCGATGGTGAGGTAGGAGATGCAGCGGCGCGCGTCGAGCTGATAGGGCGCCGGAAATGCCGCTGTCGGACAGGCATCGAGGCAGCGGCGGCAGCTGCCACAGTGGCTGATCTCCGCATCATCGGGCGTGATATCGGCGGCTGAAAGAACGACGCCGAGATAGAGCCACGAGCCATGCTCGCGTGAGACGAGGTTCGTGTGCTTGCCCTGCCAGCCGAGGCCGGAAAGTGCGGCGAGCGGCTTCTCCATGAGCGGGGCAGTATCGACGAAGACTTTGACGTCCGCGCCCGTCGCGTGCTGCAGGGCGCGTGCGACGCGCTTCAGGCGCGGCTTCACGATGTCATGGTAGTCGCGCCGCGCGGCATACACCGAGATGCTGGCGCGGTCGCCGATATCGAGAAATCTGAGCGGGTCTTCTTCCGGCGCGTAGCTGAGGCCGAGCACGATCGCGCTTTTGGCTTCCGACCACATGGCATTCGGATGCTGACGGCGCTCGGCCTTGGCCTCGAGCCACTCCATATCGCCGTGGTGGCCCTCGGCGATGAACTTCAGAAAGCGTTGTCCTGGTACGGCGCCGAGATCGCTGACGCGGGCAATGCGCACGGCAGTGAAGCCGGCCGCGTCGGCCTCTCGCGTGACGAGTTCACGCAACTCGCGCGGTGTCGTACGGGGACGGATGGCGCCGTCATCCGCGTGCTTTGTCCGCACGGCCGATGTCGGCGCCATGATGGCCTCACGCAGCCTCGGCGAAGTTCAACTTGAAGCCGTGAACATCGGCGAGCGTCCGGATTGCCTTCTCGGCCTCGGCTTCAGGCAGCTCCGTGAAAGGCGGACGCAGCTCGGCCCAGAGCGGGTCGTTGCGATAGTGCGCGAGCAGCGCCTTGAGCACAGGGATCATCGGGTACTGCTGAATGGCCTGACGCAGGGCCGTGACGTTCGCCTGGATCTTGTCGGCGTTCGGGCCCTGCCAGTTGTCGAACACCTCGCGGATCGCGCGTGCGCTCACGTTTGCCGTCGCCGAGATGCAGCCAGCGCCGCCGAGACGCAGAGCGTCGAGCAGGAAGGCTTCCGAGCCCGGGAAGACTTCGAAGTCCGGGAAGGCCTCGATGATGGCTTTGGTATTGCTCCAGTCGCCTGAGGAATCCTTGAGGCCGACGACGGTCGCAGGGAATTCCTTGCGCAGACGTTCGATCAGCGGCAGCGAGAACCCGACCTGCGCGATCGGCGGGATGTGATAGAGGTACGCCTTGAGATCGTCGTCGCCGACTTCCTCGATGACCTCGGCGAAGAAGCGGAAGAGACCCTCCTCGCTCGGGTTCTTGTAGTAGAAGGGCGGCAGCATGAGAACGCCGCCGCAGCCGAGCTCGACCGCGTGATCGGTCAGCAGGATGGCATCGGCGAGCGAGCACATGCCTGTGCCCGGCATGAGCTTGGACGCCGGGATGCCCGCTTCGATGATCTCCTCGAGCATCTCCATGCGCTCGTCGATGCCGAGTGAGTTTGCCTCGCTCGTCGTGCCGAAGGGCGCAAGACCCGTGCAGCCGTCTTCGAGCAGCCACTCGCAGTGCTCCACGAAGCGATCGAGGTCGGGCGCGCCGTCCTCGCCGAAAGGTGTCAATACCGGAGCGATCACGCCGGAAAAGATGGGGTTCGTCTTCATGTCGGCGTTCCTTGTTGTCGCGCTGAGGCGGATGGTTCTTGCGGACAGCCTGCGGCCGCCCGGATTCGTTTGTCAGGCGGGCATGGGAATGCCGTCCTGCGGCACCGGTACGTTATAGCCCTTTTGGACGGCCGGGCGGGCGGCGATGGCCTTGTACCAGCGGCTGACGTTTTCGTACTGGGCGAGATCGATGCCCTGCCATTCGAAGCGCGAGATCCAGGGCCAGATGGACATGTCGGCGATCGTGTAGTCGCCGGCGACGTATTCGGTTTTCGCGAGCTGGCGGTCGAGGACGCCGTAGAGTCGCGCGGCTTCCTTGAGGTAGCGCTCCTCGGCGTAGGGCGCCTTCCCCTTGTTGAAGCGCACGAAGTGATGAACCTGGCCGAGCATGGGACCTATTCCACCCATCTGCCACATCAGCCACTGCATGGTGTTCCAGCGCCCCTTTTCGTCGGTCGGCCAGAACTTGCCGGTCTTCTCGGCAAGGTACATCAAAATTGCGCCGGATTCGAAAAGCGCGAGGCCGTTGTCGCGATCGACGATCGCGGGAATTCGGTTGTTGGGGCTGATCGCGAGAAACTCGGGCTTGAACTGCTCGTCCTTCGAGATGTTCACGGAATG
>JAEYPL010000099.1 GCA_023410905.1 Pseudomonadota bacterium
GCGAAGTTCCGCAAGGTCATGCCGATCGAGTACCGCCGCGCGCTGAGCGAGATGGCCAAGCTGCAGGAGGCCGACACGACCGGCCTCGGCGTCATCGAGATCGGCGTGCCCAAGGCTGCCGGCAAACCCAAGGCCAAAGCCAACGGCAATGGCAAGGCAAAAGCCAAGCCGGCGGAGTGACGTCATGAAGATCTATGGTGACGTCATCTCGGGCAACTGCCTGAAGGTGAAGTGGACGGCCGACGCCCTCGGCATCCCCTTCACCTGGGTGCCCGTCGACATTCTGAAGGGCGAGACGCGCACGTCCACCTACCTTGCGAAATTTCCGCAGGGGCAGGTGCCCGCCGTCGAGTTCGACGATGGGCGTACACTCGCCCAGTCGAACGCGATCATCCGCTATCTCGCGCGCGGTTCGCATCTGCTGCCGGACGACGGTTTCACGCAGGCGAAGGTGGACGAATGGCTCTTCTGGGAGCAGTACAGCCACGAGCCTTATGTCGCCGTCTGCCGCTTTCACATGAAGTACCTCGGCCGCTCGAAGAGCGAGCGTGACACCTGGCGCGTCGAGCGCGGCGAGAAGGCACTTGACTTGATCGAGCAGCAGCTTTCAAGGTCCGCTTTTCTCGCCGCGCCTGCACTGACGATCGCCGATATCGCCGTCGTCGCCTACACCCGCATGGCTGATGAGGGCGGCTTCGAACTCGACGAGCGACCACGAACGCGAAAATGGATCGCGCGCTGTGAAGACAGCTTGCGCATCCACTGACCCGCATCCGACAGTTTCACGCCGATCCGAAAGACATTGAAATGGGCAAGATCACCGGCTTCATGGAGTTTGACCGCGCCGACCGCGGCTATCGTCCGGTCGAAGAGCGGCTGAAGCACTATCGCGAGTTCGTCGAGCCGCTGCCTGAGAAGGATGTGAAGACACAGGCCGCCCGCTGCATCGACTGCGGCATCCCCTACTGCCACAACGGCTGTCCGATCAACAACCAGATCCCCGATTGGAACGATCTCGTTTATCAGGGCCAGTGGTCGACGGCGTCGCTCAATCTGCATTCGACGAACAACTTCCCAGAGGTTACGGGCCGCGTCTGTCCGGCGCCGTGTGAAGCTGCCTGCACGCTCAACATCGAGGACGTGCCCGTCACCATCAAGACGATCGAATACTCGATTGCCGAGCGGACCTTTGCCGACAGCGGCAACAAGTGGGTGCCGCAGCCCGCCGAGACGAAGAGCGGAAAGCGCGTCGCCGTCATCGGCTCGGGCCCTGCAGGTCTCGCTGCCGCCCAGCAGCTCGCGCGCACCGGCCACGAAGTGCACGTCTATGAGAAGAACGCCTATCCGGGCGGCCTGCTTCGCTATGGCATTCCGGACTTCAAGCTCGATAAGGTCGTCATCGAGCGCCGCGTGAAGCAGATGGAAGCCGAGGGCGTCACCTTCCATTGCAACACCCACGTCGGTAAGTCCGTGACCATTGCCTCGCTCAAGAAGTCGCACGACGCCGTGCTGCTGACGGCCGGATCGGAGCAGCCCTTCGACTTCTTCACGAAGGCACCCGGACGCGATCTCGACGGCATTCACTTCGCCATGGATTTCCTGCCGCAGCAGAACCGCCGCGTTTCCGGCGAAGGCGTCGCCAAGGGCACGAAGGAAATCAGCGCCAAGGACAAGCACGTCATCGTCATCGGCGGCGGCGACACCGGTTCGGACTGTATCGGCACGTCCTTCCGTCAGGGTGCGAAGTCGGTGACCCAGCTCGAAATCATGCCGCAGCCGCCGAAGATGGAGAACAAGGCGCTCTCCTGGCCGCATTGGCCGCTCAGGCTCCGCATCTCGTCGAGCCAGGCTGAAGGCGCCGAGGTCGAGTACTCGATCTCGACGACCGGCTTCTCCGGTGAGAACGGCAAGATCAAAAAACTCCATTACACGCGCGTCGACAACAAGCTGCAGCCCGTCCCCGGCTCCGAGGGTACGCTCGACGCCGATCTCGTGCTGCTCGCCATGGGCTTCTCTGGCCCCATCGAGAACGATGTCGTGAGCGAGCTTGATCTGCCCGTCGTCGCACGCGGCCGCTTCAAGGGCCTCGAAGCCAACGACCGCGACTATCGCATTCGTGGCCGTGACAAGGTCTTCGTCGCCGGCGACATGCGCCGCGGCCAGAGCCTCGTCGTGTGGGCGATCCGTGAGGGCCGGCAGGCCGCCGCCTCCATCGATCGCTATCTCATGGGGCGCACGGACCTGCCGCGCTGAGGATCCCATGCCGGTTACACGAGACGAGTTGTTCGCGCGACTGACCGAGCTCGGCATCGCGACGGAGACGGTCGAGCACGAGGCGGTGTTCACCGTCGCCGAGAGTTCGCGCCTGGAGCGCGAGCTTTCCGGCGGTCACACCAAGAACCTCTTCCTCAAGGATGCCAAGGGCAAGCTGTTCCTCATCGTTGCGGAGAGCCACACGCCCGTCGACCTCAAATCGTTGCACAAGCGGATCGGCGCGGCGCGCCTCAGCTTCGGCAAACCCGAGCTGCTGCAGGAGGTTCTCGGCGTTCTCCCGGGCTCGGTCACGGCTTTGGCCCTCATTAACGATGATCAGAACCGCGTGAGCGTGGTGGTGGACGAACGCCTCATGGGCTATGAAAGGATCAACTGCCACCCGCTGGTGAATACGGCGACGACGAGTATCGCGCGCGACGATCTTCTGCGTTTCATGCGCGCCACCGGACACGAGCCTCTCGTTGCCGCCATCGACGCACCCGGCGAGACCGGCTGACAGATCGCCAAGACGCGCATTTCAGGAGTTCGACGTATGGAATTCGGCCAGAAGGCCCCTGGGGCAGCCGGCCCCGGCGGAGACGTGATCAAGGACACCACGACCGCAGGCTTCATGAAGGACGTCATCGAGGCGTCGCGCGGCCAGCCTGTCATCGTGGATTTCTGGGCCCCGTGGTGCGGCCCCTGTAAACAGCTCACGCCCATTCTCGAAAAAGTTGTACGCGCCGCCGGCGGTGCGGTGCGTCTCGTCAAGATCAACATCGACGAGCATCCCGCCATCGCCCAGCAGCTCCGCGTGCAGTCCATCCCGACCGTCTATGCCTTCCTCGATGGCCGCCCGGTCGACGGTTTCGCTGGTGCCCAGCCCGAAAGCCAGATCAAGGCCTTCGTCGATCGCCTCGTCGGCGATGCTGGCGCCGCGGATCTCGAGCACGCCATTGCCGAGGGTGAAAAGGCGTTCGAGGAAGGCGACATCCAGACCGCCGCCGAGATCTTCGCAACTGTGCTTCAGGAAGAGGCCGACAACATCAAGGCGCTCGCCGGCCTCGCGCGCTGCTATCTCCAGACGGGCGATCTCGAGCGCGCCGAGCAGACGCTCGAGCTTGCGCCGCCCGACAAGCGCGATGCCTCCCCGCTCGCGAGCGTGCGCGCAGCCCTCGGCCTCGCCAAGCGCGGCCAGGACACCGGCAATCTCGGTGAGCTGAAAGCCAAGATCGAGAGCAATCCCGCCGATCATCAGTCGCGCATCGACCTCGCAACGGCGCTCGCCGCCCTCGGCGAGAAAGAGGAAGCGGTGAGCCACCTGCTCGAGAGCTTCCGCCGCGATCGCAAATGGAACGACGAAGCGGCGCGCAAGCAGCTCGTCGAGCTGTTCGAGGCCTGGGGCCCCAAGGATCCGGCGACGCTCGACGGCCGCCGCCGGCTTTCGTCACTGCTCTTCGCGTGATGTGAAGGCCGCATCGCAACCAGCGGGCGGCCACAGGAGTACGTAAGGCGTGAGCTTTCTGGAGCAATACCGTTCGATATCGGACTTGCCGGCGCGCATCCCGGTGTTCCCGCTGCTGGGCGCGATCACGCTCCCGCGCACCACGCTGCCGCTCAATATCTTCGAGCCGCGCTACCTCGCGATGGTGGATGATGTGCTGCGGGGCGATCGCATCATCGGCGTGATCCAGCCGACCGGCGACGGCGGCAGTACCGGCTCGCCGGCCTCGCGCACGGCCCCGCTGCAGGCAGTCGGCTGCGCGGCGCGGCTTTCGGCATTCCAGGAGCAGTCCGACGGGCGCCTTCTGATCACGCTGACCGGCATATGCCGATTCGATACTGACGAAGATGCCGACAGCGGAACACCCTATCGAACCCTCGATGTTTCCTACGATCGATTTGCCGACGATCTCGTGCCGGCACTGGGTAGCGAGGACGTACCGCGCGATCACCTTCTTGCCGTGCTGCAGCGCTATCTCAGTGCGCGCAACTTGAAGCCGGACTGGGAGGCCATCCAGCAATCCGAGAACGAAGATCTCGTGAACGGGCTTGCCATCGCAGGCCCCTTTGCACCGCCGGAGAAGCAGGCCCTTCTCGAGGCGCGAACGCTCGCCGAGCGCGCCGCGGCGCTCATTGCGCTCGCCGAGATGGAGCTGGCCGGCCCTTCGGGCAAACCCAGCTCACGTCTGCAATAAGGGACGCTGCCATGAATGAGCCTCCCGAAGCGACTGGTGCCGGTCCCGAGCGCACCGCGCCACGCTTTCTCGAGCTGCTTGTCTGCCCATTGACCAAGACATCACTCGAGTACGACGAGAAGAACCAGGAGCTGATCAGTCGTGCGGCTCGGCTCGCTTATCCGATCAAGAGCGGCGTCCCATATCTCCTGCCCTCGGAAGCCCGACAACTCGACTGACCACACGCTATCGTTCCAATTATCGCCAAGGAGGAGACCACCATGGCAGTCACCAGCAAGCCCACCACGGGCACGAGCCTGCGCCACGAAACCATGCTGATCGACGGCGCCTGGACCGACGGCAAGGCGCGGGAGACCATCACCGTCCTGAACCCCGGCAACCGCAAGCCGATCGCCAGTGTCCCGCGCGGCACGGCAGAGGACATCGACACCGCCGTCAAGGCAGCGACGGCTGCGTTTCCGGCCTGGATGCGGGTACCGCCGCGTGATCGCGGCCGCCTTCTCACGCGCATTGCCGACGTGATCGAATCCCGCGTCGAGGAGCTTGCGAAGATCGTCGCCGAGGAAACCGGCAACGCCATCAAGACTCAGGCCCGCCCCGAAGCCAAAGGCGTCGCTGAAATCTTCCGCTACTTCGGCGGCCTTGCAAGCGAGCTCAAGGGCGAAACCATTCCCTTCGGCGAACACGTGCTGAGCTACACGCGGCGCGAGCCGATCGGCGTCGTCGGCGCCATCATTCCGTGGAATGCGCCCGTCCTGCTCGGTTCGCTCAAGATCGCGCCCGCACTTTGCGCCGGCAATACGCTCGTGCTCAAAGCCGCCGAGGACGCGCCGCTCGGCATTCTCTGGGTTGCACGCATCTGCCAGGAATTTCTGCCCAAGGGCGTACTCAACGTCATCACTGGCTACGGCCCTGAGGTCGGCGCCGCGCTGTCGGCTCATCCCGGCGTGCGCAAGCTCTCCTTCACGGGCTCGACCGAAGTCGGCAAGCTCGTCATGAAGGCCGCGTCCGAGCGCATTGTACCCGTCTCGCTCGAACTCGGTGGCAAGAGCCCGTCGATCGTCTATCCGGATGCGAACGAGGACTGGGTCGTCGACGGTATCATCGCCGCGATGCGCTTCACGCGTCAGAGCCAGTCCTGCACGGCCGGTTCGCGCCTCTTCCTGCACGCCGACATCTTCGACGATTTCCTGAACAAGCTCGCCGCGAAGACCGCCAAGCTCAAGATCGGCAATCCTCTCGACGAGAACACCGACATGGGCGCCATCATCAACGAGAAGCAGTTCCGCAAAGTCTGCGGCTACGTCGAGGATGGCATGAAGCAACCGGGCGCGACACTGCGCTTCGGCGGTCTGCCGCCGAAGGAAGGTCCGCTTTCAGAGGGCTTCTTCGCCATGCCGACGCTCTTCGAGCACGACGCCAACGATTGGCGTCTCGCCAAGGAAGAGATCTTCGGGCCCGTGCTCGTCGCCATCAAGTGGACGGACGAGCAGGAAGCCATCCGCATGGCCAACCAGACGCACTACGGCCTCGCCGGCTACGTGTGGACGAAGGACATCGGTCGCGCACTCCGCACCGCACACGCGATCGAAGCTGGATGGGTGCAGATCAACCAGGGTCTCGGCCAGTCGCCCGGCCACTCGTACGGCGGCGTCAAGCAGAGCGGCATCGGTCGCGAGTTCTCGCTCGAAGGCATGCTCGACAGCTTCACGGTCAAGAAGAACGTGACCGTGAATCTCATGACGCCTTAATTTGGTTTGCCGCGGGCTGCTGGGAAGGGGTGCTTCGCAACCACTTCGTAGTGCTATGCC
>JAEYPL010000264.1 GCA_023410905.1 Pseudomonadota bacterium
GTCCGTGAATTCGCAGGGGGCGTTGGATGATCAGGCGTGAAGCTGGGCGTGCGTTTTTGAGCGCCGTCTTCGTGGACTACGACAACATCTATTTGTCGTTGAAGCGCAAGAACGAAGAGGCCGCCAAACGGTTTGCCCGTGACGCCGCATCGTGGATCAAGGCTATCGAGACCGGCGCCCTGATCACGTCGACCAATGGTGCTTTCGCTGCCGAGCCCCGGCGCATCGTCATGAATCGGTGCTACGGCAATCCGGTGCCGCGCCGGAACCAGTCCGACAATTCGACCGACATGAACTCCTTCCCGTTCGTGCGCCACCATTTCCTGCGCGCCGGGTTCGAGATCATCGACTGCCCGCCCCTCACCGCCCAGCTCAAGAACTCGTCCGACATCCGCATGGTCATGGATGTCGTCGACTTTCTCGCGCACGGAACGCACTTCGACGAGTTCGTGATCCTCTCTGGCGATGCAGACTTCACGCCGGTCCTGCATCGCCTGCGCGCCCACGCCCGGCGCACAGTAATCTTCGCGAACGACTACACAGCCGCACCGTACACCGCGATCAGCGACGGCGAGGTGCGCGAGTCCGATCTGATTTCATTCCTGCTCGAGCAGCAGGGCGAGATCGCGGCGGCCCCGCCAGCGCCAATGATCGCCTCACAGGCGAAGGCGCTGGTACTGCCGGAAGTCGATCGCGACGCATTGCGCCACGAGATCATCGCGGACGTCATCCAGGCTGTTCAGGCTTCACCGACACCGGTTCCGCTCGAGGTGCTCGCCGACCGGGCCGTTCGCACGATCGGACACGATCGCACTGTTGCGACATCATGGGCCGGCGCGGGCAATTTCCGCGAGCTGCTCGTGCAGTCGCTGCCCGATGATCTGAGGCTCTCGGACCAGCCGCCCTATCTGGTGATCGACACGCGCCGCCATCTGCAGACCAAGCGCGCGGCACCGATGCCGGAAATGCGCGAGATGGCACCGTCGCGCGCGATCGCGCCTCCGGCCGCCAGCCCCCCCGTCGCGCGCGGCGGACTGGCCGATCATGTCCCGAGCCAGGGCGGACTGCAGCGTCGCGCGCCGCAGCCCACGTTCGATCATCACGACGACGACTTCCGTCCCGAGCGTGCGTTGCCGCCACCTGCTGCTTCGGCACCGGATACGCGCGGCGCATTCGCTGGGATGCCGCGCTACACGCAGAGCGATGCGCCCATGCGTGAGCCGTCGCCGCGCAGTCCGACGCTCTCGGCAACGACACCACCGGCTCAGGCTTCGAAGCCCGCGCAGCCCATGTCGACGGCTGCACCGAGCCATGGCGTATCGCCCCCTGCTGCTGCTCCGGCGCGCCCGAAGGAAAGCGGCTCGGCCATCCAGCAGTCGATCGCGCGCATTCACGAGGCTTGCCAAGCGCCACCGCTGGCGCCGCCCGAGTACCGGATGCTCTTCGAGGTCATGGCGCTCGAGATCAACGAGAACAATCTGCTCGGCGCTCAGACGATCCAGAATGTACAGCGCCGCGCGCAGGAGCATGGGCTGGAGTTGCGCCGCGACGACGTCCGTTTCGTTATGGATGTCGTGAGCGAGGCCGATCCGTGGTTCGAGCAGGGCGCTTCGGCGAACCTCTTCGCGGGGCGCTTCCGGAATTTCGTGGTGGCACGCTGCCGCGGACAAGGCCTCAAGCTTTCAGCGGATGAGCTCGACCTCATCGAGGCTTGGTTCGTCGGCAACGGGAACGCTGCGGCCGCAGCGCCCTCGCGTTCCGGCGCTCAGGCGTCTGCCCCCTACACGCCGCCGCAGGGCGGCATGGAGCCGGCGCGAGGCACGATGCCGGGGCAATCACAATCACGCACCGCGGACGAATTCACGAATGATGAATTCCCGCGCATCGTCCGCACGCGCCTGCGCGGCTGACGACACTCAAGGTCTTACTCTACCCCTGGAGCATGATCGCTTCGATCGCTGCGCGTTTTGCGCGTCGGTCGGGGCGTTCGTGCGTATGGCCTCCGGTGCGGCCCATGGGTTACGCTGCCACCGCAGGCCCAACGCCGCGCCACACTCCGCGCAACGACAGGACGTCAGTCATGAGCATTCGTATTCGCCGCCTGGAAGCCAAGGACAAGGCAGCGTGGCTGCCGCTCTTCAAGGGCTACATTGAATTCTATAAGTCCCATGTCCCCGACGATGTCATCGAGATGACCTGGGAACGCTTGCTGGGCGGCAAGGAAGGTTTCCATATCGGGCTCGTTGCAGTCGGCGATGATGACGTGCCGGTCGGCATTGCGCATGTGCTGTTCCACCGTTCGACGTGGTCGCCGACGTGGTACTGCTACCTCGAAGATCTGTTCGTGGATCCGAAGGTGCGCGGCAAGGATATCGGTCGCGCCCTGATCGAGCAGGTCTATGCCGAGGCGGACGCGCGCGGTGCCACGCGCACGTATTGGGCGACGCAGGAGTTCAACTACCGGGCCCGCGGTCTCTACGACAAGGTCGCGACGAAATCGCCGTTCCTGCAGTATAGGCGTTAGTTTTTCTTCTCGAGAACGGCCTACCGGCCGACGCGCAGTCGCGCGTTCATGAAGGGGTGCCCGCCCGCTACACAGCAG
>JAEYPL010000278.1 GCA_023410905.1 Pseudomonadota bacterium
CGCAAGTTGCATCGGCTCGCATATCTGGCGGCGGCGGCTGCGGCGCTCCATTTCATCATGCTCGTGAAGGTCTGGCCGGGAGAGCCGCTCATTTATGCGGGCATCGTCGCGGCGCTCCTGCTCTTCCGCCTCGCCAACTCCCTGCGCCCGCGGACACGGCCTGCACGATCATAGGCACCGGAGAAACAGGGAACCTCCTGCACCGCGGCCGGGTTATCAGGTAGGCGGCCAGACATGTTCCTGTCCCGTAGCTCGCCTGAGGCCACGACTATCGAGCTCCGCGAGCCTGAAGCATGTTTGACGAGAAAAGGCGCTTTCGCCGCGATCTGCGCGTGGATTTCCTTCGCGGCATCGCCCTTCTGACGATATTCATCGATCACGTTCCCTACAATCGCTGGGCCGCCGTTACGCAGCAGAACTTCGGTTTCTCCGATGCCGCCGAGACGTTCGTCGCTTTGGCCGGCTATTCCGCCGTGCTCGCTTATGGGCGCTATCTCGACAAGCCATCGCCCGCTGAAGGCGTGCGCAAGATCGCCAACCGCATCGGCATCATCTACGCCTATCACATGGGGACATTGCTGTTCGTTGCAGCCATGCTGCTGCTGCTGACGCGTATCTCAGGCGATATGCAAATCGTCGAACTGCTGAAGTTCGAATCGCTGCTTTCCGGCGATCCCGCGGCTGCCGCGGGCGCTGCACTGCTTCTCAATCAGCCGACGTTCTTCGACATTCTGCCCCTCTACGTGGTTCTGCTCGCGCTCTTTCCAGCCTTGTACCTCGTCTTGCGGCAAAGCATTCCCATCGGCCTTGCGCTATCGGCAGTGCCCTGGACGCTCACCCAGTTCATTCCGTTCAACCTGCCGACGCTTTCTGGTGAGGCATGGCATTTCAACCCATTCGCCTGGCAATTTCTCATGGCGTTGGGCATGGCCGCAGCGATCAAGGTGAAGCGCAACGAGCTGCAGGCCTCCCCCGTGCTCATTGCCCTCTCGGCGCTGGTGCTCGTGGTTTCCTTTATCCTGCGGGCACCATGGGCACGGTGGCCTCTACACATGGGCACTGCGCCGATCCCTCTGGAGCCGTACGGCGATCTTATGCTCAAGACGACCCTCGGTCCGGCGCGCCTCCTCCATTTCATCGCCTTCGGATATTTGCTCCTCGTGCTGCTGCCGCCACGGGCCTCATGGCTCAAGACAGGCCTCGCGCGCACGATCGCCGATGCCGGGAGAAACTCGCTCGAAGTCTTCTGCCTCGGGGTGATTCTCTCCGTGATAGGCGGCGCCATCGTCGTTGCCGCAGGCCATGACGCCACGGCAGAAAGTTGGGTCACAGCAATCGGCGTCGCCGTACTGCTGCTTTTCGGCACTGCCCTTGCGCGCGAGGTGCGCGCCAAGAAGAGGGCGCGGCAGAGGCTGTCCGGCACGCTCGCACCAGCCATCGCGCCGTCGCGGGAAGTCTCACGAGTCGGATAATCCTGCACCGCGCCGGCTTCGCTGACCGAGCCCGCACCAAGCGCTGATCGGCGCATCTTAGAACTGCAAGCGGAGCGTGCTGCGCTGCACTAAATGCGTCGAGATAGGAGCGCATCTCCAATGCGAAGTTTTATCGACAGGTACTCCGTAAATTTACGTACACTGCGCTCTTGCAGAGAGGGCCCAATATCAACCATGATGAAGGGTCAAATAATCACGTAAAACTTCCAGGGAGGCGGGATGAGGGGTTTGGTTGGGCGGCCGGTTCTTGCGCGTCTTGTTGCCTTTTTGATTATCCTCCTTTCACCGCTCCAAGCGCATGCAGCCTCCGGTAGCATCGATCTGACCGCGCATCCCGTCGGCTTTCTGTTGCTTTTTATATTCTTCGTCGCTTACGGCTTCGTGGCCGTCGAGGAAGTCATTCAGCTGCGCAAGTCGAAGCCCGTCATGCTGGCGGCGGGGCTGATCTGGGCCGTACTCGGCATCGTCTACACACTGCACGGCCAGAGCGCGACCCTCGAGGCCGCCGCAAAGCATGTGATCCTCGACTACGGCGAGCTCATGCTGTTCCTCATCGTGGCCATCACGTACGTCAACACGATGCAGGAACGCCGCGTTTTCGATGTCCTGCGGACGAAGCTGGTCAGTCTCGGGCTCTCGTACCGGCAGCTTTTCTGGCTGATCGGCTGTCTGGCCTTCTTCGGTTGTCCCATCATCGATAACCTGACCACGGCTCTGGTCATGGGTGCCGTGGTGGTGGCCGTCGGTGTCGGCAACTACCAGTTCATTGTCCTGGGCTGCATCATCATCGTGGTCGCTGCCAATGCTGGCGGCGTTTACTCGCCGTTCGGCGACATCACCTCGCTGATGGTCTGGCAGAAAGGCAAGCTCTCGTTCCTGGAGTTCTTCCACCTTTTCGTTCCGGCGCTGGTGAACTTTCTCGTGCCGGCGGTGCTCATGCATTCCAGCGTTCCCAAGGGAACGCCGGCAGCCGTGAGCGAGGTGAGAAAAATGAAGCCGGGCGGATTGGTCGTCCTGCTTCTGTTTTTGGCCACCATCACGACGGCCATCTCATTCAAGAGCATTTTCCAGCTCCCGCCCGCGCTCGGCATGATGCTGGGTCTCGGCTACCTCCAGATGTACAGCTACCTGCTCCAGCAGAAGGGCCGGCGCCGCAACGACCACGCCTTTGGCTTCGACTCTTTCCGGGAAATCGGGCGGGTCGAGTGGGACACGCTCCTGTTCTTCTTCGGCGTCATCTTCGCCGTGGGTGGGCTTGGCGTTGCCGGCTATCTCGCGGTGCTGTCGAACTTCCTCTATGTCGACCTCGGGGCCACCTACGCCAATGTCGCCATCGGCATTCTGGGCGCTGCGTTCGACAATATCCCGCTGATGTTCGCGGTGCTCACCATGAACCCGGAAATGTCGACGGGCCAATGGATGCTGATCACCCTGAGTACGGGCGTCGGCGGCAGCCTCGTATCGATCGGGACGGCGGCGGGCGTGGCCCTCATGGGCCTCGTGCGCAACCACTACACGTTCCTCAATCACCTCAAATGGGCGTGGGCCATCGGGCTCGGCTATATCGCGAGCATCTTCACGCATCTGTGGTGGAACGCAGCGTTCATGTAACCGCCGAGAAAAAGGGCTGGGCCTGCCATGGCCCAGCCCCCGATCATGCCGGCATCACGAGAATGCGCCTCAGCTTCCCTTGAATTTCGGCCGGCGCTTCTCGCGGAAGGCCGTGATGCCTTCGATGAAATCATCGGTCGCCATAACCGTGCCTTGCGCGAACGCCTCGGCATCGAGGAACTCGTCGAACGAAGCGTCATAGGCCTTCGAGACCATCTTTTTCAGGAGTCCATAGGCGATCGTCGGCCCGTTCGCGAACTGCTCCGCGACCTCCATGGCCTTGTCCATCAGCTCGCCCGGCGCCACGACGCGCGAGCAGAGACCGATCTGCAAGGCCTCCTCCGCGTCGACCTTGCGGCTCGTCAGGAGCATATCCTTGGCGCGGATCGTCCCGACGGCGCGCGGCAGCGTCGCGAGCAGCCCGAGATCCGGCACCACGCCGATCTTGACGAACCCCGTCGTGAAATACGCCGAAGTCGATGCGATCACGACATCGCCCATGAGCGCAAGCGACACGCCCGCCCCCGCCGCTGCGCCATTCACCGCCGTCACGATCGGCTTTTCCGCCTTCAGCAGGCGCCCCGACCAGCGGTACGACCGGCGCATACGCTCGCGCGTGTCCGAGGGCTTGGCGCGCCCCATGTTCCGGATATCACCACCCGCGCAGAACGCATCGCCCGTACCAGTTATGAGAATGCAGCGCACGCCGTCGTCTTCGAGCAGCCCTGGAACATTAGCATCCAGGCCGGCCTTGATGCCGGCGGACATGGCATTCATCGACTTTGGCTCATTGAGCCGGACAATGGCGACGCCATCCTTACGGGTCACAACGACCGATTCCTCCGACATGCAGCGCGCCTCCTGGGTGAACTGTTGTTTGAGCGAATTCTAACGGTCGCCCGCCCCTTCCGCCAGCTTGCTTTGCCGCACACGCCCATGCTCAACTGAACAAAAAGATCAAAAGCGGGAGGTTCCCCATGGGGGCAGACGACGGGCTCGTGCGCGGCATCGTGAGCGGCGTGCGCATCATCGATCAGGCCACATTCGACGCCCGGATAGAGCGGGCCGCATCAGGCCTCGCCGCCCTCGGCGTCGGCCAGGGCGACTGCGTCGCGATCCTCATGCGCAACGACATCGCCTTTCTGGAAGCCTCCTACGCTGCCATTCGCCTCGGCGCCTACGCCGTGCCCATCAACTGGCACTTCCACCCCGAGGAGATCGGCTACATCCTCCGCGACTGCGCAGCGAAGGTGATCGTTACGCACGCCGATCTGCTCGATGCGGCGCGCCGCGCAGCCCCGCCCGGCGTCACCATCCTGGCTGCGCCGACACCTGATACGATCGCGCGCGCATTCGCCATTCCGCCGGAGCGCTGCGCACTCCGGTCCGACGCCCGCAGTTGGGACGACTTCATCGGCGCGCACGAACCCTGGTCCGGCGCGCCGCGCCCGCAGACGCTCAGCATGATCTACACGTCCGGCACGACCGGGCATCCGAAGGGCGTTCGCCGCGCACCGCCGACGCCCGAGCAGCAGGAGGCGCTCAACGAGGCACGTCGCGTCGTGTATGGCGTCTCCCCCGACATTCGCACGATCATGGCGGGGCCGCTCTATCACTCCGCGCCCAATGCCTTCGTGCTGCGCGCTGCTCGCCTCGCCGAAGCGCTCATTCTCATGCCGCGCTTCGAACCCGAGGAACTCCTCGCAACCATCGAGCGCGAGCGCATCGATACGCTCTTCATGGTGCCGACCATGTTCGTGCGCCTCTTGAAGCTGCCCGAAGATGTCCGCCGCCGCTATGACATCTCCTCTCTTCGCTTTGTGATGCACGCGGCCGCGCCCTGTCCGGTGCACGTCAAGCGCGCCATGATCGAATGGTGGGGGCCTGTCATCTGGGAGTTCTACGGCGCAACCGAGAGCGGCGCCGTCACCATCGTCTCGAGCGCGGACTGGCTGAGAAAACCGGGCACGGTCGGCCGTCCCTCGAAGGGAGCAAAGCTCTCCATACAGGACGAGGAGGGCCGCGAGGTGCCGCAAGGCGAGATCGGCGAGGTTTTCTCCTCGATCGACTACTACCCCGAGTTCACCTACCACAACCTTCCCGAAAAGCGGGCCGAGATCGAGCGCCGCGGGCTCATCACCGTCGGCGACATGGGTTATATCGACCCAGACGGTTATCTCTTTCTCTGCGATCGCAAGCGCGACATGGTCATCTCCGGCGGCGTGAACATCTACCCCGCCGAGATCGAGGCCGTCGCAATCGCCATGCCTGGCGTGAAGGACTGCGCCGTGTTCGGCATTCCGGACGAGGAATTCGGCGAGGCCCTCATCGCGCTCGTCGAGGCCATGCCGGGACATGCGCTCGACATCGAGGCCGTGCGCACGCACCTGCAATCGCATCTCGCGAGCTACAAAGTGCCACGACGCATCGAGATCGCGCACGACCTGCCGCGCGAAGACTCCGGCAAGATCTTCAAGCGCCGCCTGCGCGAGCCCTACTGGAAGGATGCGGGCCGGCGGATTTGAGCGTGCTCACCCCCCCGTGTCGCCGGCTAAACCGCGTGGCCGCATGAGAACGAACGCAACGAGCGCCGCGAGCATGAACACCGCAACACTACCGAAACCTGCCACCCATCCGAGCGGTGACATGCCACCTGCCCGGTCCAGGCTCCAGCCGACCACGATCGGCCCAACGAACCCGCCTGCGTAACCGAGCGATGAATGCACGGCGAGCGTCGCGCCACGCCGCGCCGGCTCGGCCGTACCTGCGGCCCCCGCGGTAAGCGAGGAAGAGTCGAGCCAAACCACGAGCCCATAGACGAGCAACAACGCCACCGCGAGCCAGTACGACCAGACGCCGACGAAGCCGATGGCCAAGGCCGTCACGATCGATCCGGCCATGGCGAGCTGAATGAGACGGCGTCGACCGAGGCGGATGGCCATCTCGTTTCCGCTGACGCTCGCCGCCACGCCGATCAAGCCGAGCAACGTCATGACTGCCGCCGGAGACAGGATCAACGCGCCGGCGCCCGTAGTCGCTGCGACATAGCCGAGAAATGCAACGCCCCAACCGCGCAGCGCGCTCATTTCCAGCGTGTGAACGCAATAGCCGATCGCGTACGCCATGGCCGATCGGTTCCGCAGCACAGGCAGGAAGTTGAACAGACCGCCGCCGTCACTCGGTTTGGCGGCCGGCGCCGCGCGGCGCGGCACGATAAGCGCCACCATGCCCCACGCGATCGCGGCAGTCAGTGCCGCCACTAAGAACGCGAGCTGCCAGCCGCCGATGTTCGCCAGCAAGTCCCCCGTCGCGAAGGAGAGCGCACCGGAAATGCCGATGCTTGCCGCATGCCCCGTCACGGCGCGCGACATCATCTTCGCATCCACCTGATCCGCGAGCAGCTTGAGGCCGGTCATGTACGTTCCGGCCCAGCCGAGGCCGGTCAATGCGCGAAAGGCCATCGCCGACCAGTAGCCACTCGGCGAAAAGTGCAAAACCACCATGCCCGGCGACGGTCGCGCCGACGCCGAACAGATAAACGTACTTCGCGTCCACGCGATCGGTGAGCGTCACGAGGATCGGCACGGCGAGCATGTATGCCGCGTAGAAGCTCGCCGTGATCCATCCGGCTTGCGTGTTCGAAAGGTCCCAGAGCGGGATCATGCGCGGGAGCAGCGCCGGCCAGAAGAACGCGCCGATCTGCACCAGCACCTGCGCCGCGCAGACGATCGCCACGAGGCGTCGCGCCGCTGCCTGACCCGAATCCGACTTATCCATCTGCGGCCCACCGGGCGGCGACGCGCCTCAGCTCCCCCACAAGGCAACAGCGATCGCGGCAAGCGCCAGCGCACCGATCCAGAGCGCGACACGGCTCGACCGCCCTTGCCGCGCGTCGGCTGCTGCGAGCCGTTCGACCGTCTCATCATCGAGGCGCACGCCACTGCGGGCAGCTTCCGCGAGCGCGAGCAGCGTGCGCTCCGCCTGCCCCAGCAGCGCCGGCACATCACCGAGCAGTCGCCCGATCTCGCCAGCGCCCTCGCGCGCATCCTTAAGTGCGCCCGCCGCCCCAAGATTGCTCTCGACCCATTCGCGCGCGATGGGCTCGGCCGCCGTCCAGATGTCGAGGTTAGGATCGAGACCGCGCGCGACGCCTTCGACGACGACCATGGTCTTCTGCAGATTGATCAGCTCCGGCCGCGTCTGCATGTCGAAGACTTCGGTGTAGGCAAAGAGCTGCCCGAGCAGATCGGCCATGGAGATTTCACCGGCAGGCCGCCCCTGAATGGGCTCGCCAATCGCACGCAGCGCCTGCGCGAAAACTTCCACAGGATGATGCGGCGGCACGTACCCCGCCCAGAAATGCACCTCGGCGGCGCGACGGTAATCGCGCGTAATGATGCCGTGGAGGATTTCCGCGAGAAAGCGGCGCTCCTTGTGCCCGAGCCGGCCCATGATGCCGAAGTCCACCGCGACCACATTGCCTTCGCGGTCCACCATCAGGTTGCCCTGATGCATGTCGGCGTGAAAGAAGCCATCACGCATCGCATGGCGCAGGAAGGACTGCAGCACGGTGAGCCCGAGCGCACGACGGTCGAAGCCGGCCGCCTCGAGCCGCGCGTTGTCAGCGATCGGAATGCCGTCGATCCACTCGAGCGTGAGCAGGCGCTTCGATGTCCGCTTCCAGTCGACGCCCGGCACGCGGAAGCCCGCGTCGCCCTTGATGTTCTCCGCCATCTCCGAAATGGCGGCCGCTTCGAGCCGCAGATCCATCTCGATCTCGGTCGTGCGCGCGAGCGTCTCGACGACGGCGACGGGCTTGAGGCGCCGCGTCGGCGCATGAAAGCGCTCGATCATGCGCGCGGCGAAGAAATAGCTGTCGAGATCGCGCTTGAAGCGGCGCTCGACATCGGGACGCAACACCTTGACTGCAACCTCGCGGCGCTGGCCATCCTCGATCACGACGGCCTTGTGCACCTGGGCAATCGAGGCGGCTGCGACGGGGGGGCCGAACTCGACGAAGTGATCCTCGACGCGCCCGCCAAGTGCGGCTTCGATCGCGGCCCGCGCCTCGGCCTGCGGGAACGGCGCCATGCGGTCCTGCAGGTTCGAAAGATCGCGCGCGAGTTCCGGCCCGATCACATCTGCCCGCGTCGCGAGAAACTGCCCGAGCTTGACGTAGCTCGGTCCGAGCCGTGACAGCGCACTGCTCACGCGCACGTCGGCACTTTCGCCGCGCCGAAAGGGCCAGGCCAGCACGCGCACGGGCCAGGTCGCAGCGCGCGCGAGCCGCAACGGCCAGGGCACAGGCACGCCCTCCGGCACAAATCGCACGCCATGCTGGGCGAGGACCAGCCCGGCGCGCGCGAGGCGCAGGAGGTTGAGAATGGGGCCGGCCATGATGCAGGACTGTCCGTTGGAAGCGTGTGTCAGCAGGTGGCGGACGTTTGCCACGATCAGGCCGTGCGTCAAGCAGAATGCCGCCGCGCGGTTACAGCGGTTTTTCCGGCTGTCCGGCTTGTATCTGCTTCACCCTTATGGATAATCCCCACCGGGACAAAGTTGCCGGCCATCAACTGGCCGGGGGGATAGTTGCAGTGAAGAAGAACAACGGGCACCGCAAGGCCAGTGGCCGGCGGAAGCACGGGCGGCAGTCATCGCCGTCCAAGCTGCCTGCACGCGCGCTTGCGGCAGCCTCGGCAGTGCCACCGCGCGAGCGCGGCCACGCATTGCGCACGACCACTCCAAAATCAGCACAGGGTCTCGTGGACTGGCCCGCGCTCGCCATTCTCGTGCTGCCGCTGGCCCTGATGGCGATGCTCCACGCCTATCGCATCGACCCGTCGCAGCTCCTCACGAGACCCATCGCGTGGCACGGGGACCTCACGCGCGAGGCCATGCCGGTATTCCCGGAGCCGACCAATCATCTGGCCCGTGCGCCCGCTGCCCCCACGTTGCCGGAGTGGCACGGCAAGCTTGCGCTCGAAGCCATGCCGCTGTTTCCGGAGCCGACGAACCACGCCGTCGCGGCATGGCCGGAACCCACGGAGCGGACCTCCTCAGCCGAAAACGCGCAGGTCGTCGCGGAGACTGTAGAGAGCAACGAGATCGCGCTACACACCGCCCCGCCGGAGGAAATCGCATCTTCGGAGTTCCTACCCGAGCCCTGGCATGGCGACCTTTCGCGCGAGGCCATGCCGCTCTTTCCTGAGCCCACCAACAGCACGCGCGAACGACCACCGGCGCCGCCATCTGTCGCCGCGCTTCCGCCGCCCATATGCCTGCCGGAGGATGAACCGCAAGCGGCGAGCACGACCCCACCTGCCCATTTCGGCCGCGCGCTGGCCGCTGCGGCGCTCGCGCAGACCGATGAGTTCGTCATCTACAATGCGCGCTACGTGAGCCTCGCCTTTCCGGGCGGCGACACCCAGCCCCTGTACGGCGTCTGCACCGACGTCGTCATCCGCGCTTACCGAGCGCTCGGCATCGACCTGCAGAAGCTTATCCACGCCTCGCGCCTCGGCCGCGGAGACCCGAGCATCGATCATCGCCGCGTCGAGGTCGTGCGCCGCTTTCTCACGCGCTACGGCACGAGCCTCGCCATCTCCGAATTCGCCGAGGACTATCGGCCGGGCGACATCGTGACCTATCACCGGCCAGAGGGACGCATCTCGCAGTATCATATCGCGATCGTGACCGACCGCATCGCGCCATCTGGACGGCCGCTCATCGCTCACAATCGCGGCTGGGGTCCGCAGGTCGAGGATGCGCTCTTTGTCGACCGCATCACGGGCCACTATCGCCTTTCGCCCGAGCAGGTCGAGGCTTTCGAGCGCAGGCTTCCGCCGCGCGTGAGCGAGCGCCGCCGGCGCACGGCCGAAAGCGCGACGACAACGCGCCGCTGAGGCCTAGCCGGGTCCGCCCGCCGCCACGGCCTTCTCGATCACCGATCTGAAATCCGTCGGCGCGATCGTCAGTAGGTCCGGCCGCGAGGCTGCAAAGAAGCCATCCACAGCAGCGCCGACCTCCGCGACCGGCACGCCCCGCAGCGCAGCTTCGAGGTCGAGCACCATGCGCGGCGGCGTGACGAAGAAATCGCCGGTCAGCAGCAGCTCGCGCACACGCCGCGCCCCGCCCGCACCTTCGAGGCGCACATACGCCGAGACGGTCCCACCGGCGCCCGTCAACGACGCCTCGCTGACTTCGGCGCTCCGCGGATTGTCGATCTCGAAAACGAAGTCGTCGGTGCCGATCGTCTCGTCGTGGATCTTTTTCGCGAGCACTTCCTCCGCCTCGCTCGGCGCACCCGCATCGAGGTCGAGCCCCAGCTTCTCGCGGAAGCCGAGCAGTACCGCCTCCTGAACCTTGGCGATCTCCGGTGCCGTGCCCCCGAGCAATGCTTTCAGCGTCGTCACGCGCTGCTCGGCCTTGTCGAGATCGCGCTTTTGCAGCTTCGCCGCCGGCACATTGAGGCAGGCCATCATGCGCGCCGGATCGACGTCAATGAGCACCGTGCCCTGGTAGAACAGCGTATCCCCATCGAAGAAGCCGCCCGTGCCGCACAGCTTCTGCCCGCCAACCTCGATGTCGTTTCGCGGCCGGAAGCGCGCCTCGATGGCGAATGTCATGGAAAGCCCGTGCGCAACTGCCTCGCAGATGGCGCGCGTGTAGTCGCCGAGCGAGGGCATGGGCAGCCGCTTCCTAGAAAGCACCAGTTCCCAGCCGATCTGGCCCTCGTCGAAATAGATGGCGCCGCCACCCGTGATCCGCCGGACGAGCCCGATGCCGTTCGCGCGGCAGTGCTCGACCTTCACCTCGTGGCTCATGGCCTGATGGCGACCGATCAACGCCGTCGGCGGAAAGCGCAGAAAGCGCACCGTGTCGGGGATCGTGCCGGCCTTGTGCAGCTCGATGAGCGCTTCGTCGAAAGCAATCTGCTCGCGGCCGGCACGCAGCCCCGTGTCGATCACGCGGAATTTGGGCATTGTCGTCTCCCCTCGTGCGGCGCCGTTCTTGGATTTCGCCGGCGCCGGATTATGTTCGAGCGCGATCATAGAGTGAGCTGGCGCGAACATTCAATAATTTGAATATTCTTCTCCGCGCACTTGGCTTTTGGGGCAAATCCCTAGGGGAACATACGGACCTACCCGGATAGGCGCGCCGTTCGCCGCAGGACTTACTGGCCTCGTGCACAGGGCGAGGACGCCCGCATCGGAGGCCTGCCATGACGCCCGCCAGCATTCGCGCGATTGCAACCTTACTCGGCCTGCTTCCGGCCTGCGCTCATGCTCAGCAGGCGTCGCCCCCCACCATCACGCTCTTCGTGAACGTCCGCATTTTCGACGGCAAGACGGCCACGCTTTCCGCGCCCTCGCACGTGCTGGTGCGCGGCAACACGATCGCACGCATTTCATCGAGTCCGATATCCGGAGAGGCAGGCGCGACAGTCATTGCCGGTGGCGGGCGCACTCTGATGCCGGGCCTCATCGACATGCACTGGCACACCATGCTGGTCCGTATGACGCCGCCGATGATGTTCGCCAGTGACGCCGGCTACATGAACCTCCAAGCGGGAGCGGAGGCCACGGCAACGCTCATGCGCGGCTTCACGACTGTCCGCGATCTCGGCGGCCCCTCATTCGGCTTGAAGCGTGCCATCGACGAGGGGCTCGTGCCGGGGCCGCGCATCTATCCATCGGGCGCCATCATCACGGTGACCAGCGGGCACGGCGATTTCCGCCAGTTCTCCGACCTACCGCGCGCGATGGGAAGTGCGACGTCTCGCGTCGAGCAGCTAGGCGGCAGCATGATCGCCGACAGCCCGGACGAAGTCCGGATACGCGTGCGCGAGCAACTCATGCAGGGCGCATCACAGATCAAGCTCACGGCCGGTGGCGGCGTGGCCTCTCCGTTCAGCCCCCTCGATGTGACCACGTTCAACGAAGCCGAACTTCGCGCGGCCGTCGAAGCTGCCGAGAACTGGGGCACGTACGTCTGCACACATGCGTACACGCCAGCCTCGATCCAGCGATCGATCGCGGCCGGCGTCAAATGCATCGAGCACGCGCATCTCATGGACGACGCGACTGCAAAGCTCATGGCGGAAAAAGGGATCTGGCTCAGCACCCAGCCCTTTCTCGACGTCGGAGGCACCGCCGGCTTGAGCCCGGCCAACCAGGCCCGCAAGCAGCAGGTCGTCAACGGCACCGATCGTGTCTACACGCTCGCGAAGAAGTACAAACTCAAGACGGCCTTTGGCACCGACATCCTCTTCTCGGCGGCCATGGCCACACGGCAGGGCCGCATGCTTGCCGATCTCACCCGCTGGTACACGCCTGCCGAAATCCTCGTCATGGCGACCTCGGGCAATACCGGGCTGCTGGCGCTCTCGGGTGCCCGCAATCCCTATCCCGGCAAGCTCGGCGTCGTCGAAGAAGGTGCGTTCGCCGACCTGCTGCTCGTCGACGGCAATCCGCTGGAGAACATCGAGCTGGTTGCTGCTCCCGACAAAAACTTCCTGATCATCATGAAGGACGGACGCATCCACAAGAACGCGCTGTAAGCCCGCACATCAGATTGCCGCAGTAAGACCCTGGCGCAAGAGAGCAGGATCGCTAAATTGGCCGCCTCCACGCTCCGCTGACAGGTCGGGCTATGCTCAGAAACTCACGTCTTCTCTCCGTTGCCCTGCTGCTGGCGGCCTTTGTCGCGTTCGCGCCCGCCGCCTCCGCTTTCGAGACCTACAAGATCATCGGCGTCGCGGCTGGTGACAAGCTCGCGGTCCGCGAGGAGCCCGAGGACGGGGGCAAGCCCGCGGACTGGAAAGAGCTCGCGAGCATCCCGGCCAATGCCACCAATGTCCTCGGCACGGGGCGCTCCAAGGAGGTGAACAAGCAGCGCTGGTCGGAGGTGGTCGTCGGCTCGGTCAAGGGCTGGGTGAACGCGCGCTTTCTGACGGCCGACGATCCCGTGGATCTCAAGGGCGAGACATTCCACTGCGCGGGTACGGAGCCCTTCTGGGGCGTCACGCTCTCACCCAAGGAGGGAGAGTTCTCCGATCCCGACTCGAAATCGAAACTGACCGTCGAGCGCGTGCACCCGTCGGTGGCCCGCCTCTTCCCACTGCTCTATCGTCTGCGCGATGAGAAGGGGCAGTCGCTCCGCGCAACGGTCACGCATCAGCAATGGTGCAGCGACGGCATGTCCGGCTACGACTATGCCTTCCAGGTCCTGCTGTCGGACGATGAAAATTTGTTCGAAGGGTGCTGTGAGCTGAAGCGGTAAGAGCCGACGCGCAGGCCCGCTCACCGCATCGCGATCGGCAGGTTGTTAAGCGAGTCGATGTACCACTTCTCGGCTTCGACGATCGCCGGGTTCTCGCCGTTCGCGTAGATCCAGCTATCGACCGCCCAGCGCTGGCCATTGCCCTTCTCGACGAGCACCGCCGTCCAGTGCGTCCAGCCCGAGATTCCACGCAGGAGGTTCTCCTTGGACATCGGGCGGGTGATCGTGTGGTACTTCAGCAGACCATTGTGATCGAGCACCTTGAGGTAGCTCGTGGTGTTCGTGGCCTCGTCGACGCAATCCTGCTGAGTCGGATCGCCCGAGGCGGCGAAGTCCATGCCGGGCCGGTCCTTGTCGGTGCCGATCTGCTTGCCGACCCGCGTCTCCATCCAGCCGATGGCGTACGCTACGCTACGGCGCTCCCCCTTGGCGTCCTCGGAATTCCGCATCTTTTTCATGAGCTTGGTCAGCTCGACGACGTCCTGTTCGGTGAAGCGGAATCGCGTCTGCATCTTGCAGCCATAGGCGTGGCAGACGTGCACGATGTTCCCGTCCGGCGCCTCGGATTTGAACTCGGCATAATGCAGGCTCAGCGGCCCCGTGCGCTCATAGGTGCAGCCCGCCAGCAGGACGCCGACGATCAAGCTGAAAAGAACCTTGACGCGCATGCCGTGAACTGTGCCTCTGGCCCCGAACCCCATCCCCCTAAAAGGGACGATTCGCCCTTCTATGCAAATGTCCTTGCGCGGACGAGATTGTCCACACAAAACAAGACCATGACGAAAGAAAGATCCTTGCATGTGATCGGAGGGGGACTCGCCGGCTCCGAGGCCGCCTGGCAGATCGCCTCGGCCGGCGTTCCGGTGACCGTTCACGAAATGCGTCCCCTACGGATGACCGAGGCCCATCAAACCCAGAGCCTCGCCGAGCTGGTCTGCTCGAACTCCTTTCGTTCCGACGACTGGGCCAATAACGCCGTCGGCCTCCTTCATGAGGAAATGCGCCGCGCGGGCTCCCTCATCATGTCCGCAGGCGACGCCCATAAGCTCCCGGCCGGCGGTGCCCTTGCCGTCGACCGGGACGGCTTTGCAGCTGAGGTCACGGCCCGGCTCGAAGCCCATCCGCTGGTCACGATCGCGCGCGAGGAAGTGGCCGGCCTCCCGCCCGCGGACTGGGAGAGCGTGATCATAGCGACCGGCCCGCTCACCTCCCCCGCGCTGAGCGCCGCCGTTGCGGGCCTCACGGGCGAAGGCGAACTCGCGTTCTTCGATGCTATCGCGCCGATCGTGCACCTGCACAGCGTTGACGAGACCATCGCCTGGCGCCAGTCACGCTACGGCAAGACCGGCCCGGCCGGCACCGGCGCCGACTACATCAATTGCCCGCTCAACAAGGACGAGTACGAAGCCTTCATCGACGCGCTTCTCGCGGGCGAGAAGACATCCTTCAAAGACTGGGAAGCCAACACGCCCTACTTCGACGGCTGCCTGCCCGTCGAGGTCATGGCCGAGCGCGGCCGCGAAACGCTCCGCTTCGGGCCCATGAAGCCCGTCGGCCTCGACGATCCGCGCACGGGCCGCTGGCCCTATGCCGTCGTCCAGCTGCGCCAGGACAATGCGCTCGGCTCGCTCTGGAACATGGTGGGCTTTCAGACCAAACTCCGCCACGCCGAACAGACGCGTATCTTCCGCATGATCCCCGGCCTGCAGAATGCCGAGTTCGCGCGCCTCGGCGGGTTGCATCGCAACACCTTCCTCAACAGCCCGCGGCTCCTCGACAGCAATCTCCGCCTCAAGTCCATGCCGCGACTGCGCTTCGCCGGCCAGATTACCGGCGTCGAGGGCTATGTCGAAAGCGCCGCCATCGGCCTGCTCGCGGGCCGCTTCGCCGCCGCCGAGCGTCTGGGCACGACGCTGGCGCCGCCACCGCCGACCACGGCGCTCGGCGCGCTCATTGCGCACATCACGGGTGGCCATGTGGAAGCTCAGGGCGAAGGACCGCGCTCCTTCCAGCCCATGAACATCAACTTCGGCCTCTTCCCAGCGATCGAGGAGCCGCGCACGGATGCCGACGGCAAACGCATCAAGGGCAAGGAAAAGGGCTTCGCCCGCAAACGCCTCATGGCCGAACGCGCGCTTGCGGATATCGGTGGGTGGTTGCGGGCCGCGAGCTAGTCGCGTCTGCGACGCGAGCGAGGCCCATGCCTCTGGCATGCTTTCAGCATGACCTCGCGCTCCGCCCGGGGGACACCCCCCGGAGCCCCCGTCTTTTATGGACTTGGAGATTGTAGCAACGGAGGTAACCTCTCCGCATAGCCGCCGCGGGCATAGCACCACGACACGAGGCGAGAGCACGCCTTGCCAGCAGCCCGCCGACAGATAACGGAGGAAACACCAATGCAATCACTGCTCCCAATCGCCGCCGAGATCGCGGAAATCTTGAAAGCGCGCAAGGAAACGATCGCGATCGCGGAGTCATCGACCGGTGGGCTGATCAGTGCGGCGCTGCTGTCGGTGCCGGGGGCGTCCGCCTATTACCTCGGTGGCGCGGTGGTCTATACGCGGCAGGCGCGCTCGGCACTCACGACCATCACCGACGACGACATGCGGAAAGTGCGCTCGGCCAGCGAACCCTACGCGGCACTGCTGGCGAAGCAGGCGCGCGAAAATCTCGGCGCAACCTGGGCGCTCTCCGAAACAGGCGCCACCGGCCCGACGGGCAACCGCTACGGCGATGCGGCGGGCCATTCCTGCATGGCGATCTCGGGACCGGTCGAAGCCGTCATCACGCTGGAAACGGGCTCACCCGATCGCGAGGCGAACATGCGCGCCTTCGCAGCGCGCGCGTTGACCCTGCTGAAGGACACACTCGCAAAGGCCGGCTGAGCTACTCCGCCGGCTGTGTTTGCGATCGCGCGAGCACGGTCTCGCGGCCGGGGCCGGGATCGAGCGGCACGAGCAGCGAGAGCATGAGCGACGTAAACGCGATGCAGGCGCCGAGCCAGAAGATGATCGAATAGTCGATCGTCCCGATCAGGCCGAAGCTCACGGGGATCGCTACCGCGGCAATGTGGTTGATCGTAAAGGCGACCGATGCCGTCGCCGCCATATCCGCGGGATCGCCGATCTTCTGGAAGTACGTCTTCTGCGCCAGGATGAGCGTGAAGAAGATGCCGTCGATGATGAAGAGACCCGCCGCGACATGCGGGCTGTCCGTCATGGCATAGCCGATGAACACACAGATCAGCACGCTGTTCTCGAGCATGATGGTGTTGCGCTCGCCCCACTTCTGCACCAAGCGGCCGAGGCGCGGCGCGAAGAACGTGTTGAGCGATGACGTGACCAACATGAGCATGGCCATGTCGGCAACCGAGTAGCCGAATTTCTTGACGAGCAGGAACCCGCCAAACGCCATGAAGAGCTGGCGCCGCGCACCGCTCATGAAGGTCAGCGCGTAATAGAGGCCATATCGCTTGCGGAAGACGAGGCCCGCGCGTTGCCGCACCGGCCCCTCGAAGCGCTTGAAGTAGAACATCGCGACGACGGTGAGGAAGGCGCACGACAGCCCGAGGATGGCATAGAGCACCGCGTAATTGCGCCAGCCGAGCCACCACACGACCGCGAGGCTGCCGTAGGCGACGAACTGCGCCATTGCTCCTGCGCTGATGATGCGGCCGATGAGCGAGGGGGCCTGCGCCTTCGGCAGGAGCTGAAGCTGCAGCGATGTATTGACCGTCTCGAAGTAGTGAAAGCCGACCGACATGATGAAGGTCGACATCAGCACGCCCATGAGCGTCGGATTGCTGCCGGTCAGCGCGACACCGAGACCGAGCAGCACGAGCGCAATGTAGCCGAGCACCTGCTCGCGCATGATCACGAGCCAGAAGGCGACGGTGAACGCCAGAAAGCCCGGAATCTCGCGCACGGTCTGCGTGAGGCCCGCCTCGAACCAGCCGAAGCCCACCGCCTCGATGGTGTAGTTGTGGAGCATGGCATTCCAACCGGCAAAGCCGAGCCAGTTGATGAAATGCAGCGCCATCAGGAACCGCACGGCCGAATGGATGGCCAGCGGATCGGCAGAACGAGGGTCGGTCATGAGCAGCCCCGTAGAAGTGACGTGGGACGCTGCGCCGCGTCGTCGATCGCGTCAACGGTATATTTCGCAGGGGTGATGATCAACAGCGCCGCGAGCGCGGAATTCACCCCTCGTCCTTCATCACCTTGCGAATGACTGGCGTATAGCGATCGCCGTCGCCGGCCATAATGGCCTCGTCGAAGAGCGTCGCGACGAGATCGGCACCGCGCGCTTTGATGCCGGCCGCCTTGGCGAGATCGCGTGCGTACGAGAGGTCTTTCTGCGCATAGAGCACCGAGAAAGCCCCCTCAGGATAATCCTGCGGGAGAAGGTGCTTCATGCCGTGGTTGCGCAGACAAAAGCTGTCCGCCGAACCCTTGCTCATTGTCTCGAAGAGCAGACTGCCCTCGACACCGGAAGCCTCGGCGATCGAGATCGCCTCCGCGAGCGCCATGGTCGTCTCGAACAGCACCATGTTATTCATGATCTTCACCACCTGCCCCGCGCCGACGTCGCCGCAGTGCGTGATCTCGTTGCCCATGGTGTCGAGCAGCGGCTTGATGGTTGCGAACACCTCGGGCGCCCCCCCGACCATGATCGAGAGCGTGCCATCGACGGCCGCGCGTCGCGTGCGCGCGATCGGCGCATCGGCGAAGAACGCGCCCTTGGCGGCAAGGTCCGCGGCGAGCTTGCGCATCAGCGCAGGCGGCGCCGTCGACATATCGACCAGTGTCTGTCCCGGGCGCATGAGCGCGACGAGGCCCGATGCGCCTTCCGTAACGATCTCGACTTCGCGGCCACCCGGCAGGCACATGATGACCACGTCCGCCGCCTGGACTAGGCCCCGCAGCGACGTCGCAATCCCGACATTATCGGCCTTCAGACGCTCGAGCGGCTCTTGGCGCTGATCGAACGCGACGACCTTCCACGTCCCCTTGCGGGCGAGGTTACGGCACATGGCCTCGCCCATGACGCCGAGGCCGATGAAGCCGATCGTCGAAATGCTCATTCTCTTCCTCCGGTATTCACTGCGTGACGCGCCACCGGCATCAGTCGCACGCATCTTTTCTATAAGGGCCGTACTCGGCGAGCGCGAGCCGTTGCTGCGCCATGTAGTCCCGCTCCTCCACGAGATAACGGGCGACCGCCTTGCGGAAACCCGGATCGGCAATCCAGTGCACCGAGTACGTCGGCGTCGGCATGTAGCCACGCGCGAGCTTGTGCTCGCCCTGTGCACCCGCCTCGACGCGCGCGAGCTTCATCGCGATCGCGATCTCGATGGCTTGGTAGTAGCAAAGCTCGAAATGCAGGAAGGGGTGATGCTCGATCGCGCCCCAGTAGCGGCCATAGAGGCAGTCGCTGCCAATGAGATTGAGCGCGCCTGCGATGTATTTGTCGCCACGTCGCGCCATCACGAGCAGACAGCGATCACCCATGACCGCGCCGAGCAGTGAATAGAACTTGCGATTGAGATAGGGCCGCCCCCACTTCCGACTGCCCGTATCCATATAGAACTCGAAGAACGCATCCCAGTGCGCTTCGGTGATATCACGCCCGCGGAGATGCTCGATGCTGAGGCCCGGAATGCTCTGTGCCTCGGCGCGCTCCTTGCGCACGGCTTTGCGCTTGCGCGAGGCGAGGCTCGCGAGAAAATCGTCGAAGGTCGCGTAGCTGGCATTCTGCCAGTGGAACTGCTGGTCCGTCCGCTGAAGCCAGCCGGCATCGGCACCGATGCGCGACCACTCGTCCTCCGTCAGGAAGGTAGCGTGCACCGACGAGGCTTCGGCTTCCTTGGCGAGTGCAATAGCGCCGGCGAGCAGCAGCCGCTCGCGCATCTCCGCGCCCTCACCTGCGCCAACCATGAAACGCCGTCCCGGCACGGGCGTGAACGGCACGGCGATCTGAAGCTTGGGATAGTAGCGCCCGCCTGCCCGCTCATAGGCCTCGGCCCAGCCATAGTCGAAGATGTATTCGCCCTTGCTGTGGCTCTTGAGATAGCAGGGCGCGACGCCTGTGATCGCGCCGTTCTGCTCCAAGGCCAGATGGCATGGCGACCAGCCCGTGCGGCGACCGACCGTACCCGACTGTTCCAGCGCCTGAAGGAAGGCGTGCGTCGTGAAGGGATTGAGCGTCAGCGAATCCGGGTTCGCGAGCGCGTCCCAGACGGCGGCATCGATACTGTCGATCGCGGGATGTACGCGGACGTGCGGCTCGGCACTCGGTTCGCCACTCACCGGCACCTCTCCCTGCGCTGCTTCCTACGGCGCCAATAAAAAAA
>JAEYPL010000286.1 GCA_023410905.1 Pseudomonadota bacterium
ATCCAGATCGCATCCAGACCCAGGCCAAGCACCAGCATCTGCGCCCCAACAATGGCCGAAAGCAAAATCAGGAACTCAATCGACACCGCCAGCATCACCATCCCGCCGATAATCGCGCCGATGAGCAGTGCAATCGGTGAAACCGGCGTCAGTGATAGCGCAGCAGCCACGATGCCAGTCAGCACAATACCGACATACGCGCCGATCAAAAAGACCGCGACGTAATAGACAAACACACTAATCACCGCGCCAATCACCGCGCCAACCAGCATGACCAGCACGGCAATGACGATACTATCCGTCGTGACCAGCGACAGCGCCACCGTCGCGCCGATAATCACGCCGGCGATAAGGATGATGTATTCGTAAAAACGCCACCCGGCGACCAGTAACACCACGCCACCCACAATCAGCAGGATGCGGGCAATATCTGAACGCGGCGGCTGCACCAGCGTATTAATCAGATTATCGACGGTTGCCACGGTACTTTCGGCAGCACCTTCCGTAATATCCACCAGATCCTGGGCGATCTCTTCCGCACCTTCCGGGATTGGGGTAGCGGCATCCTGCGCAAACACCGCAGATGCTGAAACCAGCAGCACCAGAACCAACATAAAACTGATAATCGGACGCTTGAAGCCTGACATAGCTTCCTCCTTAAGCAAATGGATCGCTTTTATTACAACATACATTACTGTATACCATAGAATCCGCCAGATGTGCCCGATGTTCAGAGGATTTTAATATTAGGCCATGTTTTATGCGAAAAAGTTTTAAAATTTCCGCCTGTATCTGGGCTTCAGGGAGCCAGCCCCGGTAGGATCACCCGCCAGATCAGATACACATCAAACACCGCCAGCAGCAGAAACACTCCCACCGGGAGCCACTGCGCCCCCGGCAGACCTCTCAACAGCCAGCGCCGCCACGCATCCACCCCCAGCGCCAGCAGCAGCCCCAGCGGGATCAGCGCCGGGAAGAGATAGCGCCCCTGAAATTGCAGAAATTCCGTGTTATAGAAGATATACGCTGCAAACGCCAATACGATGACCGCCCCCAACACGATCCACGACTGTTGGCGGAATCGCCGTTCGTCAGGGGGTGATGACGCTTCCCGCCGCATGGATCGCGGCAGCAGCAGACCGGCCAGCGCCAGCCCGGTGAGCGCCTGAAACAGTTGGTACATCCAGCCCTGAAGCGGCAGCGCCATCCAGCCGAACTGGCCCCAGAAGCTGTTAAACGTGTCCCTGACGGCCTGGTTGATGTAGCGCTCGCTGCCAAATTCGGCGATAAAATCCGCCGTGCGCGGCTGATCCGCCACGACCAGATCATGCGCCCCCAGGCCGAGAAAATCCGGGAAGCCGTAGACACTGATATTGCGCCCCCACCACAACCCGCCGATCACCAGCGCCGGGATGAGAAACAGCAGTCCTGCCCGCAGCAGTTGGCCGAAATTGCGGTGTTCGCCCCCCCACCAGCGCAGCACTAAGGCCAACGACACCACACCCGCCATGAGAAAACCGGTGGACTTGGTGATAAAAATCAGGCCGATGAGCAGCCCCAGATGCCAGGGCTGGATATTCTGCCCGCGTAAATAGCGCAGGATCGCCCATAATGTCAGGCCAATCCATAATTCGGACAGGCCATCGTTGTTGACCGCTGACAGCATCGCCACGTGCTGCGGCAAAAACGCGACAAAGGCCGCTGCTCCCAGCGCCACGCCGGGACGTTCCGGGTAGATCACTTTCGCGCAGGCATAAGCGCACAACACCACCCCCAGGCCGATCAACACAGAGAACAGGCGCAACGCGACCAGACTGCCAGACGTAAGCTGATACACCACCGAAGCCAGCAGATAATACACCGGCGGCTGATGATCCTCATACTGAATCGTATCCAGTTCATCGAGCAATTCCGGCGCGAAACGGGCGCTGGTCAGTTCGTTCTGATACCCCTGCTGCCAGTCGCCGGGTTCGATCACCGGGCAGCAGCCAGAAACCGCCACCTGGGCGATATAGTTATAGTGAGCGGGTTCGTCAGGGGCCTGCCAGTCCGGGGTACGGATGGCGAACAACGCGCCAACCAGCAGATAGGCCAGCGCGATCAATAACAATAGGGCACGTTCAAGCGAAGTTTGGGTCATAGGGCGCGTTCATCCTGAGTCACGACCGCCGGTAAACAGCGCCCTATTGTAGCGGAGATTGGCGGATTTTAGCCGGTGAGTGTTAGCGCAGCCGCCGCCCTTTATCGCCGCTGCCGAGTGTTTTACGGGCGCGGTCACTATCCAGCGCGGGGACAGCCCCCTGCACCGCTGCATAGAAGTCCTCGTCATAATTACGCGGTTTAATCACCACCGGCATGGGCACAGCATGACCCATGATGATCGCCTGCTGCCGGGTATCCAGCCGCGCCAGCACCTCGCGCAGGCCCGCCGCGCCGCTGATACCGTTCAGTACAGCGTTGATGTCACGCTCATTATCCAGCAACGCAGTGACCCGCGTGCCGATCTGACTCATGACTTCTTCGTCAATCGCGCTCGGACGTTGGTCAACCACCAGCAGCGTCACGTTATATTTACGCATCTCGCGGGCGATAATGCCGAATGTCGTCTGATTGGCGATTTTTGGATCCAGGAATTTATGGGCTTCCTCAATCGTAATCATCAACTGCGGCGGCTCATAAGCTGGGTCACCCAACGCCTTTTCCATGCGCTCGACATAGGCCTCATGGATGCGGCGTGTCAGGTAATTCGCCACCAGCATATAAGCCTCCAGCGAGTTGCCATAACGCCCAAATTCCAGCACGACGCTGCGCTGTTCTTCCACCAGAATGTTGATAATCTGCTTCACACTGTCCGCCGGGGTTTGCTCCACCAGGAAATCCCAGCGTTCAAAGCGCTCGATTCGGCGCTGCACCGCGATCAATGTGCCGTCAGCAGTCGGCGTATTGGTGGTGATGTCCTCCAGGTCTTCCGGGTCGCCCTTCAGCAGGCGGCGAATCCAGCTTTTGCCCCAGCGCTTGTTCAGAGTGTGAATGCAATCGATCATCGCATCCGAAAAACTCATGGTGACGCGCAGTTGTTCCAGGTCAGACGGCTCAATCTCGTCATATCCCAGGCGCACCTCAAAATCGTATTTGGCGTTACGTCGCCGTGACGATTCCGCGTCCAGTGTGAGGATGGTCACTTTGTTGTCAAACAACTGCTTCAGCCCTTTGACGCTGTAGCCGTTTTCGCTGGTGATCTGCCAGCCATAATCGTTGTGCATATCGAAAATCAGACTCACGCCAATCCCACGGGCGATAGTCCCGGCCAGCAGCACACGGGTGAGAAAGCTCTTGCCCGTACCGCTCTTGCCAAACACGCCGACAGAGCGCTCCACCAGCCGCCTGAGGTCGAGATTAATCTGGGTTTCTTCCAGTTCCAGCGGTGAGCCGACATTGAAATGTGTCGCATCTTCATGGCCGAACACATCATTCACATCATCGACCGTGGCGTTATACACCGGCATAAAATGGCTGGGGATGGATTTCACCGGCTTGGGTTTGTCGTCCTCACCGATAGACAGCATCGGCGCAACGTGAATCGTCCCGTAGGCCGCAGTGCCACTGTAAACCGCGTTCAGAAACGGATCGGTCACGTCTGGCGGGTCACTCTCAATGCCGGGATTGGTGCTGTCCAGCACGATATCGTTAATCATGCAGAAGAAGCGGCGCTTGCTGCCATGCACCACGATATACCGCCCAACCGCCAGATCTTCGATAGACTGCCCGCGATCCATCTTGACGACCAGCCCTTTGCTCAACGAGCCGCCGACCACCACGCCGAGGCGCTCCGCCAGGGGTTTCTCGAACCATTCGTCGAGGATCGCTTTTCCGTTCGGGGAATTAATCATGGTGTCTGCTCCGGTAAATTCAAGGTTGACGGGGTTAAAGCTTCAACGCAAAGACGCGAAGTTAATAAGGTTGTACTGCTAATCCGCCCAATAACGGTTTGAAATGTTTCAGATTAAGTGTGTAAACAGGGATTTGCAAACGATAACTCGGTGCGGCAATTAAACAGTCAAAAGCATCAATATTGTAGGTTAGACGCAAAGCAATCAACTGTCGTGTGGCCCAATCAAGATCAGATACAGTTAATTCAGTAATAGCAAAATCATTCAAGAGCCGAACAGCTCTCTCTTGTTCAAGTTTATTGGAAGCGCCTTCAAGTATTTCCAGCCATACAATGCGCGTAATTCCGATATTTGTTTGTTTAGAAAGCCAAATTGCTGCAGGTTGATAACCACGATTAAGATCAACAAGCACGCTCGTATCCAGAAGTGCTGTTACCATGCTCGTCTCTCACGCCGTTTTCGACGCTGTTCCTGAAGCCAGGCCAGGCTATCGGTAATGCCTTTATCAGCCCATCCGCCCGGATGACCCAGCGCGACAATCTCAGCCCCCGTTTTGGGCTGTGGGTTAATGAGCGCATCAAGCTCTGCTTCTGTCCACACACGCTCTTTCAGGCTATCTTGTGTAGCTTCTTCAATGTCAATCGACACCAGCACTTCAATCTCGCCATCCTGAACATTTTCCGGCAGATCAACGATGAGTTCACCGTTACGGATATAGCCTCTTACGATTATGTAGTTTGCTGCCATGTTTTACTCTCCACCTTTGCGTCTTGGCGGTTAAAGCTCAACAATTCACCGCAAAAATCGATCTTCAGAACCCTTATTATAGCACAAATGTTCAATTTTGTCGCGGGTTTACTCCTCAGATTTCTCCGAATTTTTGCCCATGCGCTCGTTGCCGCGTTTGAAATTCCCGGTGATTTTCGCCATCTCCAACTGAGCATCGCGCTCGTCCAGGCCCTCCACCCGCTTGAGGAACTTTCGAGCTTTATCGCCTTTCAGGGTCAGCACATGCTTACCCTGCCAGTAGATCAGCACCCGGCCATCCTTCAGTTCATCATACGTAAATACCGTGTCATCGAACACACCGCGTTTATCCACATCAGCCATCATATTTCCCCATAAGTGCAATCCGGTACGGATAAAGCTCCGCCCGCATGACGCGATTTTGGATCGCCGGATCATCATGCACCAGTTTCCAGGCGGCGGTTTCGCTTTCCGCATAAAAGATAATAATGCCAAAACTGGCGTAATCCGTGGTTTGTGTCCGTCCCGCCAGCAGCACAACCCCCTGTTCCGTCAGGTTGTTGAGGTAATGAAAGTGCTGCGAAACGATCTCCGCTTCTTCCGGGGTGGGGCCATCAGTCAACATGGCCGGACGCACCGGTTGGATGCGATACAACCATTGGAGTCGTTCGGTCATGGTCAGGCCTTTCACACGGTCATCGGCTGCAAAATCCCCTAAAGTATAGCCGAAATCCCCGCGCCACAGCCAGAACGTACCCTCACAAACCGGAAGGCGACAGGTATAATCACACACCTGAAAGCTGGGCCAGGCCGGAATGTGGTCTGGTCAGCATGATTCCTGTTTTACCGTTACCGGATGAGATTGTACCGATCCATGATTCGTTTTGAAATGCACGTCATCCGTATCACCGGGCTGCTGCTGGTGATGCTGTTCTTAGCCGCCTGTAATGGTCAGGGCACCCAGCAGGCTTTCCGCGTGACCACCGCCCCAACGCAACTGCTCAATGCGGCCCCGGTCTACACGCCAACACCGACTTTTACGCCGACATTGACC
>JAEYPL010000048.1 GCA_023410905.1 Pseudomonadota bacterium
ATGAAAAATTGAGTACCCTTCGATGCAAAGCAAATATTTTATCAGGAAAATCAAAATGAATGAAGTTTATTCTTCTGATTTGTTCACTGGTTCTTCTTGTGATGTCAATATTCTTTGCTACTCAAAAAGTTGAAAGCTGGAACGAGCGACATTTCATGACAATAAGGGATGAAAACAGTCAACCAGGTGATAGTGTAACAGGAGGTATTCTGGTAAAGGTGACCAAAGATTATTCGACACTATCCTACCTTTTGATGGTCATTTCCATTGGAATGTTTTCGCTGTATCTATTTCATGGCAGGATTTTCAAGCCAGGAGTTAAACCCAATGAAAACCCGGGTACCCGGGCATCTAACCAAAATGACATGGAACAAAACATTTGATATGCAAAAGCTAAAGTATCTCCTTTTGTATGCGCTACTCATTATCGTAGTAGCATTCAGATTGAAAATGAAGGATCATATGGATGCTTACGGTTTGGGTTTGGTTGAAGATGATAATGGTATGCGCATGAATTACCTGGGCTTGGGTTTCAATGGATTTGAAGGGTCTGTTTTTCTTTTTCTTTTGATAGGTCTGCTGTTTCTATTCTTTGTTTATGATTTTCTTAATAACCGCATTCAAGGAAAATTCTTTGTATTAAATGGCCTGTTGTTTTCCTTTGCTCTTTTTGCTTTCAGCGAGACGATGATCAGGTTATTGTCAATTTCCCTGATCATTTTTTTCCTGGTCAAATTATTTACTATCAAACAGCTTAAGGTAATCCCAAATGACGAATGATTGTTTAAACCCATCACTAAGAATGCGTTTGAATAAAATGATCTTCTGCCTGAATTGTATTATTCTCATTGTATCACTTATATTTCCAGGAAAATGAAATAGTAGGATTTTGTATGTGATGGGTTCTGTGGATTACAATTCAGAATAAGGCTGTAGTTGAACTTTTGGATATTTTGAAAAAGGAGTTTTGAGAAGTTTTAGGGTATCGTATAAGATCCTTCGCCGGTGAAATGGTCCTATGCGATGCGTCTGCCCGGCTCAGGATACTCACAGAACAGTGCGCCTGTGATCCTTCATCGCTGGTGATGTTGTTGAGAGAACAGTGTCTCCGACTCCGCTCCTCAGGATGACAAAGGGGTTCACTTAATTCTAAATTTTACCCGGCTTTCGTTTTCGAAAAATATTTAGCAATAAAATGCATTTCCGACCGTCTCACAGGAGCTGATTTTAACCAGTACACCTCTTCCACCTTTGATAAAACGGCAGGAATCGATTTTACAGTAAAAAACTTAACTTATGATGCCAATGGGAATATTTTGAGCATGGATCAGCGGGGCTGGAAAGTCACAGGTAGTACTACGATTGATTCGATGCAATATCATTATTATTCTTACAGTAATAAACTGAAGAATGTGATCGACAGGGCCAATGATGTAAATACAAAGCTGGGTGATTTCAGGTCATCGAACCTGTATATGACTGCATTGGGTACCAAGACCAGTTCTGCTACTGATTACAGCTATGATGATAATGGCAACCTGGTAAAGGATAAGAATAAGGATATTGAGACTTATGCCGGTGCCAACGGCATCGAATACAATCATTTGAACCTGCCTAAGAAGGTTACGGTTAAGGTCAGCGGTTCAGCTAATAAGGGCACCATTGAATATGTGTATGATGCCGGTGGGTCTAAGCTAAAAAAGATCACAACTGAAGGAAGTAAGATCACTACTACCTTGTATGCATTTGGTAATTATGTGAATGATACGCTTCAATACCTGCCACAGGAAGAAGGAAGGATCAGGTATAACCTGGATAGCAACCGGTTTGAATTTGATTATTTTATAAAGGATCATTTGGGTAATGTACGTATGATGCTGACGGAGGCAAATAAGACAGATGCTTATCCCGCTGCCAGTTTGGAAACAGCACAAAGCACGGTAGAAGAAAGTATTTATTATAATTTGGCAACCACCCGGTCTAATAAACCATCTGGTTATCCTGTAGATAATTATACCAATCCGAATGATAAAGTAGCCAAGACCAATGGCAGTGGTAATAAAATTGGTCCAGCTATCGTTTTAAAGGTGATGGCGGGGGATAAGTTCAATCTGAGGGTAAGTAGCTGGTACAAACTCAATGGCGTTACACCCGGTACGCCGGCCAACCCAATTACAGATCTGATCAATGCATTGAATGGAGGAGTTGGAGCACTGGCAGGTGCAAAAGCAACGACCGGTGAACTGATCTCTACAAGTATCCTGAGCACACCTGCCCAAGGCTTTTTGAATTCACAGAGTGGTTATACTACATCGAAACCCAAGGCTTTCGTAAACTGGATTTTATTTGATGAACAGTTCAAGTATGTATCATCTTCGAGCGGGTTTGAGCAGGTGGGAACAGACCAGGAATTTAAAGTGCACCAGTTCAGTGGTCAGAATATCAGTAGGAACGGTTACCTGTATGTTTATGTAAGTAATGAGACACCGAACGTGGATGTGTATTTTGATAACTTACAAGTGACACATGTAAGAGGGCCGGTATTGGAGGAGACGCATTATTATCCGTTTGGGTTGACGATGTCTGGGATAAGTTCGAAAGCAGTTGAAAATGGTAAGCCTGGAAATAAGATGAAGTACAATGGGAAGGAAGAACAGAGGGAAGAATTTGGAGATGGAAGTGGATTGGAGTGGATGGATTATGGGGCGAGGATGTATGATGGGCAGGTGGGGAGATGGCATGTAGTGGATCCGCTTGCAGACAAATATCGAAAATGGTCTCCATATAATTATGCCGTCGATAACCCAATTAGATTTATTGATCCAGATGGAAGGGGGGTTGATGATATAATTGTTTTGCTTCAAAAACCAACAGCAGGCCATCCTTCAGGGCATCAAGCAGTGTTAATAGGCGATGATAAAAAAGGTTATTATTTCTACTCTAAAGATGGAGCATTAAGTAGTAGTAGTGGTGCTAGTGGAGAGGGTCATTCAACTACTGGTGTTTTTTTCAAAACGGTAAATGATTTTGCGCAATCCTCATATAACACTTTTAAACAAGATTATGCTGATGAAAAAGGTAAATCAACTTCTGAAAAAGATTCAGACGGAAATGTTAAACAAAGATTTGATCAAGGCTTCCGAATTGAAACGGATGAAGCTGCAGACGAAAAAATGAAAATTGCTGCTGAGAAAGAAGCTAAAACTGATTATATAATACTTTTACAAGACTGTACTCATGTTGCCAAAGTCGCTTTAGAAGCAGGTGGATTAAAAAATGGCGAAAAATCAGAAGTTACTAGGTATCAAGGTAAATCTGAAATACCATTTAAGACAACAGAAAATAATTATTTACCCACAACAAAGCAAGCAGCGACCGAAAAGAAAAATACAGGAACAAGAATTGATGACCAATTAAAATTACTGCAATGAAAATTATTATTTATTCCTTACTTGGTCTTTTTATTTTGTATACTCTGTATAAGGTGATATTGATATTTGTATTGAATGTAACATCATTAAATACAAGTTATATTAGCCATTCTCAATCAAAGGAAATCTCAAAAGAAAAAGGATTATTTGTAGGAAATTATAAATTGAAGCAAAAATTAGGGAGTAGTATAAATGCTTCCTTTATTCCGAGTGAGTTATTTATTGAAAGGGAAAAAATATTTTACCCAAATTATTATTTTTATTTTGGAAAATCTGTTATAGGTAATAGATTTTCTGTTAATGGTACTATTTTTTCTCAGTTAGCAAAAAATAAGGAGCACCACATAACTTGTAAATCTTGTACTCAGCCATCGAGTATAAAAAGCACTGTTCAAAATAATTTATATTTCTTTTATGAAAATATTCCAAGTGAAATTCACTTTTCAATAGAGGGGCATAATCCCAAAACTTCTTCTGATACCTTAATTTATACGTTGGATAATATAGACAAAGCCCTATAAAGATTATTATATGACTGCTGGTGATTTCTATGACAAAAAAACAAACAAAATCAAGTAGCTTTTTTCAGATAATAATTCTCATTTATTCACAACTGCCACGATCCTTGCTAACAGTATGACTGCCGTTGTTGGGTGTGTCGCGAATCAAAGTTCAGGATATATCTTTGAGTGCTGAATAGAAGATGGTAATAGGTCTACCGCATACGCTGTGCAGACAGAGTATGCAAATTACCTGAAGGTGCTGTAGTCAAAAGCTATGGTGCTGAACGTTCAGGTAAAGATGTTGTACGAACAGCATCAGGTGAGTGTAAAGAAGCTGAATGCAACTAAACCGCTGATGTAGTGTTGAAACGGCTCCTCGTCTTACAAAAACTAAAGTTCCCATGACTGACGCGACAATCGTGTTTTTGCGATAGATGGGTCATACCCATAATCTCACTTGAAAGACTTAATCACTTCTATTCAGGGACAGTATGTAATTAATAGAAAGAGGCTTCCTCAAAATAAGCTCATGAAATTATTTAGAGGTAACCTCTTTCCACATTCTATCATTTCTGTATGATCAACTTCCCCGTTTCAATTCTTTCTCCCGCACTTAATTTATAAGTAAACACACCACTGATGTTGGAAGTAAAAAACTTTCTATGCCTTCCCTGGTTCAGCATTTCATCTGCTAATACAGTTATTAATTTTCCTTCCGCATTATACACTTCCAGTTTTACAAATTCCTTTTCTGCTAAACTGAACTCAATTGTTGTTTGTGAGGATGCCGGGTTGGGGTAAACATTGGTTTTAGCAATTATTACTTCTTCCTCCACAGGGACAGCCGGCATTTGGCGCAGGGCTACATACTCAGACTGTAAAACCCAAATGGCATAACCGCGTGCAGGGGCGTAGAGATGCACACGTCCATCATTGGCAACGGTTACTGTCTGGGATGGATTCAGCACATTGACCAGTACCTGGTTTTTCCAGTCGGCATAGCCTGAAGTGGCCGATCCATTGGGAGAACCATCGTTATCCACCCAGATGCCTCTTGTGAGGTTATCGTTATTATTCATTACCAGAATCCCACCACTCTTTGTGCCATTACCCTGCCTTCTGGCAACATATACATTATAGGTATCGCCTCCAAATGTGGTTGTGCCATTTGGGTTGGGTTCTGTAACCGGGTTGCCCTGCTGGGTCAGTACAATAAGTGATCCTCCCAAATACTTGCTCCGGGCTGATATCAGTTTATTAATATCGGTATGCAAAGAAATGGGTGGAGTAACTGTAAGTGCATTATTGTGATTATCAACCTGTGTTACACCATAATACTGTGGATAGAACAGGCATGGCCTTCCCTCATGGAAAAGGATATAGGCATAACCTAGTTTCCAATCCTTCGTAACCCATTTATCGTGCTCTTTACCCGTATCATGGTTTTCTAAAAAAGTCACTACTGCTGTACCCGGAAGTGAATTGCCGGCATTATCCCTCACCATCCCTGAATGGTTCAGCCAGGCCATATTAAAACTCGATCCGTTGCCATTGGTCATTTCAGTCAGGGTGTTTTTTAATGGGAAGTCAAATACGTCCACATCGGATCCCTGGGCTGCCAGGTCATTCACCCAGTTCTTTAACCGGTATTTATAACCTGTAAAATACTCGGCTACAATAAACCGCTGTGCCCCTGATTTTAAAGGCAGATTATTGACCCAACCTGATACCATTTCTTTTTGAAAGCCTCTTACAAAATCCAGCCTGTATCCATCAAAACCTATGGTATTGGTTAACCAGGTTCCCCAGGCTTTTAAGCGGTTCTGCACAGTAACATCGTAGGTGTTGAGGTCATTGCCAAACCACCGGGTATTGGGTACCAGTTGGTCTTCAAATCCTCCATCGGAACTGCCTCCGTCACCCAGGTAATCCGCAGCATCCACCGGGTGAAAATTATTATAACTCCAGGTAAAGTTGGCTTCTCCCGTCCCGGTATGATTCACAAAATCAACTGAGGTTCCTGTATAGGCTTTAAGCGTTGTATTGGCAAGGTTGGTCCCATTGTACCAGATTGCTGATGGATAATAACCATTGGTTTGGGCGGCCCATTGCCATTCCCATTGACCAGAACCATTGAGGCCTTCTTTTTTCGCGGTTAGTGTGATCTCGATTGTTGCTGCTGTTGTGAGAGTGATCTTATATTCATCAATGTCCGTGTTGTTTTGCATGTGGCCGCTGTATGTTCTTTGATCAAGTGCTACATTAAACTGGCCACCACCATTATTGGGCTCTGATTCCCAAAGCTGGTTAGGTTGTGATGGCGGAGCTGCGGTTGTAAATTTTATTTTTACATCATAGCCTCTCTCACCCAGGGTACCCGCATAGTTTAAAAAATACCCGCCAATCTGGATATAATAGTCTCCTGCAGCGGCATTGGGTATCAGCCAGCGGATTTCATTGGTGGGAAAGGGAACTCTTTGTACTCCTCCTGATATGGCCTTGTTGAATACATAGGTTTTTACTGCAGGATTATCCCCGCTTTCTTCAGCAGTGGTGTTATTGGTGTAAATATGATTCAGGATAATATCAGCATACAGATCCATGTAGGGAACGCCGCCTGCAGTGGAATGGGCAGTGCTGATCAGGCTCAGAAGTTCAGCCTTGGATCCAAACCTTGTCTGGGTAGTGCCTTTCTGGTTGTAAGCACCCAGGTCATAATGGTCGAACAAGCCATAACCCATATCTATGATGCCGAAATTTCCCTTTGAAGGCGGTGGCATCCAGAGGGCACGAATGCCTGCTGCCTTCATAGCAGGGATCTTGGCCTTGATGGTGTCATACCAGAAGCCGTTTTTAGTTGATTCATTTACGGGTACGTTCCAGTAAAACGCCTGCATCATTACATCGTTTTGCGCATGCGCAGACTGGCAGCATACTGTAAAGCAAATTGCAGTAAGTAAAATGTTTCTCAGATTCATATTTGTGGTTTTAGAATGCTATCACCGGCAATCAATCATTCATCGAATGTTTGATCTCGTACTTATTCTTAATTTAAATAGGGGACCTTTTCAGGTGTACGTGTTTTAGAGGGGTAGATTTTCCCGGAGCGTCATCCAGGAAGGGTATGTGTACCTGGTACACTGTAAGTTCAGGATATTTAGCTGGACAAACAACCGTAGTAATACGGTAATTTAGAAGCTGATCGAACTGGGCATTAAGGCCATGTTTTGATTAGACTAAATGGGTGTGAATTTGGGATTTTCGAGTGTACTTAGGTCAGTTGTTGGTGTGTGGAACGAGAGAATAGAGCGCTGTAGAGAATATCAAAACAACGGCCGTCAAATAAAAGTTGGTATTGTAAAGTGAAGTTCGATATTTATTATAATGAAAATGTTGAGGTTTATAGTAGGGGTGATTTAATTCTTACTGCCAAGATTAAAGGCGGATTGGTTTATCGCATGGAATATTATTACAAAGACAAGTTGATATTAAAGACCAGAGTTATTTATTTTGGAATTTTTCGGAAAGCCAAAATTGTTTATCAGGATTTGATTCACCCAATAAAAGGTTTTAAGCAATCTGGTTCTCTTGAGTTTATTATGGATGTTAACAGTAATCGGATTAGGTCAACGCAAAATGTATTTAAGAGGGAATTTTTTCAGATCTTTTTGAATGATTTGAAGGTCGCATATGTTATAAACCCTAAGGGAATCAGATTTGGAAGTTATGCTTATACACTATATTCTGAAGTTGATGATGAGGACTTGAATCTGTATTTCATTTTGATTTTATTAATCCAAATTATTCATTAATTATGAATGAAACTGGGAACGAATATTACCGGGTGGTTGGTTGAGAGGCGAGTGCCTCCAAAGAATAGAAATCAATGGCAGTCCAAAGGCATTTTCTATTACAATGAAATATTATTTCCTGTTTATCATTGGTTTATTAGTGGTCAATAAAGCAGAATGCCAGTCTTATCCTGCAGATTCTATATCGTGTACCAAATTTCTCGATGCGCTTTCTTTTTTTTGGAAGAATGATTCGAACGCGACAAATGGTGCCAGGCTTTTTAGCTTTGAAAAATTGCTTAGTTGTAGAATTGATTCGATAGATGTTAATGAGTTGAAAGAAAAGCTTGGCCTTCCTGATAAAATAAAGAAGTCTGAAGAATCTGTCGAGTATATTTATCATACTTATAGAAGTCGTAACATACTTACTTATATCAGCTTTGTTTTTAGAAAGGAAACGCTTTTGCTTCAAAGGATTTATGATGTAGATGTAGATCTATAAAATAAGCTTGTTTGGGAAACTGAGATGCCAGGTTTGTATATGTATAAATTCAGCTCGTTTAATTATTCATTACGTTGGGATATGCTCAAATTCTTTTATCCTGCTGTAATTTATTTAATCCTGGTTTGTGCTCCGGGTTGCAATACTCCATCTTCGCAAGAAATAGATATCAGTGCCTTTGGAAGGAAATCTGATACTTTAATTCAAAATGTTTCTGCCCATCTGAATGAAAATACAAGACTACTGGATGAAAAGCAAAGGTATGATTCAAGCCTAAGGCTTCAGAGTTTGTTGAATGGGGTAGAGGGATTGGAGATCAGGATATTGCTGGATCAATATTATGAACAGGAGCTTTATGTTTTTAAATATAATCAATCGAAAGCTTCAGGGAAGTATTTTTCAACCAGGATGGGTTATGAAAAAGGTAATGATTCAATTTATCTCATTAAAGAAAGACTAATTAGTCCTTCAACTGGCTGGGTAAGTTTTTTCGACAAACTAAAGGAGCTAACGATCAATGAACTTCCGGATCAGTCGGAATTGGAAGGATTTGAATTTGAAGTCTGTTCAAGGGGTGTGTTAATAGAACTGGCTACAAATAATTATTATAAGTCAGTTCAATATTGTTTGGATAATCCCAGTGTTGAAAATACAATTCAGCATCAGGCTGTGGTTGAATTTCTTGATATTTTGAGAAAGGAGTTTTGAGATGTTTAGGGCATCGTACAAGATCCTTCGCCGGTGAGATGGTTGTTTGCGATGTTTCTGACCGGCACAGGATACACTCAGAACGGTGCGTCTGTGTTCCTTCGGAGCTGGTGATGTTGTTAAGAGAACAGTGTCTCCGACTCCGCTCCTCAGGATGACAAGGGGTTAACTCGACTCGAAAATATTTTCGCTTTTGTTTTCAAAAAATCTTCAATTAATAGAAACATTTTCTGATCTCTAAATAGTAAACTCTATTCTTTGATCAACTCTTTGTCATCCTGAGGAGCGCCTCAGCCACACTGTTCTCTTGTAAAGTAACTGCGCGACGAAGGACCTCTCAGCACAGCGGAGGGCCTGCATCCTGAACCCGCCGGATACCCACTGTTCTCTAATGAATGATTTGCGGGTGAAGGATCTGGTACGATGATTGGAACTCTAAGGCTATCAAAATAAATATCAAATCACCTCGTACTATCCTTCTCCGGCTTTTTCTTTTTAAACATATTCTTTAATGTTTCTTCCGCTTTTTTCTTCGTGTTATTATTGATAACGGGCTCCTTTTTATTATTCGTATCCTTTCCAAAAATCCTGTCTTTCAATTCATCTTTCAAATCATCCGTTACCTGCTTTTTGATCACATTCAACGTATCCTTTACCTGCTTTTTTGCACTGTCAATTTTCTCTTTCGCGAAATCAGTTGCCTGGTCCTTCAGTTCCTTCGCCGCATCTCCGGCAACTTCCTTCAGATCCGTGCTAATTACGGGATTTGTAATACTGCCTCCCATCTTGATATTTAGGTTGACCGTTTCACCCGGATCAACTTTAATTCCTTTTGAAGAAGCTTTAGCTACCAGCCCATTCACCAGCGCATTGCCTCTTTCTCCCAGGTATTTTCTTGGCAGCTTCATCGCGATGATATATTCCATGCTCTGGTCAAATCCATGCATGCCACCAATCTGCATTTCAATATCCTTTACTTTCAGGTCAAAAGGCTT
>JAEYPL010000059.1 GCA_023410905.1 Pseudomonadota bacterium
CCCTCATCCTAACCTTCTCCCCGTAAGCACGGGGAGAAGGGACATGGGCGCGCTCGCTGCTCCCCCACCTCATGAGCGCGCGACTGCGCGCCGGCCAGCAGGCCGGGGCTCTATATGATGCGCTCGCTGCATGGCCGCCGCGGGCATAGCACCAGGGCGTGGTTGCGAAGCACCACTTCCCAGCAGCCCGCGGCACTACAGCTAAGACAAAGCCGCGTAGATCATCGTGAAGCCGGCGAGCACCATCATGGCTTCGAGGATGCCAGCGTAGTGGCGCGCGTCGAGGCGCATGACGATGGCCTTCGCAAACCATGAGCCGATCATGAGCGAGGAGCCGACAATGAGGCCGCGCGCGATTGTTTCCCAGGGCAGTATGCCGTACGTGCGAAAGACGAGCGATTTGACAAGGCTCACGGCGCCGGAGCCCACGGCCTCCGTCGAGATGTAAGCGCCTTTGGTCAGGCCATAGGCGAGAAAGAAAGGCGTGTTGAGCGGGCCGGTCGAAGCGACGAGACCGGTGAGGAAACCAATGCAGGCGCCGACCAGCGCGAGCCCCATCAGATTCACCGAGAAGCCGCGCCTCATGAGCCAGCGCCGCACGGGCACGACGGCGATCAGAAAAATGCCGAGCGCGACTTCGACCATGCGGGCATCGAGCGCGATGAGCGTGCGCGCGCCGAGCGCGGCTGCCGGGATCGCCGTTGCGCAGTAGGCGGCATTGGCGCGCCAGTCCACTTCGCGCCACCAGATGGCGACGCGCATCCAGTTTGCGAGCACGCTGGCGATCGCCATGATCGGCACGGCTTCCTTCGGACCGAAGGCGAAGACGAGCACGGGCATCATGAGAATGGAGGCGCCGAAGCCGACGACACCGCCGATGACGCCGCCGATCAGCCCGAACACGAGTATGAGCAGCCAGATCATGCGGAGGCTCGACAAGGCGGGCGCGCACGCGTGTGCACGGCGCGGGTGTGGGCGGAAGGGGGTGCAGGCGCCACCGGAGGCAGCCCCCGAAACTACGCCGAGTTCGCCCGCGGGTCCAGCTTTCCGGCAGCACTACCTCTTGTCGCTCGCTGCGAGGCGGCGCTCGATGAAGAGCGAGTAGCGCGACATGCCGAAGCAGAAGATCCAGAAGACCAGTCCCGCGAACACGTAGCCGGTCATGGCGGTCGACGGCGAGAACCAGTTCGCATCGGTCTGGTTCTGCTGAACGATGCCGAGCAGATCGAAGATGCCGATGATGAGAACGAGGCTCGTGTCCTTGAAGAGGCCGATGAAGGTGTTCACGATGCCCGGAATGACGAGCTTCAGCGCCTGCGGTAGAACGATGAGGCCCATCTTCTGTGCGTAGGTGAGGCCGAGCGCGTCGGCGGCCTCGAACTGCCCGCGCGGGATCGCCTGCAGTCCACCGCGGATCACCTCCGCAAGATAGGCGGCCGCGAACAGCGCCACCATGATCAGCGCGCGCAGTAGTTTGTCGATGGTCATGCCGTCCGGCAGGAACAGCGGCAGCATCACCGAGGCCATGAAGAGCACGGTGATGAGCGGCACACCGCGCACGAGTTCGATGAAGGCAACGGACACCCACCGCACGATCGGCATGCGCGAGCGCCGGCCGAGTGCGAGGAGAATGCCGAGCGGGAAGGCGCCCGCAATGCCGACGCTGGCGACGACGAGCGTCACGAGCAGGCCGCCCCACAGCTCCGTCGGGATGTAGGGGAGACCGAAGTAGCCGCCTGAAAGCAGCAGGAACGCGGCAATCGGGAAGAAGACGATCATGTAGATCGTGTTGAAGAGCTTGAAGGGAACGCGCGGGATCATCAGCGGCACGAGACCGATGACCGCGAGCACGTACGTGAGATCGACGCGCCAGCGCTGCGGCTCGGGATAGCGGCCATACATGAACTGGCTGAATTTTGCCTCGATGAAGGGCCAGCAGGCGCCGGCGCCGGGCCACGTGCAATCTTTGCCGCTGGTGCCCTCCCACGTCGCGTTCGCGAATGCCCAATGCGCGACGCCGCTGACGGCGCTCCAGATGATCCAGATGCCGACGATCGTCAGGATCGCGTTCGTCGGGCTCGAGAAGAGGTTCTTGCGCAGCCAGCCGACGACGCCGACTTCGCTACGGGGAGGGCGCATTTCTGTGGTTGTGCTCGTCATGGTGGGGCCCCTATCTCTCGACGAGCGCGATGTGCTTGTTGAACCAGTTCATGAACGCCGACGTGATCAGGCTGATCGTCAGGAACACGAGCATGGTCAGCAGAATGACCTCCACTGCCTGACCGGTCTGATTGAGCACGGTGCCGGTGAAGACGCTGACGAAATCCGGGTAACCGATCGCGACCGCGAGCGATGAGTTCTTCGTCAGGTTGAGGTATTGGCTGGTCAGCGGCGGGATGATGATGCGCAGCGCCTGGGGAAGAATGACCAGTCGCATGGTGAGGCCGTTCGAGAGGCCGACGGCGTTCGCCGCCTCGCGCTGGCCGCGCGGCACGCCTGCAATGCCGGCGCGCACGATCTCGGCGATGAAGCTCGCCGTGTAGGTGGAGAGCCCGACCACGAGCGCCATGAGCTCCGGCTGAACGGCGATGCCGCCCTGGAAGTTAAAACCGCGCAGCGCTGGGTACTCGAAGCTCAGCGGCTGGCCGAGTGCGATGTAGACGGCGCCCGGCAGAAGCAGGACGAGTGCGAGCGTGGTCCACAGAACCGGGAAGCGCTCGCCCGTCTCGCGCTGGCGACGCTTGGCCCAGATCGCGACAGCGAACGACGCCACGACGCCGATCGCGAGCGCGATCATCACCGCGCGGAAGCCGGGCCCGGGAACGGGGGCCGGCAGATAGAGGCCGCGCACGTTGAGCGAGGCGCCGAAGGGAAGCGAGAAGCTCTGGCGCGGTCCGGGCAGGTTCTTCAGAACGGCGAAGTACCAGAAGAAGAGCTGCAGCAGCAGCGGCAGATTGCGCAGGATCTCGACATAGGCGCCGCAGATGCGCGCGATCAGCCAGTTCGAGGACAGGCGCCCGATGCCGACGAGAAATCCGAGAATGGTCGCGAAGACGATGCCGATCGCGGCGACGAGCAGCGTGTTGAGGAGGCCTGCCCAGAAGGCCTGCCCGTAGGTCGACTGGTTGTTGTATGCGATCAGCGACTGCGAGATGTCGAAGCCGGAGGTGCGATTCCAGAAGCCGAACCCCGAGGCGATGTTCTGGCGCGCAAGGTTGTCGCTGACGTTGGTGGCGATAGTCCAGAAAGCGAAGATCAGTCCAACCGCGAGGAGTATCTGGTAGACGGCCTGACGGAATTCCGGCCGGTACAGCAGGTTCGGTTTCGAGGGCGGTGCAATCGGCCCAGGTCCTGGCCTGTTCGCTGTTGCCGTCATGACCGCTGAATTCCCCCTCCGAATGGATGGCTCCGGTGCGTGCAGCTGTCAGTGGACAACTGCACACACCGGCTCGTTCGATCGTGCGTCAGCGGATCGGTGGGGCGTACTGCAGACCGCCTTTGGTCCAGAGGTTGTTCTGGCCGCGGGCGATGTTGATGCGCGAGCCGGAGCCCACGTTCTTCTCGAAGACCTCGCCGTAGTTTCCGACCTGCTTGACGATCTGGTAGGCCCAGTCGCCGCCAAGGCCGATACCCTTGCCGAACTCACCCTCCTTGCCGAGGATGCGGCGGATGTCCGGGTTCGTCGAGCTGGTCATCTGGTCGACGTTGGCCTGCGTGATGCCCGCCTCCTCGGCGTTCAGCATGGCGAAGTGCACCCACTTCACGATCGTGAACCACTGGCTGTCGCCCTGGCGTACGGAGGGGCCGAGCGGCTCCTTGGAGATGATCTCGGGAAGCACGATGTGCTCGTCGGGCTGCTGCATCTGGAGACGCTGGGCATAGAGGCCCGAGGCGTCGGTCGTGTACACGTCGCAGCGGCCGGCCTGATAGGCGGTGATGGTTTCGTCCGCCTTCTCGAACACGACCGGCTTGTACTCCATCTTGTTCAGACGGAAGAAGTCCGCGAGGTTGTGCTCGGTCGTGGTGCCGGTCTGCACGCAAACGGTGGCACCGCTGAGCTCGAGCCCGCTCTTCACGCCGAGCGACTTCTTCACCATCAGGCCCTGGCCGTCGTAGTAGTTGACGCCGACAAAACTGAGGCCAAGCGAGCTATCGCGGCCCAATGTCCAGGTCGTGTTGCGGCTGAGCACGTCGATCTCGCCCGATTGCAGGGCCGTGAAGCGCTCTTTGGCGGTCGTCGGCACGAAGCGCACTTTCGTCGCATCGC
>JAEYPL010000060.1 GCA_023410905.1 Pseudomonadota bacterium
CGCATAGCCCGCTGCGTCGAAGGGCTCCGTCAGAAGGATTTTCCGCGTCTCGTCACGCGCGGCATGAACTGTCTGGCGCAGGGGCCGGATCGCGTTGCGATCTCCTTCCACGGCTTTCCAGACCTCCTGACGTCTCTCCTTCGGCAATGTGACGGCAAAACCATAGAGCTGGGCGTTCGACGAAGAGCCGAGAGCCGGCACTGCCGCGTGCATCGACTGCCAGCGCGAGGCAATGGCACCAATAACCAGGCCGTTGATGAGCAGAGAGATGACGAGCACGGCAAGCAGCCATTTCGGCACGCGCCGTACGACCCGCGTCTCTCGCGGCCTCAGGATCATAGGAACTCCTCCTCGATCATCTCGAGAAGTCCTTCGCCGTTCAGGAAGGCGATCGCCTGGGAGGCGCTGACGTCGCCGGTCGTGGCTTCGGCGACGATCTGGGAGACGCTCGACGGCACGAGATCCGCCACGCCGACGAAGAGACCCAGCATGAGCGAAGCGGCCAGAAGCGCCGCCGTCCGCCAACCCCCCGATACGCGTTCACGACGCGGCATCGATCCGGCAAGTGCCGCCGCCTGCTCGGTCATGCGCGAACTCTCGCCGGTGCGCGGCCATGCGATGACCACACCCGAGGTGTTCTCCGGCGATCCAGGTCCCTGGCCATGACGCTGATCCGCTCCGTGCTCGGTGCGCATCGGCAGTCCGGGGGCGGTATCGGCGACCGCAGCGGCGATACGATCCGCAAGCGCGCGCGTGTCGCCGACCGGCGGGCCGGCGGCCTTCGTGAGGACGGCATCGAGCGCCTTGGCCTCACGCAGCAGCCGCGCCGCATCGGCATCGGCCGCGGCAAGGCTCATGAGCTGCCCGCGCCTCTCTGCCGGCCAGCGGGCCGGATTGCCGCCGAACGTGTCGAGCACGTTCTCGAATGCCGTAAGCTCGGCCAGCCTCTTCTCGCTCGTCATCTTCCTTCGAGGCGCATGTCGCGCCCCGCCTCTCGTGCCCTCGAATTACTCTTCATCCGGCAGCAACTGCCGCCACTCGTCTTTCAGTGCCGCCTTCAACGACCGCCGGGCGCGCGCGAGGAGCGATTCGACGGCTTCATCCGATATTCCGAGCATGTCGCCCACTTCGATTTGGCTCAAGCCCTCGTAGTGGAACAGCGTAAGCGCGACGCGCTGGCGCTCGGGCAGTGCGTCCAGCGCCTCGCCGACGCGCTTGGAAAGATCCGCTTCCTCGAGCCCGCGGCTCTGCTCGGGTGGCTCGGGCGTCTCGGGGACGTCCGCGACCACGCTCGTCAGCCGATGGCGGCGCAGATGGTCGAGGCAGAGGTTCGTGACCACGCGCCTCAACCAGGGCCTGATGCCGCCGGGGCCAAGCTCTAGCGTGCCGGCGTGGTGCCAGACGCGCACGAGCGCCTCCTGCACGATGTCCTCGGCATCGCCGTCGACCTTCAGCATGCGTCGCGCCACAGCGAGCAAAACCGCGGTGTGGCGGTCGATCAGCACGCGGAAGGCAGCACTGTCGCCCGCGCGAATACGCGCGAGAACGGCGGCCTCTTCGGCAGCCGTCCCCGCATCCGGTCCCGGCCGGTTGCCCGGTCCTGGACCGCTATCGTGCACGCGCGTCACGCGACGGCTCCCTCCGGTCGTCCCAACCTCAGGAGTGTAACTCAGCGCGCGCATGTGTGCCTCGCCTTTTCGTTGCCCGCTTCCGGCGCTGGGAGCCAAGCTGCCCAGCCGGAAGCGGGGGCGCCGTCGTCAGATCTTCTTCGGTTCGGCGTCCGGAGCGCGCTCCTCGCCGCGATCACGTCCGCGCCAGTGATGGCGCTCGCCGTCATGCCCGCGATGACGATGCATGCCGCGCGGGCGCTCGCCCCGTGAGATGGTGCCGTCCTTGTTGCGATCCATGCGATCGAACATTTCGCCGGCGACCTTGAAGGCTTGTTCGCGGGTGATCTTGCCATCCGCGGTTGCGCCGAAGCGGTGCAGCACGCGCTTCACGCGATAGTCGGTCATTTCCTTGGCGAAGGCCTGCCGGTCAGCGCGATCGAGCGTGCCGTCCTTGTTGCGGTCCATGCGGTCGAAGCGCTCGCCGGCCACACGAACGGCCTCGTCGAGCGATATGCCGCCGTCCTTGTCCACATTGGCGCCGCGCAGGAAGCCGAGGCGGGGACCACCGCGATGACCGCGCATCATCCGACCCTGCTCACCCGAAAGGCGGGAGAGGGCATCGCGGCCGCGCATGTTCGGCGGCAAATCGGCGTCGGTGATGCGGCCGTCGCCGTCGAGATCGGCAACAGCGAAGCGGCGGCGGACCTCGTCGAGGAATTCGGACTTGGTCATGGAGCGGTCACGCCGGCTCTCGCCCTTGGTGGCGTCTCCACGATCGGCACGGCGCTCGCGCATGCCGCGATGATGGTGCTTGCCGCCCTTGGCCAGCGCCGCCTCGATTTCCGAGACATCCACGACGCCGTCGCTGTTGAGGTCGAAGCGGGCGAACCGCTCGCGCACCTTCGCGTCGAAGTCGGCTCGAGTGATTTCACCGCGGCCGAGACCCATGAAGCCACCCGTCATGCCGGGGCCGTGCCCGCCATGAGACCAGCGATCCATCATTCGATCGTGCAGGCGCTGGCCGGGCGCAGAGACGGCTATGGCCGCACCGCCGGCGAGCAAAACCGCCGCGACGATGAGCACCTTCTTTTTGGACATTTGGGGAACTCCTCGAGTTCAATCTGCTTTCGAGGAGGAAACGTCAGCTGCGCCGGAAATCCGTCGCCGTATTATTGCGGTTTTCTGACGATCGTTCAGGCGACGATGACGTCGAAAAGCCCCGCAACCTCGGCGAGCGTCGCCCGTAGCGCTGCTTCAAGACGCGCGAAATCCGGTGCGTCGCCCGCCCGCGTCAGCAACTCGCGGAGGCCGTCCGGCGCCTTGGCGGGATCGAAAGGACCGTCGAGACAGAGGCGCAGCACCTCGGTCAGATTGTGCACGAGGATCGCAGCCGGGATGAGGACATCAGCGTGCGGCGCGCTGAGCAGTCCCGCGGCGGCGAGCTTGCGGAGTGCGCCGATCGTGTTCTGGTCGAGTACCTCGGGATGCGTATGGGCATGAGCGAGCTGAAGAAACTGGGCGATGAACTCGATATCGACCAGGCCGCCGCGAACCTGCTTTAGCTCCCAGATGTCCTCGGTGCCCTTTTCCTTGGCAATGCGCTCGCGCATGTCGCGGACGTCGGTCGCAAGCTTTGTGCGGTCGCGTGGCCGAAGCAACGCATGGCGAATAGCCGCCTCGACGCGTGTGCGCAGGTCATCGGGCCCCGAAATGACGCGCGCCCGGGTCAGCGCCATGTGCTCCCAGGTCCAGGCCTCGTTCTCCTGATAGTGCTCGAAGCTCGTGAGCTGCGTCGCGACCGGCCCCTTCTGGCCGGAGGGCCGCAGGCGCATGTCCACTTCGTACAGCGAGCCCTCGGCTGTGGGTGAGGAGAGTGCCGTGATCAGGCGCTGCGTGAAGCGCGTGAAGTATTGGCTCGGCGCGAGCGGGCGCGCGCCGTCGGATTGCTGGATGGCGGGATCGAAATCATAGACGAGAATGAGGTCGAGATCCGAGGCGGCCGTCATCTCGCGTCCGCCGAGTTTGCCCATGGCGACGACCACGGCAGCGCCGCCCACCACGCGGCCGCTCTGCGCGACGAGTTCGCGCTCCACCTGATTCTGCAGGGCCGTGATCAAGTGCTCCGCGAGCGCGGCATAGGCGCCGCCCGCCTGCGCCGCCGTGATGGTGCCCGAGAGTACGCGCACACCGATCAGGAAGGCCTGCTCGCTGCCGACCACGCGGGCGCGATCGAGCGCCTCCTGGTAGTCGCCGGCGGCCGCGATTTCCGCGTCGACAATGCGTGCCAGCGCGTCCGCATCAGGCAGGCTGCCGAAAAATCCCGGATCGAGCACGGCATCGAGCACGCGACGGCGGCGGCTCATGATGCCGGCGAGACGCGGGGCGGATCCCATGATGTCGGCGACGAGGCGCAGGAGGCGCGGGTTGTTGCGCAGAAGCGAGAAGAGCTGCACGCCTGATGGAAGCTGCGACAGAAAGCGGTCAAAACCGACGAAGGCCTGATCAGGGTCGCTCGTGCGCGACAGCGCCTCGATGAGTGTCGGCTGCACCTCGGTCAGAAGTTCGCGGGCGCGCGGTGTTCGCACGGCCTGATAGCGGCCATGATGCCAGCCACGCACGGCGCCGATGATGTCCGACGGACGCTTGTAGCCCATCTTGATGAGCGCCTCGACGGTGCCGGGGTCATCCTGCTCGCCGGCAAAGACCATGTTGGCATCGCCGCGCGTGAGTTCCGGCACATCCTCGAAGAGCGCGCCGTAGTGGCGCTGCACTCGTTCGAGATGCGCAACGAGGGCGGCGGGGAAGGCGGCCGTGTCCTCGAAGCCCGCGAACCGCGAAAGCCGCAGCAGACCTTCGGCATCGGCGGGCAGTGTCTGCGTCTGCTCGTCGGCGATCATCTGCAACCTGTGCTCGGTGCAGCGCAGGAAGAGATAGCTCTCCGTGAGTTCGTCGCGCACGAGCGGTTCGATCCAGCCGCGCGTCGTGAGATTTGCGAGCGCGCCGAGCGTATCGGGCTGCCGTAGGTCGATCTGGCGGCCGCCGGCGATGAGCTGCTGGGTTTGCGCGAAGAACTCGATCTCGCGAATGCCGCCGCGCCCGACCTTGATGTTGTGACCGGCAACGCCGATCTCGCCGAAGCCTTTGAACGCGTGGATCTGGCGCTTCATGGCATGAATGTCGGCGATGGCGGCGAAGTCGAGGTACTTGCGCCACACGAACGGCGCGAGTTCCTTGATGAACGCTTCGCCCGCCGGAATGTCGCCCGCCACGGCGCGCGCCTTGATCATGGCGGCGCGCTCCCAGTTCTGGCCGAAGCTCTCGTAGTAGTTGAGCGCAGCGTCCGTGGAGATCGCAACCTGCGTGGCGCCCGGATCGGGACGCAGGCGCAGGTCAGTTCGGAAGACATAGCCGTCACCCGTACGCTCCTGCATGAGGCGGACGAGATCGCGCGTCATACGCACGAAGAAGGCGAGCGGTTCGACGCCAACGCGCAGCTTCACGAGCTCCGGTTCGAAGAAGACAATGAGGTCGATGTCGCTCGAATAGTTGAGTTCGCGGGCGCCGTGCTTGCCCATGCCGATGACGATGTAGCCGGTGTCGGCTTCGGCGTTGGCGCCGGGCGTGCCGAGCCAGTCACCTTTGGCGATCGCCGCATTGAAGAGAAAGCGAACGGCAGCCGCCGTGCTGGCATCGGCCGAGTCACTGAGTGCGCCCGTGACCGTCATGACAGGCCATGCGCCCGAGAGATCCGCGAGCGCCACGAGCAGTGCCACTTCGGACTTGTACTGGCGCAGGATGCGCATGGCATCGGCTTGAGACGTAGCCGTGAGGATGTCCGTATCGAGCGCGCGGATGAGTTCGGTCATGCGCGTTTCGGGCGCGCTCGCGAGAATGCGCGTGAGGCGTGCCGGATCACGCAGAATGAGATGCGAAAGATAGGGCGAGCTGCCGAGTGTGCCGGCAAGCAGATTGCGTACGGCGGGATCGGCGAGGATGCCGGCAAGCTCGGCCGGTGCTGCCGCCTCGAGTTCGGTGAGCCGGTCCGCCGCAAGCCGCGCATCGAAGGCGAGCGGAAGCTCGACGATCCGCTGCCAGAGCGGTCTCAATTCACTTGCGCCTTCCGCCATGCGCCTTCGTCCTCTTCCCGCGGTGGCTCGTTGTCCGCGGAATCGCCGGCCGCGGGGGCGGCCATCATCGGCAGCGAGAGGAGTACGCGCAAGCCCGGCCGATTGTCTTCGAGGCGGAGAGTGCCCTCATGCAGGCGCGCGACGGCTGCGACGAGGCTGAGGCCGAGCCCCGTGCCGGGCTTCGTTCGGCTCGCTTCGAGGCGCACGAAACGCCGCAGCGCGCGTTCGCGATCCTCGACCGCAATGCCAGGACCGCGATCAGCGACGGCGATTTCGACCGTGCCTTGCTTGGGCCCTTGCTTGCGTGTGAGCACGACGGAGATTGTCGAGCGATGGCTTGTCGTCGCGGCATCATCGCTGGCCGCTCCGTATTTGATGGCATTCTCGATGAGGTTGGCAATGGCTTGGCCCAGGAGCTGGCGATTGGCGCGCACGTAGACGGGCGCCCCTGCCGCGTCGCGCCATTCGAGCGTGAGGCCCGCCTCTTCGGCTGCGGGCTCGTACAACTCTGCCAGATCCTCGACCATGGCGCCGATCTCGACCGGTGCCATCGTGTTCTCGACCGCTCCGGCCTCGAGACGCGCGATGAGAAGGAGCGCGTTGAAGGTCTTCATCAGCTCGTCGGCGTCTTCGATCGTATTTTCGAGGCCGGCGCGCCATGCAGGTCCGCCGCGCTGATCCGCGAGGGCGGCCTCCGCGCGATTGCGCAGACGGTTGAGCGGCGTCTTCAGATCATGGGCAATATTGTCCGAGACTTCCTTCATGCCTGCCATGAGCAGCTCGATGCGGTCGAGCATGGCATTGAGGCTCGCGGCCAGCCGGTCGAGTTCGTCGTCGCTGTCCGTGCGCGGCAGGCGTTCGGCGAGATTGCCCGCCATGATGGAGTGGCTGGCGGCTGTCATGGCGTCGACGCGCGTCAGGATGTGGCGGCTTAGCGCGACACCCGCAGCAAGGCCGACGAGCGCGAGGAGCGCAATTCCAAGGCCGAGCGTGCGGTTGGTGGCCGCGAGATACGTTCGCTGTGGTTCGATGTCCCGGGCGACGGTGAGCGCGAGACCGTTCGGAAGTGCGAACACACGTCCAGCCGCAAGCCGCTCCGGCATGTGGGCGGCATCCTGCGGTGAGCGATAGCGGAATGTGCCACCGCCGCGCGACTCGTTCGAAAATGTCGGAGGCTCAGCGAGATTTCCGGCGAGCATCCGCTTGTCCGCATCGATGAGGGCGTAGAGGTGCATGTCGCCGGCACCGATGCGCCCCTGGAGCGCGCGCAGAAGCTCGTCGAGGCCACCGCGGCCGTAGATGCGGTGAAGTGCAGTGCCTTCGCGGTCGAGCTCCGCAATTGTTGCGCGGCTCATGGCATCGTTCGTCGCGCGCGTGACGAAGGTGACGACGAGGATCGCCGTGATGGCAAGAGCGAGCGTCGCGACGGCTGCTGCGCGAAAGGTCGTTGTCCGCCAGAAGCGCGCAGGACGCGCGGCTGTGGGCGCAAACGGATGCATCAGTCTACTCGGCGCCGTCGCGCATCATGTAGCCGGCGCCACGCACGGTGTGCAGCAGCGGTCGATCGAAGTTGCGGTCGATCTTTCCTCTAAGGCGCGAGATATGGACGTCGATGACGTTGGTTTGCGGATCGAAGTGATAATCCCATACGTTCTCCAGCAGCATCGTGCGCGTGACCACCTGCCCTGCATTGCGCATGAGATACTCGAGGAGACGGAATTCGCGCGGCTGCAGAATAATGGCCTCGCTGCCGCGCATGACCTTGTGCGTCAGGCGGTCGAGAACGAGGTCGCCCACGACATAGCGTGTCGTCTGCTCCTCGGGCTGGCGCCGGCGCGCGAGCACTTCGACGCGGGCGATGAGCTCGGCGAGGGCAAAGGGTTTCGTCAGGTAGTCGTCGCCGCCAGCGCGCAGTCCCTTCACGCGATCGTCGACGTGGCTCATGGCCGAGAGGATGAGCACGGGCGTGCGATTTCCCTCAGCGCGCAGCGTCTGGATGAGCGTGAGGCCGTCGAGATGCGGTAGCATCCGGTCGACGATGAGCAGATCGTAGCCGCCGGCACGCGCAAGTGCGAGGCCGACCTCGCCATCCTCGGCGATCTCGGCAGCATGGCTTGCCTCACGCAGGCCGCGCTGCACGAACTGGGCGGTTTCGCGGTTGTCCTCGATAACGAGCACACGCATGATTGAGCGACCTCGCGATGCAGGAAAGCGTGCCAGGCGGGGGACCCGGCACGCTCCTCTTTCGACCCAACCTTGACGGCGTGGGGGGAACGCCGTCAATGCCGGTCGCTACAGGCTACTGAGTCAGCCCACTCAGCTGGCCTTGAGCTGGACGGCGACGAAGCGGAGCACGTCACCGGATTTCACGCGGAGCAGGACGGCGCGCCGACCATCGGTCTTGGCCTTCTTGACGCCGGCTTCGACCTCCGAGGCATTCGCGACCTTCTGGCCCTGCACCTCGAGGATGACATCGCCGCTCTTGAGGCCTTTGCCGGCCGCGTCAGAGCCTGACTTCACGTCGGAGATGGCGACGCCCTCGGCTGTCTCACCCGGCTTGGCCGTTGCCGCCGTCAGGGAGAGCCCAAGCTGATCGAGCTCGGTGACGGTCGGCGTCGGCGTGGCCTGCGGCTGAGGCGCCTGCTGCGACTGAGCCGCGAGGTCGGGATTCGACGGGAAGGTGCCGAGCTTTACCGGAATGGTCTCGCTCTTGCCGTAGCGCATGACTTCGATGCGTACCGTCGAGCCCGGAGCAAACTCGGCGATCTTGCGAGCAAGGTCGCGGCTGTCGCGGATGGTGGTGCCATCAACGGAGACGATCGCATCACCGGCACGAAGCTGGGAGGCTGCCGCCGGGCCGCCGGCGGTGATCTCGTTCACGAGCGCGCCGCGAGCCTGGCTGAGCCCGAGGCTTGAGGCCGTGTCCTCGTTGATATTCTCGATCTTCACGCCGAGCCAGCCGCGGCTGACGCTGCCCTTCGAGCGAAGCTGCGAGATGACTTCGTCGGCGGTCTTGGCGGGGATCGCGAAGGCGATGCCGACGTTGCCGCCCGACGGGCTGTAGATCGCGGTGTTGACACCGATGACTTCGCCTTCGAGGTTGAAGGTCGGGCCACCCGAGTTGCCGCGGTTCACGGCAGCATCGATCTGGAGGTAGTCATAGGGGCCTGAGCCGATATCGCGGCCCGAGGCGGAGACGATGCCGGCCGTGACCGTGCCGCCGAGGCCGAACGGGTTGCCGACCGCGATCGCCCAGTCACCGACGCGCGAATCCTTCGAGGCGAAGCGGACGAACTCGAACTTCCGGTCTGCCTTGATCTTCAGAAGCGCGATGTCGGTCCGCGCATCGGTGCCGACCAGCTCGGCATCGAACTTGTTGTCGCGGTCGAAGCTCACCGAGATCTTCTCGGCGCCATCGATCACGTGATTGTTGGTGACCACATAGCCGTCCTCCGAGATCACGAAGCCCGAGCCCTGTGCGAGCGAGGGACGTGGCGTCGGCGTGCCGCCGCCGCGATTGCCGAAGTCGCGCGGCAGATTGCGGAAGAACTCGTTTAGCGGATGGTCATCAGGAAGATCCGGCATGACGCGGCCGCCCGGCGCGTTCGGCTGGCCCGGGCGCGATGGTGTGCGCCGTGCCGTCCTCTCGCCGCCGTTCGTTACATGGATGCTCACGACCGCGGGCTTAACCTTCTCGACGAGATCGGCAAAGCTCAGCGGCGCGCGGCCGAACGGCGTCTGGATGGTCTGCGCGGCGTCACTGCGCTGCTGGGCAAGGACGCCGAACTGCGGCGCGGCCACGAGGACGCCGCCAAGCGCGGCGGCTACCGCCACTCCGGCGATCGTCCGCGATCGCTTCGACGCACCGGACTTGACGGGTGCTAGCTTAAGCATGTTTTCCTCTCTCATCGTCGGCAGTGCTGAATGTTGTGCCAAAGGAGATAGGCTGCCCCGCCTTACGGCGATCTTTCTGGGACATGAAAGTTTGGTAATGTCCGGCGCGGAGCAAAGCAGGAAGCATGGCGGTAATGACCCGGCGAATACGGTACTGGCGGGCGTTCGCCGTCTTCGGGCTCGGGGCCGTTCTCGTTGGTCACCTCTCGGGCGACCATGCGATTGGCGCTCCACCGCGCCCGGAAGTCTCGGGGGCGGACAGCGTTGTCCTGCCGGTCGCCGTCTTCGGGCGGGATGACCGGACGGCGCTGCCGGAGCGCCTTGCGGGTGTCGCGTCCCGCATGGGCGTGCTGTTCAACAATCCCGCACGAACGGTGTGCTCGGCCTTCTGCGTCGCGCCGGCGGTCATCGCCACGGCCGCTCATTGCGTTTCGGTGCACTCGCCGCAGGGCGCGCGCCTGCGCGCGGCCGACTTCTACTTCGCACGCGCCTACGACCGCGAACGCGACTACTCCCGCATTGAAGGACACGCGGTCGGCTCCACCGCCCAGCACATTTATACGGGCGAGTTCCGCCTCAATGTGCGCCCTCCGATCGATGCCGCGCGCGACTGGGCCCTGGTTCGGCTCGACCGTTCGATCTGCAAGGGTGGACTGCCGGTCCGGCCCGCGACGAGCGACGATATTATCGAAATGGCCAACGCCGGCCGCCTGTTCAGCATCTCCTATCATCGCGATCTGCCGAGCTGGACGCCGACCTACGCCGGGCCCTGTCATGCCGCGCGCGACTTCGGCGCCAGCACATGGAAGACGATTGCGCCGGACTTCGAGAGCCCTGACGAGATCATCCTGCACACGTGCGACACGGGTGGAGCTTCTTCGGGCTCGCCCATCTTTTCCGAGACGCCCGACGGGCCCGTCGTCGTTGCGATCAACGTCGGCACGTATGTGCAGTCGCGCGTGATCACGCAGCAAGGGAAAGCAGCGTCGCGCCAACAGACGGAGACGATCGCCAATACCGCCGTCAACGCGCGCGTGTTCGCGGATCAGATCGCGGCATTCGAAGCGGCCAGCATCCTCCGCGCCGGCAATCCCATACGCCAGCTCCAGGAGCATCTCGCGGCGCTCGGCTATTATGGCGGGCGCGCCGACGGCGATTACGGCCCCGTGCTCAAGGCGGCGATCGTCGACTACGAAAAGGCGCGCGCCCTGCCGGCGACGGGCCTCGCGACCGCAGCCCTGCTGTCACGGCTCGTGGCTGAGGTCACCTCACAGCACAGGCCAACGTCGGCGCCGTTGCGTTGATGTAGGGGAAAGCCCCTCTGGCATCGGCGGGCGGAGTGGTCTAAGGCAGGATGCATCAGCCACGTTCGATGGATCGCTTATGGCTCACACAACGCGACTGCTCTTTCTGGCAGGCTCGACGCGCACCGGCTCCTACAACAAGCGCCTCGCCGAATTGGGCGCCGAGATCGCCAACGCGAATGGCATCCATTCGACCTTCGCCGATCTCGGCGACTATCCCATGCCTATCTACGACGGTGATCTCGAAGCCGCCGATGGGCCGCCCGAGAACGCGCGCAAACTCAAGGCGCTGTTCGAAGTTCACCACGGCATTTTCATCATCTCGCCGGAGTACAATGCGTCCATCCCGCCGCTGCTCAAGAACGCGCTTGACTGGGTAAGCCGAATCCGCGACGGGGAGGAGCCGCCGCTCGCCGTTTACAAGACGCGCGTCTTCGCCATCGGTTCGGCTTCGCCGGGCGCGTTCGGCGGCATTCGTGGCCTCAGCGTGCTTCGTCAGACGCTGGAAATCGGCACCGGCGCTCTCGTGCTGCCCGACCAGTTCGCCGTACCGCGCGCCAGCACGGCATTTGCCGACAACGGGCATCTCGCGGACAAGAAATCCATGGAACTCTACAAGAGCACCATCGAGAAACTCGCGCGCGCGGCCTTCGTCATGCACGGGGAGTTTCCGAAATCATGAGCCGACAACTTGCTGCACGCGACCGCCTGTTCGTCGCCCTCGATGTCGCGAGCGTGGATCGCGCGCGCCAGCTCGTGACAGAACTCGGCGACACGGTCTCCTGCTACAAGGTCGGGCTCGAACTTTTGTTCGGCGGCGGTCTCGATTTCGCGCAAGGCCTCAAGGCCGCGGGCAAGACCGTGTTCCTCGACATGAAGCTGCTCGACATCGCCAACACCGTCGAGAAGGCCGCCGCCAACATCGCGAGCCTCGGTCTCGACTATCTGACGATCCACGGCACGGACACGAAGACCGTCGCGGCGGCCGTGAGCGGGCGGGGGCCGAGCAAGCTGAAGCTGCTCGCCGTGACCGTGCTCACAAGTCTCGAGCAGGCGGACCTCGAAGAGCAGGGCATCAAGCGCATGTCGCCTGCCGATCTCGTCGTGCATCGCGCGCGGCTTGCGACAGCCGCCGGCGTCGACGGCATTGTCGCCTCGGCGCAGGAAGCGACCATGATCCGCGCGGCCGTCGGGCCGGATGTGCTGATCGTGACGCCCGGTATTCGCCTCGCGGGTGGTGTCGCGGGCGATCAGGTGCGCGTGATGACGCCGGGCAAGGCCATTGCGGCCGGCGCCGACTGCCTCGTCGTCGGGCGTCCGATCACGGAGGCCCCGGACCCGCGCGCGGCGGCGGCGGCGTTCATCGCGGAAATCGAGGCGGCTCTGAAAGGGTAGCGCTGCGCTTGTCATCGGCCCTTCTTATGTCCAGTATCCGGGCATAACCGGCGTGATCCGCCGGGCTCTCGAGTTACGAGGCAGGGAAGGAAATCCGATGAATGCTCCCCAGGTACGTCTGACGTCGCTTGCGCATGGCGGTGGCTGCGGCTGCAAGCTCGCGCCCAACGTGCTGCAGCAGTTGCTCGCCGATCAGCCGGCCATGGCGGCCTACAAGCAGCTCCTCGTCGGTACGGACACGGCGGACGACGCCGCCGTCTGGCAGCACGACGAGAACACCTGCATCATCGCGACGACCGACTTCTTCATGCCCATGGTCGATGATCCTTTCGACTTCGGGCGCATCGCGGCGACGAACGCGATCTCCGACGTCTATGCCATGGGCGGCAAGCCCGTTATGGCGCTCGCGGTGCTGGGCATGCCCGTCGACAAGATCCCCATCGAGATGGTGCGCGAGATTTTGAAGGGCGGCGCGAGCGTGTGCGCGACGGCGGGCATTCCCGTTGCGGGCGGCCATTCCATCGATTGTCCCGAGCCGGTGTATGGCCTCGCCGTGATCGGCGTCGCGCGGCCGGAGCAGGTGCGCCGCAATGCCGATGCCAAGGCGGGCGACGCGCTCATCCTGACGAAGGCGATCGGCGTCGGTATTTATTCGGCGGCCATCAAGAAGAGCGTTCTGCCGCCCGCCGGCTACACGGAGATGGTCGCTTCGACGACGCTGCTCAACAAGATCGGCGCGGAGCTCAGCCAGGACAAGGATGTGCACGCGATCACGGACGTGACGGGCTTCGGCATTCTCGGTCACGGGCTCGAAATGGCGCGCGGTTCAGGCCTGACGCTGAACATCAAGGCGAGCGACGTGCCGCTGCTCGCTCAGGCCGAGAAGCTCGCGCAGGAAGGGCATGTCACGGGCGCCTCGCATCGCAACTGGGCGAGCTATGGCGAGAGTGTTGTGCTGCCGGAGGGCATTCCCGACTGGCGCCGTCATCTGCTGACGGACCCGCAGACCTCGGGCGGCCTGCTCGTCGCGTGTGCGCCGGGCCGCGCGGGTGACTTGGTGGCGAAGATCAAGGCTGCGGGATATCCGCTCGCGCGCGTTGTGGGGAATGCGGAGGCGGGTGAGGGGAAGGTGCGGGTGGTTTAGGGGGCATACCCAAGTCTTACAATTCGAGGGCCTTTCTTGCAGTCGGCTCCATACTCCGCGCCGGCTCGATCTATAGCCTCCCCGAGCGTCAGAGCGTATTGGTTGCTTATGAGAATCGAAAAATTTTGTTCGATACTTGTTCTTGCCTCTTGAACTTGGTTAAAGAGCTCCTAAATCGGGCCTCAGGCATTTCTTTGAGAGGTCCTTTAGATGAGCGAAGTGAAAGCAATTGAATCCATCGACGCGCTACTTGGTGGTCTGAGCGCGGAAGAGCGCGTACGCGTTCTTAGCTGGGCGCAGCTGAAATTTGGAGGGGCCGGTGCGGCAGAAGCAGACCGGCAGCCTGCCGGAGCTGGGGCTGGTTCTCATGCGGCTAAGAGCAAACCATCTAAGAAATCAAAGACCGTCATATCGATGGACAAGACTCTGAATTTGAGCCCGTCGGGGAAGACGTCTGCTGCACAGTTCGCCGCTGAGAAATCACCGTCGAATGTAAAGGAGAAGTGTGTTGTTGCCGCTTACTATCTGCGAGACTTCGTCGAAATGCAGCAAGTGACGGCGCAAGCCGTTTTCACTTTTTTCAAACAACTTCAATGGCCCACGCCTGCGGATTTGAAGAACACGCTGCAGCAGGCAGGCACGGCCGGCTGGTTGGATACGGCAGACAGTGACGACATCAAAATTACCTCTATGGGCGAGAACCTCATCGAGCACGATCTGCCAGCTCGAGCCAAGGCAAAGACCAAGTGAGACACATTCTTGGGGCGGTGCCCGAGTCACTAGAGGACGAGCTATTCGAAAAATTCCGCGAAATAGAGCGGAATTTTCGAGAGAGCAGGTGGGAGCCCGCCGAACTCAACGGAGGCAAGCTCTGTGAGGTCGCGTATTGCATTCTGCGAGGCCACGTCGACGGAACCTTTCCCGCGAAGGCATATAAGCCCGCGAACTTTTACGACGCTTGCCTAAAGTTGGAGAAGGAGGCCGTATCTTGGGGGCGCTCGGTACGGATCCAAATTCCAAGAATGCTCACGGCGCTCTACGAAATTCGCAACAATCGAAATGTCGGGCATGTTGGCGGCGACGTTGATCCCAATCACATGGACGCAGTTTGCGTACTACACATGGCGAAGTGGATCGTGGCGGAGTTGGTGCGAATCTTTCACGGCGTAACGCTTGCTGAAGCGACTGCACTAGTGGAAGCGTTATCGGAACGCGAAATCTCGTTGGTCTGGGATGCCGGTACCGTCCGGCGCGTTTTAGACAATAGGCTGTCGATGCTAGACAAGACGCTTGTCTTGCTTTTCGGCTCAGCGCGGCCCCTAACAGAGGCAGAGCTTCTCGAAAGCATCGAGCACTCCAATGCTTCAGTTTATCGCCGTGACGTGCTTCGTCGTGCACACGCTGAAAGACTGATCGAGTACAACGAGCAGGCGAAGGAACTACGGATATCGCCCTTGGGGATTAAGCGCGTTGAAGACAACATCCTTCTCAAAGCGCGCATCTAGAGGGCACTGGGCTGCCTAAGCCACCCCTCACCCACCCTTCCCGGGGTCAAAGAACTCCTTCACCCGCGCGAAAAACCCGTTCGACGCGGGGTTCGTCTCTTTGTTGGACTCGCGCTCGAACTCTTCGAGCAGCTCGCGCTGCTTGCGGGTGAGGTTCTTCGGCGTCTCCACCTCGACCTGAATGTACATGTCGCCCTGCACCTTCGAGCGCAGAACGGGCATGCCCTTGCTCTTGAGGCGGAACTGCTTGCCGTTCTCCGTGCCGGACGGCACCGGCATCCGCACGCGATTGCCCTCGACGGTCGGCACATCGACATTGCCGCCGAGCGCGGCCGTCGTCATGGAGATCGGCACGCGGCAGAAAATGTCCGCGCCATCACGCTGGAAGAACTCGTGCGGCTTGATGGACAGGAAAATGTAGAGATCGCCCGTCGGGCCGCCGCGCGAGCCGGCCTCGCCCTCGCCGGCGAGGCGAATGCGCGTGCCGTCCTCGACACCCGGTGGAATGGAAACCGCGAGCGTGCGCTCCTTGGTGACGCGGCCCTGGCCACGGCAGTCGGGGCAAGGATCGTCGATGGTCTCGCCGCGGCCCTGGCATGAGGGACACGTGCGCTCGATGGTGAAAAAGCCCTGGCTCGCGCGCACCTTGCCCTGGCCGCCACAGGTCGCGCAGGTCGTCGGACGTGATCCCGCGCGCGCGCCGGAGCCGGAGCACGTCTCGCACGTGACGCTGGTCGGCACGCGGATCTGCGCCTGCTTGCCGGTGAAGGCTTCCTGGAGCGTGATCTCCATGTTGTAGCGCAGGTCCGCGCCACGTTCGCGCGTCGCGCCCTGGCGTCCGCCGCCGCGGCGTCCGCCCATGAACTCGCCGAAGAGATCGTCGAAGATGTCGGACATGGACGAGGAGAAGTCCGGTCCGAAGCCGCCGGGCCCGCCAGGACCGCGGCCGCCCTCGAAGGCGGCATGGGAGGCCGCGGCGGCCCGGGCTTCGGCCCCGACTTCGCCTCCTCGATGTCGGACATCTTCGACGATCTCTTCGGCGAGTTCATGGGCGGACGGCGCGGCGGTCAAGGCCGGTCGCGCACGGGCCGCGAGGCTGGCGCCGATCTTCGCTACAA
>JAEYPL010000067.1 GCA_023410905.1 Pseudomonadota bacterium
CGAAGCCATCGGCTTCAAGGTTGTACGTGATCAGCTCGACGATGGCGGGGTCATCCTCGACCACCAGAATCCTTATGCTCATGCGGGCTCGGCTCTCCCTGGAGTGCCCCGGCGCGGGATCACTTCGAACCACCTCTCCCCGCGCCGATCTCAATGTCGCAATGCGCAACTTCACTCTCCAAACTTACAGCGTGGGTGCCGAGCCTTCGGCCGCATCAGCGCGGTCATTGGCGGCACCACGCATCTCTTCACGCGATCAAGGCTCCTCGGCCGTGATCAGCGTCGAACTTGTGTCGTCACTCTTCGGGCGCGCGTCGGTGACGGGCTTGCCGTGGACGAGAAAGTGGACATTCTCGGCGATGTTCGTCGTGTGGTCGCCGATGCGCTCGATATTCTTGGCGCCGAACAACAGATGCGTGCAGAGCCCGATATTGCGCGGGTCTTCCATCATGTAGGTCAGCAGCTCGCGGAACAGCGAGTTGTACATCGCGTCGATCTGTTCGTCGGAACGCCACACCGTCAGCGCCTTGTCGGCCTGCCGCTCGCTGTAGGCATCGAGAACGTCCTTGAGCTGATGCAGTGCCAGCTCCGTCATGTTCTTGAGGCCGGTCATCAACGACTTCGGATGGTTCTCGCCCGAGATGGCGAGCGCACGCTTGGCGATGTTCTTCGCGAGATCGCCGATGCGCTCGAGGTCACCCGCGATCTTGAGCACGGTCATGATGTGGCGCAGGTCGTCCGCCAGCGGCTGGCGCTTGGCAATCATGACGATCGCCTGATCCTGCAAGTCGCGCTCGAGTTGATCGATCAGCGCATCACCCGCGACGATCTCGGCCGCGAGCTTCGGGTCACGCCGCTCGAGGGCTTCGAAGGCGCGCCCGAGCTGCTGCTCGGCGAGACCGCCCATCTGCGTGACGCGCTTGTCCAGCAGAAGCAGTTCCTGCTCGAAGGCCTTGACCGTGTGCTCGCGCATCCTGGTGCTCCGATTGTCCGAGACATTTGTGCCGCCCAAGCGGGAGACCGTCTCTGATTGCGCCGCAATCTAGCGCCGACAGCCTACAACTTTGTGACAGAATAACTTGTTATTTATACGAAATAAATCGCCTCAATGGACGGCGCTCGGCCGGCGCGCCTGCTCGTCGATGACGAACGTGAACGTCGAGCCCTTCCCGAGTTCCGACGCGATCCTGAACTCGCCGCGATGGCGATTGACGATGTGCTTGACGATGGCGAGGCCGAGGCCCGTGCCGCCCTTCTCGCGACTCGACTTGGCATTGACGCGGTAGAAACGCTCCGTGAGCCGCGGCAGGTGCTCAGGCGGGATGCCCGGCCCCTCGTCACGGATGGCCACAGCAATGCGGCTCGTCGGCCCACGCGCCTCCCGGCGAATGCTCACGGTCACCGGCCGTCCCGGCGCGCCGTACTTCAGTGCATTCTGCACGAGGTTCTGAAGGATCTGCACGATCTCGTCGGTATCGCCGAGCACAACTGCCGGCCCGTCGCACGGTGAGAATGACAGGTCCGAACCCGATGCGCGCGCCACGGGCTCCAGCGCCTGAACGGCCGCTCCGATCGTCTCGTTGAGATCGATTGCGGTGCGCGGCGGCAGATGCTCGCGCATCTCGACGCGGCTCAAGGACAGGAGATCATCCACCAGCCGCGCCATGCGGGCTGCCTGCTGCTGCATGATGCCGAGAAAGCGCGCGCGCGCGGCCGGGTCTTCGCTCGCCCTCCCCTGCAGCGTCTCGATGAAACCCACGAGCGAGGCGAGCGGCGTGCGCAGCTCATGGCTCGCATTGGCGACAAAGTCCGCGCGCATGCGCCCGAGCCGATCCTGCTCGGTAAGATCGCGTAGTGCGATCACAACGCGCGGCGCGCCGGCCTCGGCCGTGACGCCGCTCATGGCCGTAAACGTGATCCTGACACGGCGATCGAACGGCACACGCTCCTGGACCTCGACCGTGCGCTGACGCCCGTCCTCGAGCACTTCATCGATGGCCTGCAGAAATTCGGGATCGCGGCTCAGCAGTGACGGCTGCCCACCAATCCGCAAAAGCACGTAGATCTCGCGCGCAGCGGGATTGATGTGAACGATGGTGCCGGTTTCATCGAGCGCGATCACCGGATCCGGTACCGCGTCGAGCGCCGCACGCCAACGCGCCACGAGATCGGCCATGGCCCCGCGCGGCGTCAGCGAAGACGTGCCTTCGATCGCTTCGGCTTCATCCTCCAGAGCGACGAGGCCTGCGAGCACAAAAGCAAGAGCCGCTCCGAGCACGACGATCCAAGGTGAAAGGCCGCCGATCAGTCCGACGGCGCCACCGCCAATCGTGACGGCAAGCAGCAAGGGCGCGCGCCGACGTAGGCGCCGCGCAGCGATCTCGAGCCCGCGCCGCAACACATCAGCGATGGAATCGCGCTCGTTACCTCCGAGCAGTCGCAAGCGTCGTTTCTCCGTTTCGCGCACTGTCATGCGGGGTCTTTTAGACCCTCGTGCACGGCTTCAACAGCCCTAGGCGTAGGCCAGCACGGCAAGCGATAACATCCCGCCAATACCAGCAAACACTAGGAGGCCGGCCCGTCCATCGACGAACGTGTCGGGAAAGAGCTGAAGGACCAGCGGCGCCATCAGCAGCACCGCACCGCCGACGATCACCGCCCAGGTCCAGGGCAGCACCGTCCACGCAAGGCCCAGTCCGACAATCGCTGTGGCGAGCGCCAATGCCATCGTACCCCAGAGGATCGCGGCGCCACTCGTCGTCCGCAGGGCCTCCGCGCGGTGCTCGCTCGGAAAGTGGCCGCTCGCCGTCAGCCCGTAGAGCGCCGCACTCATCACCAGAAGCGCGAACATCACGAGCGCGCCCCAGCTCAACAACCACATGTCCGTCTCTCCAGAACGCGCGAGGTGCCGCTTGCCCTCGATCATGCCGCTCCTTAGCATACGCAAGATATATCAGCACGGAGGGAATAGGACCATGGCCAGCACATCGGCCGGCGACGCGGCGAAGAAGCGCGAAAAGCGAACGATCACGGAGATCCGTGACAGCAAGAAGACAGGCGAGAAGATGGTCTACATGTCCGTGCCGGACTACACCGCCGCTCAGTGGGCGGAGATGGCCGGGGTAGACGTCGCGGTCGTCGGCGACAGCCTCGCCATGATCGCGCACGGCCACAAGAGCACGATCCCCGCGACCATGGACATGATGACCATGCACGCGCAGGCGATCCGGCGCGGCGCCCCGAATACGTTCGTGCTCGGCTGCATGCCCTACCAGAGCTACAACACCGTCGACCGCGCGCTCATCAACGCCACGCGCTTCATGCAGGATGCGCTGACCGACGCGGTGAAGCCGCAAGGCGGCAAGTCGCAAGCGCACATTTTGAAGGCGCTCGTCGATGCAGGCATTCCAACGGCCTCGCACATTGGCCTGACGCCACACACCATCGCGACCTTCGGCGGCTTCAAGATCCAGGGCCGCACGGCCGACGCCGCGATGAAGATCCTCGAGGATGCCCTCGCCATCGAGGACGCAGGCTGCTTCATGCTGGAGTTCGAGGCTGTCCCCGCGAAGATCGCGCGCCTGATCTCAGAGCAGCTCACGATTCCGACCATCGGCATTGGCGCCGGCGTCGGCACGGATGGCCAGATCCTGCTCTGCCACGATCTGCTCGGCGTATTCACCGACTTCAAGCCGAAGTTCACGAAGCGCTTCGCCAATCTGACCGAGGTCGCCGTTAACGGCATCAAGCAGTACGTGAAGGAGGTCAAGGAAGGCACCTTCCCTGACGATGATCACTCCTACACGGTGAAGGAAGAGGAATACGAGAAGTTCGCCAGAATGGTGCAGAAGCGGAGGCAGGTTTGATCCTTCCGCCCGGAGTGCGCAGGCGTTAGGGCAAGCCGTTTCGAACGTGGCGCATGTAGGCCGCTCGCGTGCTCAATTGCTCGTAGTAGCGCGCCACCGCGGGATAGTCGGGCTTTTCGAAGTTCAGGCAGAACCAGCGGTTGACCACTAGCCCAATCGGAATATCGCCGATCGTAAAGGTCGCGCCTGTGATGTAGGGGCCGCTAGCTTGAAGGTGCTCGTCGAGCTGACCTACTTCCTTCGTGATCTGTCGACGTCCCTGCTCGATGAACCATGGATTGTTCCACGGCGGTTCGTTCAACATTCCGCCGAGAAAGGCGCCGCGCAGTGAGATCGACGTCTCGTAGTTTGCCCAGTCCATCCACTGCTCGACATCGGCGCGCCGGACTGGATCGGCCGGATAGACAGAGCCATCGCCGTGTTTGGTGGCGAGATACCTGACAATAGTATTGGATTCGCGTAGCACGACGCCGTCATCGATCACGGCCGGAACGAGGCCGATCGGGTTGATCCTCTTGAACTCGTCGTCGGTCGTTGGGCGGTAGCCGCGGCCCCAGTCCTCTCGCGCGTATGGAATGGCGAGTTCATCGCACACCCACAGCACCTTCCTGACGTTGAAAGAATTGGCTCGCCCGAGAACTCTTAACATCTGCGGCGTCTCCTCTTGTAGTATCCCAGCGAGCCTAACGCACAGCTGCGCCCACCGCGAACCCGTCTGCGGGCATTTCTGTTGCGCGTTTTCGCGGTGAAGCTCAAACTGCTGGACGAAATCAAGTCTCACGGAAGAACATCGTGAAAGTCATCGGCTTCGACCATCTCGTGCTGACGGTCGCCTCGATCGAACGCACCGTCGCGTTCTACACGCGCGCGCTCGGCATGACACATGAAGTGTTCGGCCCCGACCGGCGCTCGGCGCTGCGGTTCGGCCCGCACAAGATCAACCTGCACCAATCGGACAACATGTTCTCGCCGCGCGCCGAGCACCCCATGCCCGGCTCGGGCGACATCTGTTTCCTGGTCGACGACTTCGAGGGCGTCGAGGAGCAGTTGGTCGCGAACGACGTGCCGATCCTCGTCCCGCCATCCGAGCGGACGGGCGCGCGCGGCACGCTGCGCTCGATCTATCTTCGCGATCCCGATGGAAATCTCGTCGAACTCAGCACGTATGCCGATCCACGCATGAAAGCAGCAGGGGCCGCCGATGTATGACTACTACTGGTTCGTTCCGATGGCCTTCGGTGCAGGTCTTGTGCAGTGGGTCATCGCTGCCGGCATCGGTGCGCTGTTCGTCACGGCCCTCGTGCACGATGCGCAGGCGCGCCGCTGGCTCTGGCTCTTTGGCGACATCGCCTTTCCGCCGATCGGCATCGTGCGCGGCCTGCTGATCTGGCTGGAGAAAATCTAGCGAATGCCTGGCGTAACGGCCCCCATCGAGCTGCTGACCACCAGGGAAATGGCGGAAGCGGACCGGCTGGCCGAGGCTGCCGGCGTGCCGTCACTCGATCTCATGGCGCGCGCGGGCGAAGCGGTCGCGGATGTCGCGGGGACCATGGTCGGCATTGGCGCGCGCATTCTCGTGCTGGCCGGCCCCGGCAACAACGGTGGTGACGCGTTCGTCGCGGCGCGGCGGATGGCCGAACGCGGCTATCGCGTGCGCTTGGCACTGCTCGGTGATCGCGGCGCGCTCAAGGGCGATGCGGCTCATTTCGCTGCGCAGTGGTCGGGGCCTACGGAACCTATCGGCTCAAGTTGCATTCGCGACTGCGATCTCGTCATCGATGGCTTGTTCGGTGCAGGTCTCTCGCGCGCGATCGAGGGCATTGCTGCCGAGACCATCAAAGCGCTGAACGCATCGGGCCTGCCGGTGCTCGCGATCGACGTGCCGAGCGGCCTCGATGGCACGACCGGCGCGCCGACGGGACCTGTCGTTCAGGCGACGCAGTCCATCACGTTCTTCCGCCGCAAGCCGGGCCATGTCCTGCTGCCCGGCCGCTCCTTGTGTGGCTCCGTAGTGCTTGCGGATATCGGCATCCCGAACAGCGTGCTCGAACATATCTCGCCGCGCACGTTTGCGAACGGACCAGCGCTCTGGGGCGCCGCCATCCCGGCGCTGAAGAGCGAGGCGCACAAGTACACGCGCGGGCACGCCGTTGTCGTTTCAGGCCCAGCCGAGAGCACAGGTGCCGCACGTCTCGGCGCGCGTGGCGCACTGCGAGTGGGTGCAGGCCTCGTGACCATCGCGAGCCCCCGCGCGGCCTTTCCCGTCAATGCGGCGCATCTGACGGCCATCATGCTCAAACCCTTCGACATCCCCGAAGGCCTAGCCGGCGTGCTGGCCGACAAGCGCAAGAACGCGGTGTTGATTGGGCCCGGTGCCGGCGTTGGTCCTGCGACGTGCCGCATGGTGGAGATTGCGCTCGGCTCCGGCGCCGCCGTCGTTCTGGATGCCGATGCCCTCACATCATTTGCCGCGAGACCGGACCTCGCGGACAGCGACGACATCGATCCCGCACCGCTCGGCTTTCTCCCGGGACCGTCCGCCGATCCCGAGCCCGGCCCGGAGCGGCTCTTCGATGCCATCAAGGCCAATGCTGCGCGGCCGGCAGTCCTCACTCCACACGATGGCGAATTCCGGCGCCTGTTCGGCAAGCGAGATGCCTCGCGTCTCGAGCGCGCTCGGCGAGCAGCAAGCGAAAGTGGTGCCGTAATTGTCTTAAAGGGCGCCGATACCTGCATCGCAGCCCCCGACGGCCGCGTCGCAATAAACGAGAACGCACCGCCCTCGCTCGCGACAGCCGGTTCGGGCGACGTGCTTGCCGGCTTCATCACCGGACTGCTCGCCCAGGGCGCGCCGCCCTTCGAAGCCGCAGCGGCGGCCGTTTGCCTGCACGGTGCGGCAGCCATGGAAGCGAGTGGCGGTTTGATCGCCGAGGATCTTCCCGAACTGCTTCCCGGCGCGTTTTCGACGCTTCGCCGGTTGCAGCTCTGATTCCCGCAATCTGCAAGTGTATTGCTGCTTTTCTTCCTATTCCTAAGCTCTTGGCGGCCGATCTATTGCCGAAGTGTTAACTCCCGTCTCAAAATAGAACAATTTCCGCCCAGATTCCGGCACTTAGCAGGGTAAATTTTCGGTAAATACTCTTGCATCAGATAAGAATTCCATCCTATAAGTAAGGTTAAGGAAGCGTAGCTGAAAGGGCTTACCGGCGCGCGGTCCTTAGCGTTCAGTAACATTGGGGGACTCTGTAATGCATACCTCCGCTAGGGCTTCTGCCAGCAGCCTGCGCGCTGTGCCGGCACCTGCCATTCTTCCTCAGACTTTCAATCAGAACTTCCTGGCCGATGTGCGCATCGACCATGGCCCCCGCCAGCTCCTTTCGCGGCTGTTCCTGCGCGGCGATACGATGCTCCGCGAGCGCGGCATCAACCTGCAGTTTGCGCCGATCGAGGTGCTCACCGAGGTCAACCAGCAGAACCTCGATAGCTGGCCGCCCCTGTTCGCGGTCTTCAGCCCGGAGCTCGGCGGGATCAACAACACCAACAGCTTTGCTCTGATCGGGCGCAATGCTTCCGGCAAAATCATCGCCGCGCAGGCAGCGCGCTTCTACGATATCGGCGAGCGCACGTTCCGCGAGGAGACCGAGAGCCTCAGCCTCTATTATCCCGATCCCGAGCGTCAGCGCCTGCCGGGTGAATCGTGCACGATCACGGCTCCGGCCGCCGAAGCCATCACCGGTCAGTTCATCTACTCGGGCGCCGTTTGGTATCATCCCGAGTACCGCAAGCAGGGCCTGACCTCGATCCTGCCGCGCCTCACCAAGGCCCTCTCCCTCACGAAGTGGGGCAGCGACGTCACCCTCAGCTTCATGGTCGACAAGGTCGTGGCCGGTGGCACGGCACAACGCGCCGGCTATCGTCATGTCGAGTGGGAAATCCTGCTGCGCAACTCGCTCTTCGGAGATGCGCGCCTGGCGCTCATCTGGTCGAACGCAGAGGAATTGGTCGACTACTTCTCAGGTCTGCTCACGCCGCCTGAAGCGAAGGTCGATGCGGTCGTCGACCAGCGAACCACCCACAACAATACGGCTTCCGTCGCTCAACGCTAGCGGCAGGATCAAACGCCGGTACCGCATTCTGGTTCTGCCGGAATGCGGCCAATGCACGATGGCATCCACTTTTTCGACCGTGGGTTCCATCGTGTTCAGCACGTCGCTGTAGCAGCCTTTCACCCACCGGCCGTAGGCACGATCGGGCATCTCCTCCATGGGCGCCCCGACCGCACACGTGCGCCATGTGTCGTAGCTCGTGAAAAGACCATCGCCGAGCTCCTTGTAGAGGAGCCGGTTGTTCATATTGTCCTGCTGCACGATCGCGTAGCGATTGCCGAGGATCGAATTGATCGCCGTCCGCACGGAATCGGGCCGGTTGTCGCGCGTGTTCAGCTTCCAGGCCTGGAACAGCTCTCTGAGCGTAGCATCCCTCGAGACTTCGTCGCCCGGGATGAGCGTGGACATGAAGTCTTCGGGCCGCTGGCGCTTGGCCTGCTCGATAAGATCATCGAGGCGGATGAGGGCGGCCTGATTCGACCGCAGCATCTCGTTCTGCCAAGTGCTGTCGAGCCACGTGAGCACCACGCGCTCGAAACGCCGGTTCAGCAACCAGCGATAGAGGGCATCATAGGCGGCATCAGCCGTAAAGCTCGGGCGCAAGCGGATCTGCGCCGACTGGCCGTAGACATTGGTCGCAATGAATCCGAGATTGACGACCGCATAGTCGGAGAACTCGCCCCCCGAATAGGGCGAGTCATAGGCGTGACGGAGCTGACGCGAGCTCCCGTCCCATACTTGCCCCTGGTCATCTATCAGCTGCAGACTCAACACACGGCTCCGGATGTCACAGGCAGAGTGCGACGCTGAAATATCAGCACAGTCCTGTTGCTAAATCGTTGCAAACGACGAAACTTTTGTATGTGGTCCATCCACCATATAGTTGTAGACGCGCCACATGTCGATCCAGCCGCCCACAGTTTTCAGCGGCATACGCGGACCTCCCCGCTGCGCCCATGGCGCGCGAGATCGAGGTGGAAGTGATCGCGGTGGAAGCGGTCCCCATTGGGGCCGAGGACTGTCTTGAACGTCCTGCAGGCCCCTCGGTGTACCGCGCGAAGAAACGCACGCTCGGCAACGTTGCCATTCCAACCCGAGAGCACGGAAACCTCCCGTCCATCCGCCAGCCTGAAGGCCGCGATGTCAAGGGCATTGGCCATGCCATGCTCAGAAAGTACGCCTCCCGCAATGCCATTGCGTGGACGGCACGAATAGGACGCGACCACCTTCAGCTCGACGACATCCGTTCCGAAGTAGCGGCGGGCCGCCGGCATGACCGAGGTCACGACCCAATGGTCGGTCGCTGGCACCATCGGGCATTGCAGCGTCGCCTGCGGCTTGAGCTCCACGGCGCCGTGCGCCGTCGCGCCCACATACAAAGGCTGCACCGAGCCACACGGTGCGGGCCCGCCAAGGGCGCTCCGCTTCGTGATGTAGGGATTGTTGCGAATGTAGCCGGACGCAAGGCAGCGGCGTTCCTCATCGGCGCGCCACGGCTCGTCTTTGGCCACGAAGTACGCTTGCTTGGCGCAGCCCATTACCAGGAGCAGCCCCGCAATCGTCAGACCGGATTTCACCCACCTACGCAACATAACGGAAAGTATACGCAGCAACGGCCTAAGAACTGGTCAACGCTAATGACCTCTCATCCTCACGGTAGTGCGGCACTTTGTTGCGACGATGTCGAGACGCTGTCGAAGCATTCATGAATGCTAAAGAGTTGCTGCTGCGCCTGATGAGTTGCGACCAACACCCGCGTCGGCACAGGTCTTCATTGCTCCTGAGGCATGGAGCGTCTACCTTCACGCCCTCCGATAACAGACATGCCAACGGGACCGGCCCGGCCGCGAGGAACGCCTATGATCGATCTTTACACTTGGTCCACGCCCAACGGGCGCAAGGTCTCCATCATGCTGGAGGAAGTGGCGCTCCCCTACACCGTCCATTCCGTGAACATCTCGAAGGACGAGCAGTTCAAGCCCGAGTTTCTCGCGATCAGCCCCAACAACCGCATCCCCGCGATCGTCGATCGCGACAACGGCCTCGCGCTCTTCGAATCCGGCGCGATTTTGATGTACCTTGCGGAGAAGACCGGCAAGTTCTGGCCGACCGACGAGAAGGGGCGCTGGGCCACCATGCAGTGGCTGATGTGGCAGATGGGTGGAATTGGTCCCATGCTTGGCCAGGTTCATCACTTCGTGCGCTTCAACAAAGGGAAGGCGCCCTACGCCGAGG
>JAEYPL010000138.1 GCA_023410905.1 Pseudomonadota bacterium
AGCTCGGAGATGGCGGTGAGGGGGTGAGTGTTCTTCTCCCTCTCCCCGTAAGCACGGGGAGAGGGGAAAGAAGAGGCCTATCCGCCCTACCTGTACTTTCCATCGAATTCTGGCAGACGGCCGGTGAGCTTTCCCTCGGCGTCCACCTCGGGGCGGTTCATGGAGAACGTCGTCTCGGGCGTGACGACCGCGTATTCCATGTAACCCATGCGGCCGAGCGGGCGCATCTCTGACGTGTTGACGATGCCGTCCTTCACGAAGCGATCGTCGATGTGAATGCCGACGACATAGCCGACGACCATGCTGAAGCCGCCCTTCTGCGGCGCGATCGCCGGCAGCTCGATGACCTGATGCAACTTGCACTCGAAGACGGCTGCGGCCTCCTTCACATAGGGCGCTTTCACCAGCTTGCCGCGCACGCCTGTAAGGCCGGAGAGCGGGAACTCGTCGACATTCGGCGGAACGGCAGCCGAGGACATGTTCATGTGCTCGCGCAAATCCCACGTCGACATGGAGCACGTGAACTCGCCGTTCTCCTGCACATTGCGGAGCGAGTCCTTGATGCCGCCCGAGCCGAACACGACGTAGTGCGGCCGGTCGCCGACGGCATTGAAGAAGCTGTACGGCGCGAGGTTCGCAATACCGTCATTGCTGACCGTGCCGATCCAGCCGATCGGGCGCGGCGCCATCAGCGCCTTGAAGGGATCGTGCTTGAGGCCGTGCTTATTCTCGATGGCGTCATAGAACATTCGTTTCTTCTCCGGTTGGGATTGGTCAGGCCTGCCAGCGCGTGACGATGTCGGCAAGGGTGGGGCGCTCGCGATCTTCCTGCGGGGCGCTGTCCGTGCCTATATAGACGAAGCCCGCGACGCGTTCGTTGGCGGCGAGGCCGAGAGCGTTGTTGATCGTATTGCTGAAGCTGTACCACTCCGAGAGCCAGCACGTGCCATAGCCGAGCGCGTTCGCGGCAAGGCAGAGATTGAAACCGGCGGCGCCGCACGAGAGAAGCTGCTCGATTTCGGGCGCGCCGGGGTTTGGCACCACGCGCGAGATGACGGCGACGACGGTCGGTGCGCGCATGAGGCGGCCGCGCTCGGCTTCGAGGCGAACGGCCGACGGCGTCTCCTTCTCTTCGGCAGCGACCGTGCGGGCCAGTAGCTCGCCAAATTTCGCGCGTGCCTCGCCCTCGAAAACGATGAAACGCCAGGGGACGAGCTTCTTGTGGTCGGGGACGCGGGCAGCGCAGGTCAGGATCGTGTCGAGCTCGGCCGCGGTGGGGCCTGGAGCGGTCAGCAGTGCGGCCTTGGCCGATCGGCGCTTCAGCAACAATTCCAGTGTCGGGTTGGTCATGCTCTTTCCATACAGGCGTGCAGATGGTGGCGGCGCCGACCAATCGCGATCCAGGCCGGCGCAATCTCGCACATGCATACCACCTTGAGGTACAATGGCGCGAACGCGAACCGCCGAGAAGCCCACCCTGATGCATGACAAGACCCGAATGAGGCATCGCTGCGACGTCTACCGGTCCTGGTTCCGGGCCTGGATCCTGCGGTCCGTTCTGGCTGTATGTGCGGGGTTTGCGCTGTTTCTGCCGATGGCAACGGCCGAGGCTGCCGAGGGGCCGGTGCTGACGATTGTCATGGACGGTTCTGGTTCCATGTGGGGCAAGCTCGGTGCGGAGCGGCTCGCGAAGTTCCAGACCGTGCGCCAGGGACTCGCGGAGGCCCTGCCGAAGCTGCCGGCTGCGACGCGGGTCGGTCTGCTCGCCTTTGGCCACCGACGGACGGGCTGCCAGGATGTCGAGGTCCTGCGTGCGCCTGAGACGGGCGAGCATGGACGCGTCGCCGATCTGCTCAATGAGTTCAATCCCAAAGGGCGCGGTCCGGTGACGGCGGCGCTCCAGGGTGCACTCGAGACCATGCCGAAGGATGAGCCCGGGACGATCCTCCTCGTGCACGATGATCTCGACAACTGCCAGCAGAACCCCTGCGCGCTGATGGAGAACATCAAGGCGCAGTATCCGCGGCTGATCATCCATGTGCTGTCGATCGGTCTCAGCCATGCCGATGCCCGCCAGATGCAGTGCCTGACCGTGCCGACGAACGGCCAGCACTATCTCGTCACGTCCGGTGCGCAGATCGCAAACGCCATCGCCGAGGTGACCGAGATTGCAGCGCGTATGCCACGGCCGGCTTCACCGATGGCGCGCGGTCCCGCGAGCGCGCCGCAAATGCCGATGCCGGATGGTCCCGGCGTGCACCTCGTTGCGACGCTCGGTAGCACATTGCCCGCGCCCGATCTTGCCGTGCGTTGGCGTGTGGAGCGGCTCGGCAGCGGTGAGGCTCCGGCTCTGCAGCAGTTCGAGGGCGGTGTCGTGACGCTGCCGCTCCCTCGTGGACGGTATGCCGCCACAGCGGAACTGGATCGGCTCTCGACGCGCCATGAGTTCGAGGTGACGGATGTGCCATCCATGCGGATACAGGTCGCGCTTCAGGGTGGCACGCTGAACATCGCGGCGCTGGCCGGCCGAACGAACAAGCCGCTCGACGGAACGCGCTTCATCGTTCGCTCTCTCGCTGCGACAGGCGAGAGCAAACCGGCGCAGGCAGGCGCGGCACCTTCGAGCTGGATTGCACGCGGGCCGAGGAGCGAGGTCGCGCTGCCGGCCGGGTCATATGAGATCGTGGTCATGCTCGGCAGCATCCGCGTCGTGCAGGAGGCGACAGTGGCTGCGGGAGAGCGGCGCGCCGTCGACGTGCGCCTGCCGGTCGGCGAGCTGGAGCTGGCAGCGATCCCGCACGAAGGCAGCAACCGGCTCGAGCAGGCCACCTACGTCATTCAGGAAGATGATCCCGACTCGCCGCAAGGACGGCGCGAAGTGGCGCGCTCGGCCGCTGCGCGCCCCGTGTTCACGCTGCCGGCCGGCACCTACCACGTGATTGCCACCCAAGGCGCGGTCGAGGTGCGTGATCGTGTGGCGATCGGCGCCGGCGAGGTGGTGCGCCGCGATCTGCTCCTCAATTCGGCTGAGATCAATCTCGTTTCCGGACTCGTGGCGCGCCTTGGAAGCACACCCGACGAAGTGCAATGGCGCGTTGTGCCGATCGATCGCCGCGATGCAAAGCCCCTTCGGATCTACGGCGAAAACGCGCGCCTGATGCTGGCGGCGGGAAAGTACCGGATCGAAGGTCGGTTCGGGCCACTGAATGCCGAGGCGAGCCGCGACATCTCGGTCGCGCCCGGCGCTCGCGAGAATGTGTCCCTCACTCCGGCGGCGGCGCGTGTCCGGCTGCGGCTCGCGACGGAGCCCGGCGAGGCCGTGAGCGATATCTTCTGGAAAGTGCGGCTGCAGAATGGGCCCATCGTGTGGAGCTCGACCGAAAACGAGCCTGTCGGCCTGCTGCAGCAGGGCAACTACGTCATCGAAGTGCAGACCCGACAGGCGCGGCATGAGCAACTTGCCGAAATCAGGGCCGGTGCCGATCGGGTGCTGATCGTCGGGGAGAACTGAGCCCGGCGCGGCATGGTCGCACTGGCCATTCTGGTGCCAAAGTCATAGGGCTAAGCGGCATCGGAGGGCGCAGGCTGGGCGATTCGCCTAGTTTGGCCATGCTCATACTTCGTCGGGACAGCCGGCTCGCATTGCTTGGGGAGCGCATTGGTGGTGGACGTGGGCACATGCCGCCGCAACCGGACCGCCGGATCTTCCGGTGGCCGTTCTTGCGCACGTTCGCTTGCGGCCATGGTCGGTGCGGCTTGGCTTGCGTTCATGCCGGCCGAAGTTCTTTCCCAACAGGTACAGGATCCCTGGCGGCCCGACACGCGCAGCGCGCCGAATGGCGGTCCGGCCGGCAACTTGCTCACTCTGCCACCGAACGTCACGGTGGTGCCGCGATCGGCGCCAACTGGCGGTGCGCAGGAAGTGCAGTTCACCGCCTTTCTGACCGATGATGGGCCGCCCATCGATCAGGGGGTGGTCTGGCACATTTTCCAGGACGCCGAGAAGGACAGTGCGCGCCCCCGTCATCACCGGACGGTGCGCGATGCGAGCCCGGTGATCCGCCTCTCGCCTGGCCGTTATCTCGTGAACGTCTCGTTCGGGCGTGCCAACCTCACGCGAACGATCGCAGTCGAGGCCGGCGTCGCGCTCAACGAGCGCTTCGTGCTCAACGCGGGTGGGCTTCGGGTGAGTGCACAGCTCGGCGATGGTTCGCCGGCGCCCGAAGCGGCCGTCAACTACGACATCTACTCCGGCGAGACCGATCAGCTCGGCAATCGACAGCGGATCATGAGCGGCGCGCGTCCCGGGCTGATCATGCGGCTCAATGCGGGCATCTTCCACATCGTCAGTCGCTACGGCGATGCCAATGCCGTCGTCAGCGCCGACGTGACCGTAGAGGCGGGCAAGCTGACCGAGGTCGCCATAACGCATCCTGGGGCTTCGGTGACCTTCAAGCTCGTCACGCGCCCCGGAGGTGAGGCACAGAGCGGTGCGCAGTGGGCGATCCTCGATCCGGACGGTGAAGTCATCAAAGAGAGTGCCGGCGCGCTGCCGACACATGTTCTCGCGGCCGGCAGCTACGTCGTGACGGCGCGCCATTCGGGCCGCGTGTTCCGCCACGGCTTTACCGTGCAGGCCGGCGAGGCCGCGCAGATCGAAGTCGTCATGAAGTAGCCAACGCAAGAGCACCGAAAAGCCAAGCGGCGCGGGCATCGGATGATGCACCGCGC
>JAEYPL010000184.1 GCA_023410905.1 Pseudomonadota bacterium
AAGCCCGCTTTCAGCACGTAGCCGACGCCAGCCTCGCCCTCGATGGGCACGCCGCTCGCGATGAGATCGCGGACGTCGCGGTAGATCGTACGCTCCGACACTTCGAGCGACTCGCTGAGCTCGCGCGCCCTGACGGTCGGCTTGCGCCGCATGTGTTGGATGATCTCGAACAGGCGATCGGCTCGGCGCATGACGCGTCTCCGGCGGCGACGTGGATCGGGGCTTTTCCCCACTCCGCTCCCTCTACCGCAAGCCTCCTGACAGCACCCTGTCAGGAGCCTCCAGACCTGCTGACACAAGGCTGTCAGGGGCACTCAGGCATTGTCCGCTCGTCGCTGACGATCAACGCCCGACGACACTCATAAAACAAAACATGCCCAGGAGATCGATCATGATGCAAGTTGTGCTGGCACAAGCCTTCAGCAGGGCCGAAGCGCAAGGCCCGATATCTCTCGCCGCCCGTATCGCCCGATGGGGTCACCGCCGGCTGGATCAGGTCCGCCAACGGCGCCGCTATCGAAACACCGTTCGGCAGCTCGGCGGCCTCGACGACCGCACGCTCCACGACATCGGCCTAGAGCGCAGCGAGATCACATCCTACGCGTCGCGGGGCGGTGAGGACCGCCACCCCGCCCGGCGGCACGTGCCTCTGTACATGTCATCCATGTACTGAGGCCCGAGCCCCGGCCGCGCGCCAGTCTTTGGCCCTTTCCCTGGCGCGCGACCGGGCCAACTCGACCAGGACACTTTCGAGTACGCACCGATCTCAGGGAGTAACGGTCATGATCAATCATATTTCGATCGGCAGCGCCGATCTCGCCAAGTCCCGCAAGTTCTACGATGCCACGTTGAAGCCGCTCGGCTACAGCTGTCTCAGCAAGGACGACACGAGCGCCGGCTACGGTGACGCCGATGTCCAGTTTTGGGTGTTGAAATCGGGGCGTCCCGTTGCGCCGAACGCCGAATCGGGCCTGCATCTGTGCTTCGATGCGCCGACTCGCAAGAGCGTCGACGCCTTCTACAAGGCCGCGCTCGCCGCCGGCGGCAAGGACAATGGCAAGCCCGGCGTGCGCGAAAGTTATGGGCCGACTTACTACGCCGCGTTCGTCATCGACCCCGATGGCTATCGCGTCGAAGCCTACTGCGGTGCTGCCGCATAGGACCTGAGGCCTCAACGCAGGAGTTGAGATCATGAGCCGCGATACGAACCAAGCCGACGAGCGCTATCTCCTTTTTCCAACGGCGTTCGGAACGTGCGGTATCGCGTGGCGGGACGGTGGTCTGACGCGCCTGCAGCTTCCCGAGCGCGACGTGTCGGCCACCGAGCGCCGTCTCGCTCTCCGCGCCACTGCCGCCACGCCAGACGAGGAACCGCCGTGGGTTCAGTGGGCCATCGTTGCGCTGCAGCGCTATTTCGCCGGCCGTCAGGTCGACTTCAATGGCATTCTGGTCGATCTGAAGCGCTGCAGTTCGTTCCATCAGCGCATTTATGCGGCGCTGCGCGGAATCGGCTGGGGCAAGACCACCACCTATGGCGCTCTTGCGGCGGAAGTCGGCGCCCCCGATGCCGCCCGCGCCATCGGCCAGGCCATGGGCCGCAATCCCGTGCCGATCATCATCCCCTGCCATCGCGTGCTCGCGAGTGGTGGGCGCATCGGTGGCTTCTCCGCGCCCGGCGGCGCAACGACGAAGGAGCGCCTGCTGGAGATCGAGGGCGTGAAGCGCTCCACAACGCCGCCCCTATTGGCTCTTCTCGAGCAGCCGCGTACCTAGAAGACGCGACCTTCAAAGCCGGCGGAGAACCTGTATCGGGGGCGGCGACTACCGCCCCGTCCTCACCGGCAGCGACTTCAGTCCGCGCATGACGAGGCTGTCGAGCCAGACGGGTGGCGACGAACCGGGCGCCATGTTCGGGAAGCGCTCGATAAGCTGCGGGATCGCGATGCGCGCTTCGAGCCGCGCAAGCTGCGCGCCCAGACAGAAGTGCGCGCCCTGCCCGAAGGTCAGATGGCGGTTCGGCTGGCGGGCGAGGTCCACCGCGTCCGGATCGCGAAACTGGCTCGCGTCACGGTTCGCGGCATTGATGATCGCGAAGAGGCGGTCACCCTCCTTGAGCGTTACGCCACGCACGTCATGCGTCTTGCGCACGACGCGGCCCATGGCATTGGTCGGCGCCTCCGTGCGCAGGAACTCCTCGACGGCTGTCGAGATCATATCCGGATTGGCCGCAAGCCGCGCGCGCTGATCGGGGTTGCGCATCATGGTCAGCGTCGCGGTGCTGAGCAGGTTCGTCGTCGTCTCGTGGCCTGCGAACAGCAGCAGCATGGCCGTCGCAACGAGCTCGTCCTCGCTGAGGCGGTCCTGCTCGTCGCGCGCCGCGATAAGCAGGCTCAGCAGGTCGTTGCCCGGATCGGTACGCCGCTTCTCGATCTCCTCACGGAAAAGGGCAGCCATGCCGACCGCACCGCGCCGCGCGCGCTCGTATTTGTCAGGCGTCGCGCGTGCCGTCCCGATGAACAGCATGATGTCGTCCGACCAGCCCTTGACATCATAGAGCCGCTCCTCGGGCACGCCCATCATCGCCATGATGACGAGTGCCGGCAGCGGCATGGTGAAATCGGCAACGAGATCGGCCTCGTCCTTCGCCGCGAGCTTGTCGAGCTGGCGCGCGATGATCTTCTCGATGAGCGGCTTGAAGCTGAGGATCGTGCCCGGAAGAAATGCCTTCGCCACGAGCCCACGCAGGCGCGTGTGCGCCGGCGGATCGCGGAAGACGATCCAAAGATTGAGGTAGCGCATCATCTCGGCGAGCAGGCTCTGCGTCTGCTCCGGCAGCGCGGCGTAGAAAGGCGTGAGCCGATCCGGACTCATCGACGGCCCCGAGAGCGCTGCAGCGACGTCTTCGTAGCGCGTCAGGATCCAGCACCGGAGCCCGGGGTGCCAATGCACCGGCTCCTCATCCCTGAGGCGCGCATAAGCCGGATACGGGTCGGCGCGCACGATCGGGTGGGCAGGATCGTAGATCATGGTCATGGCAGGCCGTTTCCTCGCAGCATCATTATTGTCGCGATCATACAGGCTTCGGCGCGGCGCGGCAGGCGCACTCGCGCATCTTGCCGATGCGCGAGCGGCCGCTTGTGAACCGTCTCGGAGACGGTCTGCTCGCAATCGGAGGGACAGAACCACCGCAGAAGGAAAATCTTAATCCATCCGACAACAAATTATCAGTGTGTTCTGCGTGATTCTTTGCATCATTTTTTGAGGGACCAATGCGGACACTTCTCAGCGCGGCCGCGATCTTTGTCGTATCTGCAGGCGCATCATATGCCGCAGACGCATCTCGGGCGGCCAATAACATCTGGAGTGGCTTTTACGTCGGCGCGCACCTCGGAAAAGCGTGGGGCGAAACCGGCAACTCCTGGCGCAACATTCCGGCGGGGTATCCCGATTGGGAGCGCGACGGCGATATTTCGGACAGCAGCGCGACGGGAGGGCTGCACGCCGGCTATCTCTGGCAATTCAATTCGCTGGTGCTCGGTGTCGAAGGCGACTTCAGCTGGATGTCACTGAAGGGAGACGACAGTCAAGCCGCAGGTTTTGTGAACGAACTCGAGGTCAATCACATCGGCACCGTGCGAGGGCGCCTCGGCGCCGCACGCGCCAGTTCCCTATTCTATGCCACCGGCGGCATCGCCTTCACCTCGATCGACAAGAGAGATCTCACCAACGCGCTTTCTGCTTCCAACGACCTTGTCGGCTGGACTGTCGGCGCCGGCTACGAGTATGCGTTCGGAAACCGGCTGCGGGCTCGTATCGAGTACCAGTTCGTCGATTTCGGCAGCGTGGTCTCCGGTCTCTCTTACGATCATCGCGCCGATGATTTGCAGATTCACTCGGTCAGAGCTGGTCTAGGATACGGATTCTAGTCTGCAGAGCCATCAGATCCACTTCGAGCGATAGGCTGCTCACACCCGCGAGAGGCCGGCGGCGGGCGCATTCGTTCATCGCGTCAATGCGTCTTCCCAAATCGGCGTCATCGGCTACGATCGTCGCAAAGAAGACCGGTCGCCTCATGATCGCGAACGAAGGCTGGAAGAAATGGGGCTTCGGCGCCGAGGTCGCCGCAGTCGTGCAGGAAGAAGCGTTCGACTATCTCGACGCGCCGATCGCACGCATCGGCATGCGCGATGTGCCCATGCCCTACAACGACACGCTCGAGCGCATCGTCATCCCCGGCCAGGACGAAATCCAGGATGCGATCGAAGCGGTGGCGTATCGGTAGCGGCCGAAGCAGGAGAAGAAAATGCCGACGTATGCTTTCACCACTATGAAGTCCCTCACGCAGGATCAGCGTGAGAGGCTTGTCGAAAGCGTAACCGCGATACATGCGGAAGAGGCCACGGCACCCCGATATTTCGTGCAGGTGGTGTTCTACGATGTCGGCCCCGGTGCGATGTTTATCGGGGGCGGCGCGGCCCCCGAGAACCACGTCTGGGTAAGGGCGGATATCCGCTCCGGACGTACGCCCGAGCAGAAGGCCGCGATCATGCGGCGGCTCATGCAGGACGCATCGGCGATCCTGAATGTGTCGACCGAGAACGTCTGGATTTATATCTCGGACATTCCTGCCGAAGGCGTCACCGAATTCGGCGCCGTCCTTCCACCACCGGGGGGCGAAGAAAAATGGCTTGCGTCACTGCCACCCGCGCTGCGCGAAAAATTGAAGGCGGCGAGTTGATGCCTAATCACGATTGCAGCTAAATGCTGCGACCATGAGGAGTACGGCGATCAGCCAAGTAACCCAGTTACCTCGCCATCCCCCGCCATTCTTACTAAAGGAACCGGCGACTATCGCCGCAATTTCCCGATTAGCATCGAGCTGTGTTGCGGTAGCCGGCAACGTCACCCCTTGCGTCCGCAGGAACTCAATTTGCTCGAAATCGGGCTCGATCGCACCCGAAATCAAGTCGGATGCTTGGCCTTTGGTCAGACCTCTGGGCGCTTTAATACCCAAGTCATCGAGCCAGTCGATTTGCGCGTCGGATGCAGGTTCACGGCGCCAAGATGCTTTTGGATCGTAAATCGGGTTCCCGAACATGTGCCCCCTCAATGCGACTAATGAATGAGAGAGCAGTATTCCTTCTGGCGGCAACTCGACAACGCCACCGCCGACTTCTTCCACAGACGAGAGCATCAGAGGCGATCAAACGACACGCCAAAAAGGGACCGCCGGACCGCGGTCCCTCAACCGCCACCCTCATACTTGAATGAAACTTTCAGGCGGGAACGGTAGGCTTTCACCTTGCCATCCTCGACGACGAGATCCTGCTCGATCACCTCGGCAACGCGCAGGTCGCGCAAGGATTGACCAGCGCGCTCGACCGCGCTTTTGGCAGCGAGCTCCCAGGATTCCGTACTGGTGCCGACGAGTCGATGATCTTGTAGACGCTATTCGGCATCACGCGCCTCCTACCGTTGCACTGGCGAGGCGTGGCGAACATGGCCATGAGAACGGCACATGCTCGTCCGTCTCAGCATGATTTCGGTAGCACCAGTCTTGGATTGCGTCAAACAACGCCAGCGATCGGAAGATACGTAGTCGCTCCGCGGAATACCGGGGTTTGCACCGAAATCAGCGTTGGCCCGGCAATGACAGTATTCATGGCTCTGACAATCCAGGAGGATCGCCACGCCATGAAGCGCAAGGACCTGAAGCCTGTATCGGCGACGCCTACGAGCAACGGCACGGCAAGTGTGCTTCCGTATCCCGATTTTCATTTTCCCGGAGAGGTGGGGCGCACCTATCTCGAATCCGATCCTGCGCAATTCCCGAAACCCGTACGCGCGCCTAAAGGTGCGCCGAACATTCTCCTCATCCTCATCGACGACTGCGGATTCGGCCAGTACGGCACGTTCGGCGGCGGCATTCCCTCGCCCACCATGGACAAGCTCGCGGCCGAGGGCCTCCGCTACAATCGCTTTCACACGACGGCGCTCTGCAGCCCGACGCGCGCGGCACTGATCACCGGTCGCAATCATCACTCGACGGCATTTGCCAGCATCACGGAAGCCGCGACCGGATACGATGGCTACACGTGCATCCTACCGAGAAGCTGCGGCACTGTCGGCGAAGTGCTGCGCCAGAACGGCTACATGACGGCGTGGATCGGCAAGAACCACAACACACCGACCTGGGAGACGAGCCGCGCCGGCCCATTCGATCGTTGGGCCAACGGCCTCGGGTTCGACTACTTCTACGGCTTCAACGCCGGCGACATGAACCACTGGAATCCGATCCTGTATCAGAACCGGGATCTCGTGCCGGCCTCGACTGATCCGGACTATCACCTGACCACCGATCTTGCCGACAAGGCAATCGGCTGGGTGCAGGAAGTAAAGAGCATCGCACCCGACAGGCCTTATTTCCTCTACGTCGCGACAGGGGCCACGCACGCACCGCATCACACGCCGAAGGACTGGATCGCGAAGTTCAAGGGCAAGTTCGATGGTGGCTGGGACAAGTACCGCGAGGAGACGCTCGCGCGACAAAGGAAACTCGGCGTCGTTCCGAAGGATACCAAGCTCACCACGCGCTCGAAGGGATTGCCCGCGTGGGACTCACTCAACGCCGAGCAGAAGCGCCTCTATGCGCGCATGATGGAAGTGTTCGCCGGTTACGCCGCTCACTGCGACCACGAGCTCGGTCGCGTTGTCGAAGCGTGTAAGGATCTGCCCGACGCCGACAACACGCTCGTCATCTATATCGCGGGCGACAATGGTGCGAGCGCCGAGGGCGGCATCGAAGGATCACTCTGCGAGAACATGTTCTTCAACGGCTTCTCGGAGAAGTGGCAGGACAATATCAAGGCCATCGACGAACTCGGTGGGCCGAAGCACTTCAATCACTTCCCGTCGGCGTGGGCGCACGCGATGAACACGCCCTTCCAGTGGACGAAGCAGGTCGCGAGCCACTTCGGCGGCACGCGCAATCCGATGATCATCTCCTGGCCGAAGCGCATCAAAGACAAGGGCGAACTGCGAAGCCAGTTCCTGCACGTCATCGACATCGTGCCGACGCTGTACGAGGTCTGCGGCATCACGCCACCGACTGAACTCAACGGCGTAACGCAGAAGCCGATCGAAGGGCATAGCTTCGCCGGCACCTTCGACGATGCCGACGCCGAAAATCCGCGCAAGACGCAATACTTCGAGCTGGGTTGCAATCGTGGGCTCTACCATGACGGTTGGATGATCTCCTGCCCGTCGTTCGTTCCCTGGGATCCGAACCGCAACGAGTGGGATCCCGACAAAGCGCCGTGGGAACTCTACAAGATCGACGAGGACTTCTCGCAAGCTAACGACCTCGCCAAGAAATATCCGGAGAAGCTCCGCCAGCTTCAGGACATGTGGTGGGTCGAGGCTTCGAAATACAATGTCCTGCCGCTCGATTGGCGCGCGGTGATCCGCCTGAACGCCGAGGCCATGGGCCGCCCAAGTCTCATGAGCGGCCGCAACAAGGTGACCTACTATCCAGGCACCATCGGTCTGCCCGACGCTGCATGCCCGCCGATGTGCAACAAGTCGTGGACGATCACCGCCGAGATCGAAGTATCCGACGACAAGGCTCAGGGCATGATCATCACGCACGGCGGTCTCGAAGGCGGTTACGGCCTCTATCTGCGCGATGGGAAACCGACGTTCGTCTACAATTTCCTGTCCGTAGAACGCACGACCTTGGCGGGCGAGGCCGCACTGCCCAAGGGCAAGGCGAAGCTCGTCGTGGATTTTGCCTATGACGGCGGCGGTATGGGCAAGGGCGGCGAAATCACGATGAAAGCCAACGGCAAGAAGATCGCCAGCGGCCGACTGAAGCGCACCATGCCGATCCAATTCTCGCTCGGCGAAGGTATCGACGTCGGCATGGATATCGGCTCACCCATCGACTTCACCTACGAGCTGCCATTCGCGTTCACCGGCAGGATCGAGAAGGTCACCGTCGAACTGAAGCCCGACCCTGCCATGACACTCGCGGAGGCAGCCGAATAGCACTGAGGCATGTGGGCCCGCGATTTCTCGGACTCGCCATTAGCGCCGCCGAGGGTTCTGCATTAGAGTTGGCGGACTGCTACCGCGAGCTCGAATGCTGAAGAGGGCTGCATGAAAATCTTGCCCCAGGTCCTTCTGGCCTGTTTGCTGGCGATGGTCTCGACCGGCGCTCGGGCTGAACTGAGCGTCGGATCACCCGCTCCGACCTTCTCCATTCCTGCTGCGCTCGGCGGCAAGGACATCGTCTTTGATCTCGCTAAATCGCTGAGCAAAGGCCCCGTCGTCGTCTATTTCTATCCGAAGAGCTTCACGTCCGTCTGCACAGAGGAAGCCCGCCTTTTTGCAGAGGCCATGGACGAATTCGAGAAGCTGGGCGCCGCAGTGATCGGCATCTCGACGGACACTTTGGAGACACAGCGCGAATTCTCGAGTTTGGGATGTCGCGACAAATTTCCGGTCGGCGCCGATCCTGACGGCAAGGTCGTGCGCGCCTACGAAGCCGCGCGAGGGACCGCTTCCCGCGTCATGGCGAGCCGCACGTCGTATGTGATTGCGCCGAAAGGCACGATTGAAGCTGTGCTCACATCCTCGGACGCTGAAAGCCACATCCAGTTTGCTCTCAAATCCATTCGCGCATGGAAGGCCAAGAGCTGAGGCCTCACGCCTCGCTCTGATCGCCCACCGCGGCATTCGCATCGCGCCACGTCGCGGGCGGCACGCCGACGGCGCGGCGGAAGGCACGACTGAACGCAGCCTCGGACTCGTAGCCGACGCGCGCCGCCAACTCGGCAATTCCGGCATTGCTTTCACGCAGCAGACGACGCGCAAGTTGCATCCGCCAGCTCGCGAGGTACTGGATCGGCGCTTCGCCGATGAGATCCACGAACCGCTTGGCCAGCGCCGAGCGTGAGGCGCCTGCTTCCTGCGCGAGCATCTCGACCGTCCAGGCGCGGGCAGGTTCGGCGTGCATGAGAGCGAGCGCGCGCCCGACGTGCGGGTCGTTCAGTCCTGCAAGCCAGCCACTATGGCCTTCGCTGATGTACGTGAGCTGCCATCGCAGCACCTCCATGAAGAGCAGCTCCGACAAGCGGCCGAGAACAGCACGATTGCCCGGCCCCGAGCGCGCCGTCTCGCGGGCGAGATGATCGGTGGCAGCCTGCCACCACTGCGCCGGCTCGGACAATCTGACCGGTGCGCCATAGGGATCCGTATCCGTATAGGCCTCCAGCCACAGCGCACCGTCACGCACGCGGATGCACGTGAGCGCCGGCATGGCTTCGATGAGCGGACCGAAACGCTGGTCCGAATGCAGGAAGCCGCAGATGAAGCGCGCTTCCTCACCGCCACCGCCGTGACGAAGAACGGTGATGCGATCGGCCGCCGGGTGGTAAATGTCCCTTATGGGAACGGGCGCGACGTCCTTGGCGCTCGCCAGCACGTGCTGGCTGCCGCGCGCGAAGACCACCACATCGCCCGCCTCGAAGGCGATCGGCGCCATTTGCCCCCAGCTCAGCCAACACCTGCCGCCGGTCGCTATATGAAAGGGCGTGATCACCTCCGCGCCCGGAAAGAAGCGCTTGGCGAGCATGTCCGGGGGCGAGGAAAGAATGCCCCAGGGGTGCGTGAACTCGGCGCAGAAGTGGATTGCGCCTGAGAACCTGACGACGCGCAGGACTTCGGACAGAACGTCCATCTCACCTCCCCGGACCTGGCTCAGGCCATCGGAATTGGCGTTTCGGCAAAGTTTCCCGGTGTTCCGGTCATTCCGTCAAGGCGGATGTCGCGGCAGGCTTAGCGCGCAGAAACATCGCGGGAGAACAATGGACGCAAAGCTACAAAAACGCGTGCAACGCTATGGCTGGGACAAGGCCGCGGCGCACTACGAGCGCTATTGGCAGGATCAGCTCGAGCCGGCACAGACAGCCCTCCTCGATCAGGCTCGGCTCAAGCCCGGCGAGCGGGTCATCGATGTCGCCTGCGGTACCGGCCTCGTGACGCTCAGGGCCGCGCGCGAGGTGGAGCCGGACGGCGAGGTGATCGGCACCGACATCTCGGAGGAAATGGTCGCGACGGCCTCAGCCTTCGGACGCGCTCAACGGGCAACCAACGCCTCATTCGCCCGCATGGACGCCGAGGCGCTCGACTTCGCGGACGGCACCTTCGATGTCGCGCTTTGTGCGCTCGGCCTGATGTACGCGCCGGATCCCGAGCGCGCGGTCGCGGAGATGTTGCGGGTCACGAAGCCACGCGGCCGCGCAGTCTGCGCCGTATGGGGCGAGCGCCGCCTGTGCGCATGGGCATCCATATTTCCGATCGTCGATGCCCGCGTGCAGTCCGAAGTCTGCCCCATGTTCTTCCGCATCGGCACGGGCGATGCGTTGCGCCTTGCCTTCAGTACCGCTGGCTTTCGCGACATTTCACTCCGGCGCCTGCAGACTACGCTGATCTACTCGAGCGCCGCCGAAGCCTGCGCCGCGGCCTTCATCGGCGGGCCAGTGGCGCTCGCCTACAGCCGCTTCTCCGGCGAGATGAAGGCGGAGGCCGAACAGGAATACCTGCATTCGATCCGGGAGTATCGCGTGGGCCATGGCTACGCGATCCCGGGGGAATTCGTCATTGTGGCCGGCAGCAAATAGCGAGGAGACGATCCATGTCCAATCTGAGCGCAAAGTCATCCCTCGAACGGGCACAGAGACTTTTCCTCGAGAAGCCCGCAGCTGCGAAAAAGCCGAACACGACCGCCACGGCCGTATGGCGCGATGGCTTACTCTGCGAGGTTGCTGGCCCGGGCAGCGAGAGGGCCACAACGGATATCCCCGAGCCCATGGGCGGCAGTGGCGCCGGCTCCAATCCCGGCTGGCTCCTGCGTGCGGGGATTGCCTCCTGCGCGGCAACAGCGATCGCCATGCGGGCCGCCATGCAGGGCATTGCGTTGCGCACGCTGGAGGTCAACGTGAAGAGCGAGTCCGATGCGCGCGGCCTCGTCGGCATTCCCGACGTGCCGACCACGCTCGGCAACATGCGCATGTCGATCAGGATCGCGGCTGATGGTGCCGACGAAGCGACGTTGCGAGAGCTGGCGGCCTGGGGCGAAGCCAATTCGCCGGTGAGTTGCACTCTCCGCGATCGGCCCGAGGTCGCGGTGGAGATCGAGGTCGCATAACCCGATCGCCACCGCATTTCATCACCTATCCGTTCCGGTACGTATAGCTGTAACCATTGAGTGCCGGCGCGCCGCCGAGGTGGGCGTAGAGCACCTTCGAGCCCTCGGGGAAGTAGCCCTTCTTCACGAGGTCGATCATGCCCTGCATGGATTTGCCCTCGTAGACGGGGTCCGTGATCATGGCCTCGGTGCGCGCGGCGAGACGGATGGCGTCGTTCGTCTCGGCGCTCGGGACGCCGTAGGCCGGATAGGCGTAATCGTTGATGATCACGATCTCGTCGTCGCGTACTTTGCGACCGAGTTCGACGAGTTCCGCTGTGCCGTCGACGATCTCGCGCACCTGCTCGCGCGTTTGCGCCGGCGTGCCTGATGCGTCGATGCCGATCACGCGATCGGCGCGGTTGTCATCGGCGAATCCTACGATCATGCCGGCCTGCGTCGAGCCCGTGACAACGCACACGATGATGTAGTCGAACTTGAAACCGAGCTCGGCCTCCTGCTTGCGCACTTCTTCCGCGAAGCCGACATAGCCGAGGCCGCCGTACTTGTGCACTGAAGCGCCGGCCGGAATACCGTAGGGCTTGCCGCCGGCATCCTTCACGGACTGGATAGCGTCTTCCCAGCTCTTGCGGATGCCGATGTCGAAGCCGTCCGGCATGATGCGGCTGTCGGCGCCCATGAGGCGCGTCATGAGAATATTGCCGACGCGGTCGTAGACGGCATCCTCATGCGGCACCCAGCTCTCCTGGATGACCACGCATTTCATGCCGATCTTCGCCGCCGTCGCCGCCACCATGCGCGTGTGGTTCGACTGCACGCCGCCGATAGAGACGAGCGTGTCCGCGTTCGAGGCGATGGCATCCGGCACGATGTACTCGAGCTTGCGCAGCTTGTTGCCGCCCATGGCGAGGCCCGAATTGCAGTCATCGCGCTTGGCGTAGATCTGCACCTTGCCGCCGATTGCCGCTGTCAGGCGCGGCAGATGCTCGATCGGCGTCGGGCCGAAAGTGAGCGGATAGCGTTCGAACTTGTCGAGCCTGAGCATGAGCATCTCCCGTTGCGAAAGTGCCCGGAATCTAGCTCATACCAAGAGATAGGTGCTTTCAAATCGTGCCTGAAGTACGTTTTCCTGCACCTCTCAGGTGCCTCGTTATATGATATTTCTATCAATCAGTGGCCATAATATGAAAGAATCGACCAAGACATCCGAAGCCCATGAACTCGATCGCCTGGACCGCCGCATACTCCAGCGGCTCCAGCGCGACGGACGCATGACCAATGCCGATCTCGCCAAAGCCGTGAACGCGAGCGCCGCCACGTGCCACCGCCGCACTGAGCAGCTCTTCAAAAGCGGCTACATCCGCCGCGTGCGCGCCGAGATCGCGCCGGAGAAAGTAGAGCGCGGGACACTCGTCATGGTCGGTGTCGTGCTGGATCGCTCGACGCCCGAGAGCTTCGGCGCCTTCGAGGCGGCTGTGCGGAAGCTGTCGTTCGTGCTCGACTGTCATCTCGTAGCGGGCGACTTCGATTTCTTTCTGAAAATCCGCGTGCGCGACCTCGCCGACTTCAATCGACTGCACGGCGAGCAGCTCATCGGCCTGCCCGCCGTACGCCAGACGCGAACGTTCTTCGTGATGAAGGAGGTGATCGACAACGCGCCTCTGGATTTCTGAGAGCCGGCGCTTCAGCCGAGTGCGGCGATCAGCGTGTACCCGGTCATGAAGATCAGAATGAGGGAACCCGGAGTCCACAGCATCGCGCGCATATCGTGGTCTGCGCCGTGAAATAGGCCGCGAAATGCAGGAGCCTGGTGACCACATAGCCATAGAGCAGCCACTGCGCGAGACGCAGGGATGGCTCGGCCAGAACGAACAGCAGGCCCGCCACCAGAAAATAGGGAATGCTCTCGAGGTCATTCAGCTGAATGCGCCGGATGCGCTCGACGCTATCGTTGGGCTGCAACTGCACGGGATCGGGATTCGGGTTGAGTGGCGTGCGGCGAATGTCCTCGGGCGAGCGGAAGCCGCCGTTCGCCTTCATCATCCGAACCACCGTCAGCCAGGACATGCTGACGGCCTTCAAGATCATGATCGTGGCGGCGATGACATAGGTGGCAAACAGCGGGTTGCCGAAACTGAGCTTATCCATTGTGGAATCCATGCTGAAGTCGGCGCGCATCCTGGACGAGCACCGCCCTCTCGTCATGTGAAAAGGAGGTGGGCTCGATGTTGTGCCTCCCTTCAACGTCCAAGCACGGCAACTGCCGCACGACCGAGACGCCGAGCGGTTGCCGATCCACACGCTGATCGGCACGCCGGAACCGTGTCCGCGACTGATGGACGGCGTGACACGGCCCGAAAGCCTCGCCATGTACGCCGCCGGTCGCCCGCTCGAGCAGGCGGCACGCGACTCCTACGCGGTCACCTATGCGGAGCCGGAGAACGAGTGAACGGCTCAGGCCGGAAATCGTTCTTCGTACGCCTTCTTGAGGCGCTGAAAGCCGGCCCAGAAAGACTTGGGCGTGATGCCGTTCGCGCGGGCGACGAGAATATCGAGATGGCTGTGCCACCCCGGCCCGACCTTGAGGAGCACATCCCGGCCGGGGATGCCGCGGTGGATGACGGTGAGCAAGACGCGCTCGCCGCGCTGCGCGAGATCGAAAGTGACCGTGCCGCTGCTGAACCAGGTGAACGTGATCCGGTTCGGCGGGTCGATCTCGACAATGCGGCTCTCCATGCTGTGCTCTTCGGAATGACCTGACGGCGCCGCCTCTGGTGGATCGGTCAGCTCGCTGTTGCGCCACGTGAGCGTGAACGGCGCGCCGACTTCCATCTTCATATCGCCGGACGCCAACCACTGGCGGCGCAGATCGCTTTCGGTGAGGAAGGCCCACACCCGCTCGATGGGGCCAGGCAGAAAGCGCTGGATGGTCAGCGTCGTCGGTTCGGTCAGAACGCCGTAGCCGTCATTGGGGGCGAGATCACTCATGACTTATCTCCTCTCTTCGCAACAGTACGCTTCGGGGTTGGAATAGCTTTCTTGCGTGCATCGTCTTCGCGCAGGAGACGTTCGAGAACATCGAGACGCTCTGTCCAGAAGTGCTCGTAGAAACTCAGCCAGTCGTGCGCTCCCGCGAGCGGCGCCGCCGCCAGACGACACATGTGCGTGCGCCCGCGCACCTCGCGGTGAATGAGGCCCGCGTTCTCCAGCGCCTTGATGTGTTTCGAGGCTGCCGCGAGCGACATGTCGAAGGGCTCGGCAAGCTGGCTGACTGTCCGTTCGCCTTGCGTGAGATCGCGCAGCATTCGCCGGCGCGTGGCATCGCCAAGGGCATGGAAAACAGCATCGAGTTCGGCGGAGCTATGATCAACCATACGGTTGAATATACGGACGGCCGGGAAAACAGTCAACTAATTGGTTGAACAATTTTCAACCCCTGGCTTCGGCCGTTTGTGGGATATTTTGTGCATCCCACCACGGGCACGACAGCGAGATCTCCTTGTCCCACATCCGCACGTTCAACCTGCAGTCCGGCATGAAAGAAGTCGAAACGTGCGCGCAATGGCGCGTCGATGCCTTTGCCGGCGTGATCGGCGCCAGCTTCGACGACGAGCTTGCATCGCTCGAGCGCTTTATCGCCGACCAGCGGGATCAAGCTGCCCTCGTCGCCACGCGCGATGGCAATGCCGCCGGCACGTGCCTGCTCGTGCCCTCGGAAATTGAACCCTTGCACGATGTCACGCCCTGGCTGGCCGGATTGTACGTCGCGCCGGAACATCGACGTCATGGCATCGGACAGTTGCTGGTGCGCGCGATCGAGAGCGAGGCGCGCGATCGCGGACATATAAAGCTGCATCTCTATACGACCAGTGCCGTTCGCTTCTACGAGCGGCTCGGCTGGACGGTGCAGGATCACGTCCACTGGCTCGGATATCCGACGAGCCTCATGGTGCGAGAACTCTGACTGAGCTGTGCCTCCGGCGCCATTTGCAATCACATTCAAATCTGCGAATATCCGTCCCTGCAAGACACACGCGAGCGACGGGGAGCCGCCCTTGACCTGCCTGAAGAAAGAGATTGCGCTCCCCTCTCGCGCCGGCATCGGCGGGCTCGACTTCAATGCTTACGATGTCATGACGCCGAGAAAGCCGGGCGCGACGCCGGCCGCAGCGAAGAATGGCGCCCGCGTGAAGCACAACAACGTGCCGCCCGAGGGCGTGTACCTGCCGAACAACAACCGGCTGGCGCCGCACATGCGCTCGCCGGAGTACGTGCAGATGTCGACGGCCGCCGCGATCACGCTCGGCGTCATGCCCGGCAAGATGCATCGCTGCTCATGCACACGCTGTCTCAACCTGCTGCTCTCGTACCCCGAAGGCTGCCGCGCGAATTGCGCCTACTGCGGTCTTGCGCGCCATCGCGAAGCGGATCGCGACTATGCCGACCGCAATTTCATCCGCGTGGACTGGCCGGCCGTGCCCATGGATCAGGTGGTGGATATCGTCGCGCAGCAAGGCGAGGCGACGCCCTTCCACCGCATGTGCATTTCCATGATCACGCACCCGCGCTCCGACGAGGACACAGTGACGGTGCTCCGCAACTGGACGAGCCGCATCGATCCCGCGACCGTACCCGTGTCCATCCTCTCGAATCCGACGACCATGACGCGCAGTGATGTGCAAACGCTGCGCGATCTTGGTGCGGACATATTCACAGTCGCACTCGATGCGGCGACACCCGACATTTTCGACCGCACGCGCGGCAAGGGTGTCGCGAGCCCGCATTCATGGGCGAAGTACTGGGAAATCCTGGAAGACGCGCGCGACATCTTCGGCCGCGAAAAATTCGGCGCGCACATCATCGTCGGCATGGGCGAGACCGAGCACGACACGCTGACGCTCGTGCAGCAGCTCGTGGACATGGGCGGACACAGCCACATGTTCTGTTTCTTCCCGGAGAAGGGGTCGCTCATGGACCACCTCCCTGCGACACCGCGCGACCAGTGGCGGCGTGTACAGCTCGCGCGTTATCTGATCGACTACCGTGGCGTGCGCGTGGAGCACATGCGCTTCGACGAGCAGGGGCGCGTTGCGGATTTCGGCATTGCGAAGTCGGAGATGGACAAGATCATTGACGAGGGCGTTGCGTTCCGCACGTCGGGCTGTCCTGGCAAAGTGCGCGAGGACATCTCGGCGTGCGATCGCCCATACGGCGACAGCCCGCCCTCGAACATCGCGAGCTATCCGTTTCAACCCGTCGCGGTGGACATCCGCAAAATCCGCCACCAGCTCGGCATGGAGAAGCCTGGCGAGGCTTATGTCGAGGGTGAGGAGTTGGAGGTTTAGCAGCGGGCGCGCCACCCACTTCCCCTTCTCCCCGTGCTTACGGGGAGAAGGTCGGGATGAGGGGCGGCGGCAAACTCGAGCGTTGGAATAAGCGGCCGCCCCTCACCCTAACCCTCTCCCCGTGAAGGACGGGGAGAGGGAATTCTGCCGGCACTCGCCGCTCCGCCCCCAATCGCCCCTCACCCCTTCCACGTCTCCGGATCGCGGATCGCGCTAACGAGCGTGTCGCGGCAGACGTCCATCAGGCGCTTGCCCTTGTCCGCCGTCGAGCGGCGCGCGTCACCGACGACGCCCGTCGGCGTGAACTCGCCGTAGGAGCGATGGCGCAGCACCTGCAGCGGCAGCGGCGTCTGGCGCGCGGGACCGACGGCCTCGGGCAGCTTGTCGGCACGCACGAGATCAGGCGCAACCGCCATCATCATGGACGTCTCGCCCTCGCAGGCATGACGCACGCGGTCCTGATCCTCGAGAATGGCCGGCATACCCGGCTGCGCCAGCTCGAAGTACGTCGTCACGCGGATCGTGAGGCCGGTCTCACGCACGAAGTCCGGCAAGAAGGCCGACAGCGCGCTGATGTTGCCGCCATGACCATTGACGATGAACACGCGCTTGAATCCGTGCCGCTCGATGCTCTTGAGAAACGACAACAACACCGCGCGATAGGTCGGAATATCGAAGGTGAATGTGCCGCCGCGTGGCATGTGATGCTCGGCCATGCCGCACCAGAGCGTCGGCGCGACAACGATCGGCATTTCGCCAGCGAGCACTTCCGCCGCGCGCTGGCACACAGCCTCGCACAGCACCGTATCGACGCCGACCGCCATGTGCGGCCCATGCTGCTCCATCGAAGCGACGGGCATGATCACCAGTGCACCGGCTTTGGATTTCTCCACGAGTTCCGGCGCCGTCAGCTCTTTCAACATGACAGAGGGCCACATCACCGACTTGGCCATCGCGACGCTACTCCTTGATGGTCTGGCCGGTCTTCTGCCAGTCGGCCATGAAGGCTTCCAGGCCCTTGTCGGTCAGCGGATGCTTGATCAGCGCCTGCAGGATCTTCGGCGGGATGGTCGCGACGTCGGCGCCCGCGAGCGCGACCTGCTTTACATGCTCCTCCGTCCGGATAGATGCCGCGAGAATTTCCGTGCTGAGGTCCGGATAGTTGTCATAGATCGTGCGGATATCCTGAATCAGCTCGACGCCGCTCTGGCCGATGTCATCGAGGCGGCCGATGAACGGCGAGATGAACGTCGCACCCGCCTTCGCCGCCAGCAACGCTTGGTTCGCCGAGAAGCACAGCGTCACATTGACCATGATATCATCGTCGGTCAGTGCGCGGCAGGCCTTGAGGCCGTCCCACGTCAGCGGCACTTTCACCGCGACGTTGTCGGCGATGTCGGCGAGGATCTCGCCCTCGCGGATCATGCCTTCGAAATCGAGCGCCGTGACCTCGGCCGAGACTGGCCCCTCCACGATGTCGCAGATCTCCTCGATGATGGTCTTGAAATCCCGCCCAGTTTTCGCCACCAGGGAGGGGTTCGTGGTCACGCCGTCGAGGAGGCCCAGCGCGGCCAGCTCACGGATCTCGGCGACATCGGCTGTATCGACGAAGAATTTCATGGGTACTCCTCTCGGGGCCCCGCCGCGACTGCCCTCGGATCGCCGCCGGATGGCGGATAAGGTGGCGGGCTGATTCGATTGTAGTCCTAGTCCGAGTAGGGTGACTTTGGAAGACTTGCTGGCAACGATGCTTGGACCGCCCGCCGTCGCGCGCCCGCGCGTGCCGGTGCTGCTGCCTGTTGCCCTCGACCAGACCTACGATTACGCCCTTCCGGCAGGGCTCGAAGTCGAACCCGGCGATTTCGTGATCGTCCCCTTCGGTCCCCAGACGCGCATCGGCCTCGTGTGGGATCAGCCGGTCGGCGATCAGGGCAAGCCCGTCGACGAGAAGAAGCTCAAAGCCATCATCGAGCGCATGGACGCGCCGGCGCTGCCCCCGACGTCGCTAAGGTTCGCGGAATGGGTCGCCCGTTACACGCTGGCGCCGCTCGGCATGGTCGTGCGCATGATGATGAGCGCGCAGGCCGCCTTCGAGCCGGCGAAGCCGCGCCTCGGCGTCGCACGTGTCGAAGGGGCTGCTGAGCCGCCGCGCATGACGCCGGCGCGCAAGCGGGCCCTCGATATCGCCGCCGATGGCTTGATCCGCGCGAAGAGTGCGCTCGCGTCCGAGGCGGCGTGCAGCACGGGCGTCATCGATGGCCTGATCGAGGCGGGCTGTCTGGTCGAGGTCGTGATCCCAGAGCGGCGCTTTCCACGCCCCGATCCGGCGCACGCGACGGTCACATTCACGGACGCACAGCAGGAGGCGGTCGAGACGCTCGCTGCAGCCGTCGGGGCCGGTACGTTCTCCGTTTCACTGCTCGATGGCGTGACCGGCTCGGGCAAGACGGAAGTCTATTTCGAGGCCGTCGCGTGCACGCTCGAGCAGGGGCGGCAGGCGCTGATCATGCTGCCGGAGATCGCGCTGACGAGCCAGTTCATGGACCGCTTCAAGGCGCGCTTCGGCTGTGCGCCGGCGGAATGGCATTCGGCGCTGTCGGGACCGGAGCGCGGGCGCGTCTGGCGTGCTGCAGCGACGGGCGAAGCGCGTGTGATTGTCGGTGCACGATCGGCGCTGTTCCTGCCCTATGCCGATCTCGGCCTGATCGTCGTCGACGAAGAGCATGATCCGGGCTTCAAGCAGGAGGATCGCGTCCACTACCAGGGCCGCGACATGAGCGTCGTGCGCGCGCACCTGGGCGGCGCGGCGGTCGTACTCGCATCCGCGACGCCATCGATAGAAAGCCACGTGAATGCGCGGTCCGGGCGCTATCGGCACCTCATTCTGCCGGGGCGCTACACGGGCGTGGACCTCCCCGAGATCACGCCGATCGATCTGCGCATTTCACCGCCGGAAAAAGGCCGCTGGCTCTCGCCCGTGCTCGTCAATGCCATGGCCGAGACCATGGCCAAGCGTCAGCAGACCCTGCTGTTCCTCAATCGGCGCGGTTATGCCCCGCTCACGCTCTGCCGCACCTGCGGCCACCGCATCGAATGCCCGCAATGCACAGCATGGCTCGTCGAGCACCGCTTCCGCCATCGTCTGAACTGCCACCACTGCGGCTTCTCCATGCCGCTGCCCTCGAAGTGCCCGAAGTGCGGAGAAGCCGACAGCCTCGTCGCCTGCGGCCCCGGCGTGGAGCGCATCGACGAGGAAGTGCGCGAGCGCTTTCCGGAGGCGCGCATTGCGCTGCTCTCGTCGGATCTCATTCCCTCGCTGACCGAGATGCGTGACGTCATCAAGCGCATCGAGACGGGCGAGATCGACATCATCATCGGGACGCAGATCGTGGCCAAGGGCCATCACTTCCCGGATCTCTCGATCGTCGGCGTGATCGACGGCGATCTCGGCCTCGCCCAGGGCGCCGATCCGCGCGCGGCCGAACGCACATTCCAGCTCCTGCATCAGGTGACGGGCCGCGCGGGTCGCGCGCTCGCCAAAGGCGCCGGCTTTATCCAGACGCACATGCCGGAGCATCCGGTCATGGACGCCATCGTGCGGGGCGACCGCGAGGCCTTCATCGAGCGGGAAATCCGCACGCGTCAGCTTGCAATGCTGCCCCCCTACGGCCGGCTCGCATCGCTCATCGTGTCGGCGCGCCACAAGGAGACGGCCGAGAAGGTCGCCCGCGACATTGCGCGGCGCGCGCCCGCCGCTCCCCGCATCGAGGTGCTGGGTCCGGCCGAGGCGCCGATCTCGATCATTCGCGGCCGCTACCGCTGGCGCCTGCTGCTCAAGGCCCCCCGCGAGTTGGACATCCAGGCCTATCTCAGGGCCTGGCTCGCCGAGATCCCCGAGATCAAGGGCGACCTCCGCCTGACGGTCGACATCGACCCCTACAGCTTCCTGTAGCCCGCGTCGTGGCCTCCAGGTCACTGCGGCGAACCGCCCAAAGCGGCGGCCCATTGCTGCCCAATTGTCCATGAACATGGCACTGCAACAACGAGCTAAGATATCAGAATTGCTCGGAAATCGTGCTTAACATAGGTGTCATTCGGGAGCAGTATTGTGCAACGCAATAGAAGTCCCATATGACCTAGTGTGAGACCGGTGCCGCAAAGAGCGCCGGCTCGCGTGTGCCAACTCAAGAGGTACATCATGAGCAACACTACAGCTCGCGCGCTCTTCGATCCCGACGACGCGCCAGAGGCTCACCAGCACGCCCTTCAGTCGGGCGTGCATCCGATCACGGCTGCGACAGTGCGCAAACTATGGCCGACCGAAGGCCATCTCTTTCGAGACCACCTCCTGCGCCTCGACAAGGACAGCCGGCGCCTGCGGTTCGCCCACGGCGTGTCCGACAGCTTCATCGAGGACTATGCCGGCCGCATGAACGACATGGGCTCGATCGTCTTCGGCTATTTCGTCGATGGCGAAGTGCGCGCCACCGCCGAGTTGCGCAAGCTCTCGGACGACTGGGGCGTGGAAGCCGAGGCAGCCTTCTCGGTCGAG
>JAEYPL010000206.1 GCA_023410905.1 Pseudomonadota bacterium
ATCTCATACCACATGGGGGGCTGGCCGCCGCCCATCGGCATCGAATACCGAGTCGATCTGCTCAATGCCTTCGTGCTCGTGCTCGTGAGCCTCGTCAGCGCGATCATGATGCCCTATGCGCAGCGCAGCGTTGCCCACGAGATCGATGGCGACAAGCAGGCATGGTTCTACTGCATGTACCTGCTGTGCCTGACAGGCCTTCTCGGCATCACGATCACGGGTGATGCCTTCAATGCCTTCGTCTTCATGGAGATCTCGTCGCTCTCGTCCTATGTGCTGATCGCCATGGGGCGCGACCGCCGTGCCCTTGTCGCGGCCTACCAGTATCTGATCATCGGCACGATTGGCGCTACGTTCTATGTCATCGGCGTCGGCCTGCTTTATCTCGTGACGGGAAGCCTGAATTTCGCGGATATCGCGGTTCGTCTCGGCGAGGCCTCGGCCCTTTATCAGCGGCCTGTGCTCGCGGGCCTCGCCTTCCTGTTCGTCGGCATAAGCCTCAAGCTCGCGCTCTTTCCGCTGCATGTCTGGCTGCCGAATGCCTATGCCTATGCGCCGTCGTTCGCAACGGCCTTCCTTGCGGCGACGGCGACCAAGGTTGCCATCTATCTGCTGCTGCGCGTCACCTTCTCCATCTATGGCCTGGCGCTGGATCTGAGATCTCTGCCGATTTCGGCGGTGCTGTATCCGCTCTCGATTGCGGCAATGTTCATTGCGTCGATCCTCGCCGTCTACGAGACGAACCTCAAACGCATGCTCGCCTACTCGTCAGTCGCCCAGATCGGCTACATCACGCTCGGCATAGCGCTGATGAATCAGACGGGGCTGACGGGCGGTATCGTTCACCTCTTCAATCATGCGCTGATCAAGGGCGCACTCTTCCTCGCGCTCGGCGCCATCGTGTATCGCGCGGGCACGATCAAGCTCGATCAACTCGGCGGTGTCGGGCGCACCATGCCGCTGACATGTGCCGCCTTCGTCGTCGCCGGCATGAGCCTGATGGGCGTGCCGGGAACGGCAGGCTTCATCTCGAAGTACTATCTCATCGTCGGCGCACTCAACGCCGGCTTGTGGCCTGTGGCATTTCTCATCGTCGCAAGCTCGCTCATCGCGCTCGTCTATATCGGGCGCGTGATGGAGGTCGCGTATTTCCGCCCGGCGTCCGACGCGGTTACGCACGCGAAAGACCCGCCGCTCATGATGCTGGTCCCACTCCTCGTGCTTGCCTTCGCTTCCGTCTATTTCGGCATTGATACGGAGCTTTCCGCGGGCGTCGCGAGCCGCGTTGCCGAGACGCTGCTCGGTGCCCTCAAAGTCGGGGGAGCCAACTGATGCTCGCCTTTGCCCCCGAGACGCTCGTGCTGGCCGCGCTGTCCATTCCGCTGCTCGGCGCGCTCGTCATTCCCCTCTTTCACCAGTCGCCCAATGCGCGCGAGAGCGTCACGCTCATCACGGCAGGCGCCCTGGCACTGACCGTCTGGAGCCTGCTCCCGCACGTGCTGGGTGGCGCGCGCCCGGCAGCCATCGATCTCGCCGTCGTACCGGGCCTGAACATCGCCTTTCAGGTCGAGCCACTGGGACTCCTCTTTGCGCTGGTCGCGGCATCGCTCTGGGTTGTCACGTCCGTCTATGCCATCGGCTACATGCGCGGGAACAACGAGCCGCGCCAGACGAGCTTCTACATCTGCTTCGCGGTGGCGCTCTGGGCGACCATGGGCATTGCCTTCGCCAAAAACCTGTTCACGCTCTTCATCTTCTACGAGATCCTGACACTCTCGACCTATCCGCTCGTCGCGCACAAGGCGAACGGCGAGGCGATCCGCGCGGGCCGCATCTACCTGCTCATCCTGATCGGCACGTCGATGGTCCTGCTGCTGCCGGCCATCGTGTGGACGTACGTACTGGCCGGAACACTCGACTTTGCACCGGGCGGTATCCTCGGCGGCAAGACGACGCCGGTCGTGTTGTGTGTCCTGCTCGGGCTCTTCGCCTTCGGCATTGGCAAGGCGGCGCTCATGCCGTTTCACTTCTGGCTGCCGGCCGCCATGGTCGCGCCGACGCCGGTCAGCGCGCTGCTCCATGCGGTCGCCGTCGTGAAGGCCGGCGTCTTCACGGTTCTCAAGGTCATCGTCTACATCTTCGGCATCGAGACGCTCGCCTATGCGGGCTCGGGCACATGGTTGGTGTACGCGGCTGGCTTCACGATCATCGCCGCTTCGCTGGTCGCGCTCAGGAAGGACAATCTCAAGGCACGGCTCGCCTACTCTACGGTCTCGCAGCTTTCATACGTCATTCTCGCCGCCGCCATCCTCGCTCCCATCTCGGCGGTCGGCGCGGCCATGCACATCGCCGCCCACGCCGTGAGCAAGATCACACTCTTCTTCGCGGCCGGCTCGATCTACACGGCCGCCCACAAAACCGAGATCAGCGAGCTCGCCGGCATCGGACGGCGCATGCCGTGGACCATGGGGGCCTTCACAATCGGCGCCATCAGTATGATCGGCCTGCCGCCAACCGCCGGCTTCCTCGGGAAGTGGTTCATGCTCTCGGGCGCCATGCAGACGGGCCAGTGGCTCCCCATTGCCATCATCGTCGCGAGCACGCTGCTCAATGCCGCCTACTTCTTGCCGATCGTCTACACGGCCTTCTTCGAACGCGAACCGGCCGCCCATGCGGTTGGTGCCGATGTGGCCCACGACCACGGCGAGGCGCCACTCCCTATCGTGATCGCGCTCACGTTCACCGCTGCCGCCACAGTCGGCCTGTTTCTCTTTCCCGATGTGGCGCTCTCGCTCGCCAAATTGATGGTCGGAGGCTGAGCCATGCGCGACACCCGAAAGGCTTCCGCCAAGCCGATGTTCGCTCTCCCGAGCAAGGATCTCCGCAAGTTCGGCCTCGCCGCCCTTGTCGTGCTCGTGCTGCTCGACCTCGTCGTGACGCACTATCGGTATTTCACCATCGACGGCACGTTCGGCTTCGCGGCCTGGTTCGGTGCGCTCACCTGCTTCGCTCTGATCCTGCTCGCTCTCGCGGTCGGCTCTCTGCTCCGCGCGCCGGAGGGCACCTATGACGAGTAGCCTCTTCGCATCACCGGCCACGGTCCTTCTCGTCGGCGCCCTGGCCCTGATCTTCACGCGCGGCATTATCCGCAAGGTCGTGCTACTCGCCTTTCCGCTGCTTGCACTCGTTCTCGTCTGGCAGGTACCGACCGGAAGTATTACGGCGAACTATCTCGGGCTTGCACTGACCCCGATCCGTGCCGATACCCTGGCACTCCTCTTCGGCGCCGTATTTGCGCTTGCAGCCTTTCTCGGCGCACTGTTCGCACTCGACCGCACGTCGCCACTCGAACTCACCTCCGCCTTTGTCTATGCGGCGGGCGCGCTGGGCGTGGTCTTTGCCGGCGACTGGATCACGCTGTTCGTATGGTGGGAGATCATGGCCATCGCGTCGACGCTCATCGTCGTCTGCGGTGGTGAGAAGGCGCACGGGCCGGCATTCCGCTATGCCATCGTGCACTTTCTCGGCGGCGTGCTGCTCATGGCGGGCATTGCCGGCGAAATCGCCATGAGCGGAAGTGCGACCATCACCTCGCTGAAGCCCGACTCCTGGGCGCGCTGGCTGATCCTCGCAGGCCTGCTCGTGAACGCAGGCGCGCCGCCGTTCTGGGCCTGGGTGTCGGATGCCTATCCGGCCTCATCCTGGTCGGGCATGGTCTTCCTCTCGGTCTTCACGACCAAGGCGGCCGCCTACGTGCTCATGCGCGCGTTCCCCGGCGTCGAGATCCTCGTTTGGGTCGGCCTCGTCATGGCCATCTACGGCATCATCTATGCAGCACTCGAGAACGACATACGCCGCCTGCTCGCCTTTGCCATTGTCAGCCAGATGGGCATCAAGGTCGCGGGAATCGGCATCGGCACGCCGCTCGCGCTCAACGGCGTCGCCGCGCACTCGGCCGCAGCGGTCATCTACACGGCACTGCTCGTCATGGTCCTCGGCAGTGTGCTGCGACAGACGGGCAAGACGCGACTGAGCGAGCTCGGTGGACTGGCCGACAGCATGCCGCTCACCGCCTTTGCGTGCATGATCGGCGCGCTTTCTATCGCCGCCTTCCCGCTGACCTCCGGCTTCGTCTCTAAGTCCATGATCATAGATGCAGCCGCCAAGCAGCATCTTGCGGGCGCGTGGATGCTCTTGATGGCTGCTTCAGCCGGCGCGGTTCTGCACGCGGGCCTGCGCCTGCCTTGGTTCCTGTTCTTCGCGCGATCCAGCCAACGGATCACTGCGTCGGATCCGCCGCAATCCATGCGCATTGCGATGGCGCTCGCGGCAGTGCTTTGCGTGGTGACCGGCATCGTGCCGGATGGGTTGTACGTAATGCTGCCCTATCAAGTCGCGTACGTGCCCTACACGGCGAGCCACGTGCTCGTGCAGCTCCAGCTTCTCGCCTTCGCCGCGCTCGTATTCTATCTCATGAGCGACTGGCTGAAGCCGCAGCCCGGCATTACACTCGATCTCGATTGGATCTATCGTCGCCCCGGTGCGTGGCTCGCGCGCGGCTTCGACGATCTCACGGCGGGCGCCTGGACGCGCATCGTCAGCGGCATCAATGGCAAGGCTGCCAAGCTGCATGAGCTGCTCATCACGCACCACGGCCCGTCAGGCACGTTCGGGCGCAGCTGGCCTACTGGCACCATGGCGTTCTGGACGACTTTTCTGCTTGGCGCCTTTTTGCTCATCGCGGCTTTATCTTAAGGCCGCGAGCTGTTTTTTGTTTTGGACGGCCTACCGGCCGGCGCGCAGTCGCGCGCTCAGGACGTGGTGTGTCGCTCTTCTGCGGCGGCCATGCAGACAGGTTTCAACAAGAACCAAGTGATTAAATAACGGGGGTGTGGTCCCCCACGCGGGTCACAGGGCGGCAGCCCTGTTCGTGCCGAAGGCATGACCGATCAGTTGCTGTTCTTGAGCCCCTGCTGCAGCTCGCGCGCGAAATCGGGTAGCCCTGCAAGACGACTCCCGCGATGACGTTCCGCCGTCAGCACACCGCGCAGCACATTCAGGCTGTCGGCAACCACATCATTGATGATGATGTAGTCGTACTCCGGCCAGTGACTGATCTCGTCGCCTGCCGCAGCCAATCGGCGTGCGACCACATCCGCACCATCCTGCGCGCGCGCGTGCAATCGCTGGCCGAGCGTCGCGGCTGAAGGCGGCAGCACGAACACGCGCACCAGGTCCGCTGGCGCCGACGCGGCGAGTTGCTGCGCACCCTGCCAGTCGATATCGAAGAGCACGTCGCGCCCCGCGCTCAGTGCGTCCATGACGGGACCGCGCGGCGTACCGTAGAGATTGCCGTGCACGTGCGCCCACTCGAGAAGGTCGCCGCCATCCTTGAGGCGCTCGAAGCCCGCTGCATCGAGGAAGTGATAATCCTTCCCATCGACTTCGCCGGGGCGCGGTTTGCGCGTCGTGACCGAGATGGACATCACGAGGTCCGGTTCGGCCGCCAGCAATGCCTTGGCCAGTGTCGTCTTGCCGGCGCCCGAAGGCGACGACAGCACCAGCATCACGCCGCGCCGCGCCATGTGTGTGCTCGCCATAGGTGCCCCTACTCGAGGTTCTGGATCTGCTCGCGCATCTGCTCGATCACGGCCTTGAGTGCGAGACCGGCTCGCGTGGTCTCGATGTCGTTCGCCTTCGAGCAGGTCGTATTGGCCTCGCGATTGAACTCCTGCGCGAGGAAATCGAGACGCCGGCCAGCCGGCTTGCCGCCCGCCATGAGCTCGCGCGCGGCGGAAACATGCGCACGCAGGCGCTGCAGCTCTTCCTCGACGTCCGCCTTCACGGCGAGCAAGGCCGCCTCCTGATGAAGCCGCGTTTCATCGAGCGGCGTCGCGGCGTCCAGCAAGCGCGCGACCTGTTCCTTGAGGCGCGCGCGGATCGCATCCGGTGAGCGACCCGGCGATGCGGCGATCGTCTCGACGAGCGAAGTGATCGATGCGAGCTGATCCTCGATGACCGGGCCGAGGCGGCGACCTTCCGCGAGACGCGCCTCGACGAGCTGATCGAGCGCGCGCTCGAAGCTCGCGAGCATGAGTGCATGGCGAGCCTCGGTCGTCGCCTGATCCTCGGCGCCCTCCGCAACCTCGATGACGCCCCGGAGGCCGAGAAGGCCCTCGACGCTCAAGGGCGCGAAATTCCCGCGCGTGCTGAGCCGATCCGCTATGGCCATCACCTGGGCGAGCGCCGCCTCATTGATGCTGATCTCGCTGCCGCCACCGTCGCGGGACACATTGAGGCCGACCGTCACATTGCCGCGGTTGAGCCGTGCGGCGATCCGCTCGCGCAGGCGTGGCTCCAGGGCCTCGTTTCCGGGCGCCAGCCTCAGGCGCACATCTAGGCCCTTGCCATTGACGCTGCGGATATCCCAGCGCCAGGCCACGGCATCATGGCGGCCCTCATCGGCACCGAAGCCGGTCATGGAGGGCACGGGCTGGTCCTGCTTCGCCATGGGCGGGGTCATTTCTTGCTGGTTTGGTGCGGTCACGGGCGTACGAGTCGGCATTCAGATGAACTGTCCCGGCTTTAGCATTCGCGGGCAAGCGGATTCCAGGGCCTTGATAACCTGTAAGTACCGCTTTAGCGCTGCGCTGAGCGCGGGCCGGCCTTCGCCAGCCGCTCGCGTCCTGCACTGGCATTGCCGTACGGCTGCCGCTAGGTTGCCCACGTATATCCGGACAATGAAACTGTGACTTCTCGGCTTCTCGGCCGGCAACCAAATGACAGGGGGAAAGGTCCACCATGGTTCAACGGCGGCCCCATCGCGGTCTGATCTTCGGCATCTTTCTGGCGCCCTTTCATCGCGTCGGTGACAACCCCACGCTCGCCATAGCGCGCGACATGGATCTCATCAGCCATCTGGATGCTCTCGGCTATGACGAAGCCTGGATCGGCGAGCATCATTCGGCCGGGTGGGAGCTGATCGCCAGCCCCGAGCTGATCATCGCCGCGGCCGCGGAGCGCACGAAGAACATACGCCTCGGCACGGGCGTGACGAGCCTGCCCTATCATCATCCGTTCCTGGTCGCCCAGCGCTTCGTTCAGCTCGATCACATGACCAAGGGTCGCGCCATGCTCGGCTGCGGTCCGGGCGCGCTGACCTCGGATGCCTACATGCTGGCGATCAATGCCGAGGACCAGCGCCGCCGCATGGGCGAGTCGCTCGACGCCATCATTCAGCTCCTGAAGTGCGAGGAGCCGGTCTCCATGAAGACCGACTGGTTCGAGATGCGCGAGGCGCGCCTCCATCTCGCACCCTACTCCGATCCCTACTTCCCGATTGCCGTCGCCAGCACGCTCTCGCCGTCCGGCATGCAGCTCGCCGGCAAGCATGGCGTCGGCGTTCTCTCGCTGGGTGCCGGCCTACCGGGTGGCGTCGATGCGCTGCCGGCGCACTGGAAGATCGCCGAGGACGAAGCAGCGAAGCATGGCAAGACGGTCGACCGCAAGGAATGGCGTCTCGTCGTGAACATGCACTGCGCGGAGGACGACGAGCGGGCACTGCGCGACGTCGCCTATGGCGAGCGCCAGGAGACCGTCACGTACTTCGAGGAAACACTCGGTCGTCCGCCCGGCCGCTCGCAGGATCCCCTGCGTGAGGGCGTGAAGGCCGGCAACACCCTCGTCGGCTCGCCGGAGACCATCGCCAAGGGCATCGAACGCATGATCGAAGCCAGCAAGGGCGGCATCGGCGGCGTGATGTTCCGCGCACACGAGTGGGCGAACCGCGAGGACACGTTCCGCAGCTTCGAGCTGTTCGCGCGCTGGGTTATGCCCAAATTCCAAGGCTCGCTCGACACCGTCACCGCGTCTCGCGACTGGTGCCGCGATAACCGCGGCACGATCTTCGCGCCGAACGTCAAGGCCATCGAGAAGGCATACGCCGATGCCGGCAAGGCCCTGCCCGAAGGCTATCGCACACGCCTCACCGGCGCGCGCGACGACGGCAAGAGCTGATCAACCGGACATACCACGATCCAAAACCTGGCCAGAAATCTGGAAAGCCCATGACGACAAAGACACGCAGTTGGTCGGACGACGTGTTCGCCGAAATGAAGGCGCGCAATATCGAGACCGTCGCGACGATCCCGGACGGCGGGCTCACGCAGCTCCTCAACATGGTCGTTGCGGACAAGGATATGCGTCTCGTGACGCTGTCGACCGAGGAGGAAGGCATTGGCGTCGCGACCGGCCAGTGGCTCGGCGGCAAGCGCTCGATGATCGCCATGCAGTCCTCGGGCGTCGGCAATTGCATCAACGCGCTCGGCATTCCCGTGACCATGCGCGCACCGTGCCTGATCCTGGTCACCATGCGGGGCCAGTGGGGTGAGTTCAATCCCTGGCAGGTGCCCATGGGGACCGCGACGCGCACGGTGCTGGAAGCTGTGGGCGTGCGCTGTTTCCCCGTCGAGAAACCTGAAGAGATCGGCGAGACTTTCGGCGCTGCCGCCGACATCGCGTTCAACAGCCGCCTTTCCGCCGCCGTGCTGGTCAGCCAGCGCGTGATCGGCGCCAAGGGCTTCGGACAGAAGTAAGCAAGGGCTTCAGACATGACCTCGACCACAAAGCCCGCCCATGCAACGGCGAACAAGATCAAGCGGCGCCCGTTCGTCGCGGAACTGCTCAAGCAGCGGGGCAACGCGCTCGTCGTGCCGGGCCTCGGCAGCCCGACCTGGGATATCTCCGCCGCGGGCGATCAGCCCGAGTACCTCTATTCGTGGGGCGGCATGGGCCTCGCCGTCTCCACGGCGCTCGGCATTGCGCTCGCGCAGCCGGACCGTCGCGTGCTCGCCATTACTGGCGATGGCGAGATGATGATGGGCATCGGCTCGCTCGGTGTGGTCGCCGATCAGGCGCCGAAAAACCTCGGCATTCTCGTGCTCGACAACGAGCATTTCGGCGAGACGGGCCGCCAGCACGGCCTGACGGGCGCGCGGACTGATATGTGCAAGGTCGCGGAAGGCTTCGGCATCGCCAAGACGATGCTGGTCACGGAAGAGTCTCAGGTCGGCGCGCTGGCTGAGCTGATGTTCAAGACGCCGGGGCCGACGTTTGCAGTCGCCAAAATTGCGATCACTGAAGACCCCTGGGCCCTACCGGTGAAGGATGGCGCAGCGATCGCCCATCGCTTCCGCATTGCCGTCGGTGTCGAGAAAACCTGATTGCGCGCTATCAAGACCAAGAGCCTGGAAAAGGCCTTCAATGAGGAAATGAGCTGAGCTGGAGGTCGATCGTGGCTGCCGTAGAGATGACTGAGGATGCCGCGCGTGCGGGCGCGGGACTGGACTACGACGCCATCATCATCGGCGCCGGCATTTCCGGCATGTACCAGCTCATCAAGCTGCGCGACGAGCTCGGCCTCAAGGTGAAGGTCTTCGAGGCGGGTACGGACATCGGCGGCACCTGGTACTGGAACCGCTATCCCGGCGCGCGCTTCGATTCCGAGAGCTGGTCCTATGGCTACTCCTTCTCGAAGGAGCTGCTGCAGGAGTGGGACTGGACGGAGCACTTCTCACCGCAGCCGGAGACGCTCCGCTATCTAAGGCATGTCGCCGACAAGTTCGACGTGCGCCGCGACATCCAGTTCAAGAGCCGCGTGACGGCCGCCCACTACCTGGAAGCATTGTCGGGTTGGGAGGTCACGCTCGAAGACGGCAGCAAGCATACGGCGCGTTTCCTGATTACCTGCATCGGCGCCCTCACCGTGCCCACCATGCCACGCGTCGAGGGCATTTCCGATTTCGCAGGCCCTTCGTTCCACACGGCGCGGTGGCCCCATGAGCCCGTTTCCTTCGAAGGCAAGCGTGTAGCCGTGATCGGCACCGGCGCGACAGGCATCCAGACCATCCAGGAAGTGGCGAAGACGGTCGGCCATCTCACGGTCTTCCAGCGCACGCCGAACTGGAGTGCGCCGCTCCACAACAGCAGGATCGACAAGAAGACCATGGAGGGTATCAAAACCCGCTATGACGAAATCTTCGCGCGCTGTCAGGAGACGGCCGGCTGCTTCATCCATACGGCCGATCCGCGCAGCACGTTCGATGTATCGGACGAGGAGCGCGAGGCCTTTTTCGAGGAGCTCTATGCCTCTCCCGGCTTCGGGATATGGCAGGGCAATTTCAGGGATATCCTGACTGATCGGAAGGCCAACGCGCTCATCTCTGATTTCATCGCGCTCAAGATCCGCGAGCGCGTGAAGGATCCCGCGAGCGCCGAGAAGCTGATCCCGAAGAACCACGGCTTCGGCACGCGCCGCGTCCCGCTCGAGAGCGGCTATTTCGAAGTCTACAACCAGCCGAACGTGAAACTCGTCGATATCAGCGAGACGCCGATCGAGCGCGTGACGGCGAAGGGCATCAAGACAAGCGATGCCGAATACGAGTTCGACCTGATCATCTATGCGACGGGCTTCGACGCGCTGACGGGCGCCTTCGATCACATCGATTTCCGGGGCAAGGGCGGTCGCCGGCTCAAGGACGATTGGAAGGGCGGACCCAAGACCTTCGTCGGCATGCAGGTCGAGGGCTATCCGAACATGTTCATGATCATCGGCCCGCACACCGCGCTCGGGAACATCCCGCGGAGCATCGAATACAATGTCGAATGGGTAACGGACATCATCCGGCACATGAAGGAGCGCGGCATAGATCGCGCCGAGGCGACCCCCGAGGCCGTCGCGGCATGGACGGAGAATGTGCACGCCTGTGGCGTGGGCCTGCTTTCGAACGAGGTCGACTCGTGGATGACGGGCGTGAACCGCAATGTCGAAGGCAAGACCGTGCGCATTATTGCCCGCTACAGCGGCACGGCACCAGACTACCGCGCCTGGTGCGACCGCGTGGCAGACGGCGGCTACAAGGAGATAACCTTCGGGTGAAGCGCTCTAATGAAACGGGCGCCCCCGATACCGGGAGCGCCCGCTGATTCACTACAAAGTCGACGCGTGCCTTATGCTGCGGCGCCTGCCGCCTCGATCTTGGCATTGGCCTTCTGCACGGCACTCTGCACCTTCTCGAAGGCACGCACCTCGATCTGGCGAATGCGCTCGCGCGACACGCCGAATTCGACCGAGAGATCCTCGAGCGTCGCCGGATCGTCGCGCAGGCGACGGGCCTCGAAGATCTGGCGCTCGCGATCGGTGAGCGCCTTCATCGCGTTTTCCAGCAGACCGCGCCGAAGCGTCAGCTCCTCACTCTCCGCGAGTTGCTCCTCCTGATCGGGCGTCTCGTCGACGAGCCAGTCTTGCCATTCACCGGACTCGGAATCGGCACGCACGGGCGCATTGAGCGAAGCATCGCCGCTCAGGCGCCGGTTCATGGAAACGACGTCCTCCTCACTCACACCTAGCTTGGTCGCGATCTCCTTGACCTGATCGGGCCTGAGCTCACCCTCCTCGATGGCCTGGATCTGACCCTTCACGCGGCGGAGGTTGAAGAACAGCTTCTTCTGCGAGGCCGTGGTGCCCATCTTCTCGAGGCTCCACGAGCGCAGGCTGTACTCCTGGATCGAGGCCCGGATCCACCACATGGCATAGGTGGCGAGGCGGAAGCCCTTATCGGGATCGAACCGCTTCACGGCCTGCATGAGGCCGACGTTGCCCTCGGAGATGACCTCGCCCATGGGGAGACCGTAGCCGCGATAGCCCATGGCAATGCGGCCAACGAGGCGGAGATGTGACGTTACGAGCTTGTGCGCCGCCTCGGTGTCCTCATGCTGCTGCCATCGCTTGGCCAGCATGTATTCCTCGTTCGGCTCCAGCATCGGGAACCGACGAATCTCCTCGAGGTAACGGGATAGGCCGGCCGAGCCTGAAGCTACGACCGGAAGTGCTTTGGTCGCCATAGCTATTCCCTCTCTTCGCGCCAACGCAGGCCATTGGATACTGTAATGCCGGATGACGCGGATAGTTTCCGCGAAGGATGTGGGCGCGTATCGTGCCCTGGTCGTCCATCTCGCGGATAAGGTTCATCAAGTTGCTGGCACAGTACGCCTGATGAGCGGCGCGCTCTACTACTGAGGCACGTTCATCACGAGGTATTGAGGCCCCGTGATCGCCCGCCCCGCGCATGCATTAGAACGCATGAGCGACTGCCAATCCGTCGCCGCCGGGCCCGCAATTCGTATTGTTTATTATATTCTTTTTGCCTGCCTTGCAG
>JAEYPL010000245.1 GCA_023410905.1 Pseudomonadota bacterium
GCGCAGGTCGTCGGCGGTCATGCGCTGTCCGCTGGCGGAGGGGACCACCTCGAAGCGCCAGGCTCCCGCATCGAGTGGCTCGATGTAGAACTCGACGCTGCCCGGGCTGCCGAGATAGATGCGGCGCTGACCGGATTCGGTGACCGTGTGGGTGATGATCATGGGGCAGCATACAGTTACCTTCCGGGGCCGGAGCAAGAGGGATGCTGCACCGGCTGGCACCATGGAGGCATGGTGCCACGCTTTCGGGTAAGGGGGTGTGGCAAGGGTGCATGCCGATAGCTTGCGTGCAGGGTGAACACAGGGGGTGGTGCCTCCGGTTCAGTTCTTGTTGCGGCGTGCTGGCGGGGTGTTATGCTTAACGCACGGTACAGGCTGGAGAGCCGATGACCGTAGCGGTGAGATCGAGGCAACAGGTTTTCATCTCACGAAGGCGGGCGCTTTGGCGCCCGCTTTTTCTTCCACGCAGCGCGCGGTGAGCTGATGGCGGATGATTTGGATACGCTGCGTCGCCGCATGGAAGCGGGTCGGCGCAAGGCGCGGCAGCCGGAGCGGCGTTTGGACTACAAGGGCGCGCGGGGCCGCCTCAATCTCCGCGTGCGCGACGCTTTACTGGATGATTTGGAACTCGTGAAGCTCGCCGGTGGCGGCGACAAGAACAGCTTCTGCGAAGCGCTGTTACTGGAGGGCGTGCGACGCAAACTGCAAGAGCTGCGAGAAAGTCATGGCGAGACGACATGGGCGGTGCTGAGGGAGCGGGCGCGTGCCGAGCGGGGCGGCGGCAGTAGAACCTAACCCTGCGCGGGGTTCGGTCGTAATCGGATGGTTTGTTATTCTCCTGTGGGCGGGGTTTGCGGCCATTTCGGCGTGGCTTGCGTACCGGTTTGGGTATGGGCGCGCGCTCGAGGTTGGTGACCGCCGACTGTACGGCGCGCTCGGCGTCATGGTCGATCTTGCCAAGTCGGTGTTGCCGTTGTGCGCAGTGCTTGCAGTCGGCCAGCAACAGCGGTTGCTGAGTTTCGTGCTGTGGGTGGTGTTTGGACTTTTTACGGTCTTTTCGATGGTCGCGGCGCTCGGTTTTGCGGCCGAGCATTTAGCGGCGCGCGAGCGGATTGGCAGCGATGAGACAAGCGTCGTTGCGGACATCCGCCGGATGGAGACGCGGCTTGGTGCGTTGGGAACGACACGGGCGCCGGGTGTTATTGAGAAAGCCATTGAGGCGGCGTATGCGCAACCAAGTGCCAGCGGAGGCGGCATAGGGGCTTTATCCAAGCGATGTACACGGGATCTGCTGGTGACGCGCGAGGTGTGCGGCGCGATTGCGCGGATGGAGGTGGAGCTCGCGACCTCGCGGGAAGCGGAGGATCTGCGCAAGCGCGTGGCTCAGCTGCGAGAGCAGCGCCAGCGCACGATTGAAGAACGTGGCGCGGGGGACGTGCAGGTCGAAATTTTGTCGATGCTAAGCCGATTGCCGCAGGACTGGGTACGGACAGGTTTGGCGGTGTTGCTTGCGGTGGTCATCGAGCTTGGCAGTGGATTGCTTTTGTATGTGGGTGGCACCCAGATCATGGGGCCGGGTTGGCATCAGCGGATTTTGCGACAGGAAGTGCCAGACGTCGTGGCTCTACCTGCTCCGGCAGAGACGCACGCGGTGATGGCGGCCGAGCCTATGAAAGGCGCCATCGGGGAGAGTGGGGACGTGCCGCCGGCAGCAGGGGAAGTTATAACGAGCGCGGTTACGGAGTATATGTTGGCGCGGGTTGACTACGGGCCTGGGCAGGTCACGGCGCATCAGGTTTATGAGGATTACCGGATGTGGTGTGATGAACTGGGGCTTACGCCGCGTGGTCGGGCAATTTTCGGGGAAAGCTTTTACGTGCTGGCGCGGGAGATCGGCATCATGCCGGAATTATCCGCGCAGAGTGGCGTGGTGTTTCCGAATGTAAAGCTCGGGCCGGTTGCGGCCGACTCTTAGACGCCGGGTTCGGGTGCGTCTTCGTCCGTGTCGTCCTGATCCTTGCCCTTGGCCGCGTGTGGAGGGGGAGGCTCGGCTTTTTTTGGTGCCGACGCCTTGCTCGCGGTGGATTGCGCCTGATTTATCTTGGCGGCTTCGCGGGCGGGTTCTGGAATCGGCGCGAGCTGGCCGTCGGCCAGCACGGCATAGGGTTCGCCCTGGATAAAGATTCGTTCCGGGCCTTCGCGGGATGGGTTTTTATTGTACTGGCTGTTGAGCCTGTCGATTTTATCGTGATGCTCAAGCAGTTCATCAAGCAAGCCTTGCGCACGCTGGCAGAGGCCGGGGTCGGCAGGCTTGGCTTCGGAGGCGGGCTCGGAGAGGATGCGCAGGTTGCGGCCAAGTTTGGTCGCGGCGGCTTCGGGGCCGTAGATTTCGGCGGTTGTTATCAGCGCATCGGCGGCGTCGGCTGCATCTGCGAAATGAGGAGCAACAGCCTGCTCGAGTGTTCGGCGCACGTCGCCGAAGGCGTTCCGTTGCTGCTGGATACTCTCTTCGAGAGCTCGATCTGCATGTGCCATAAAACCCAGGCTAAGGGTGTTAGCGGTTGCAAGCAATGCCTTTGCGGTCGGCTCTGCTGTGGTTATGGTGGGTAATGGCTTTTGAGCGGAAAAGTTCAGGGGATGCGGCGAACGACGAGCAAAAACAGCCGTCGAAACGACTTTATCTTACGACCGATGATGTGGCTCTGATGTTGAACGTGTCGCGGCGGACGATGGAAGGCTGGCGCGTCACTGGTACTGGGCCCAAGTTTTTAAAGGTCGGGCCGGGTAAGCGGGCGCGCGTTGTCTATCGGGAACACGACATTCTGGAGTGGATGCAGCAATACGAGTTCACATCCACGGCCGAAATCAGGAAGCGTTAGCCTCCAACCGCGGCCATATCACAAACCAAAGCTCGCTCGGTCTTCGGATTAGCGGCTTTTTGTCGGTGCGAACTATTGAGTCCGCTCCCACGGTGGTACCCCCTTGAAGCGCTCGGCGAAAAAGTCGATCGCCGCGCGCACCTTGGCCGGAGGCTGCCGGTCTGCTGGATAGACAGCATAGACCCCACCCAATTCGATGGGATCATGATCCAGCTTCAGCGCGACCAACAGTCCGTCGCGGATCTCGCGAGAGACCAGAAAAGTTGGTTGATAGACGATACCTTGCCCGGCAATGGCCGCCGCAACCAAGGCGTCTCCATTGTTGGCTTTGAGACTTCCCTTGATCGCAACCGTCGCCTTACCGCCACGACCGAAGGTCCAACGATCGGCACCGGCGGCTCGCGAAAGAGTGTAACCGAGGCACGCGTGCGTCTTTAAGTCAGCAATCGTTCGCGGACGACCGTGCGCGGCAAGGTACGCGGGGGCAGCGCATACGACCATGTGGCACGGCGCGAGCCGGCGCGCAGCCATGGATGAGCTCTCCAGGGAACCGATGCGGATGGCGAGGTCCCAACCTTCTTCGATGAGGTCGACCTGCCGGTCGTTAAGTCCGAGATCCACGGTGAGCATGGGGTGGCGTGCGGCGAGATCGGGCAGCCGCGTCGCGATTTCACGTATTCCGAAGGAGACCGGTACGTTGAAGCGCAATGTGCCTTGCACGTGCGCCGTCTCGGCGGCGGCGGCGGCATCGGCATCATCGATTTCCGTGAGAATCCGTTCAACCGCCTCGAGATAGTTGCGGCCTGCTTCCGTCAGGCTGATCCGGCGTGTGGTGCGGTGCAGAAGCTTGACGCCGAGCCGTTGCTCCATCGCTGCCACATGCTTGGTTGCCATGGTCTGCGACATGCCAAGCGCCCTCGCGGCCGCCGATAGACTGCCAAGAGCGGCCACACGCGCAAAGACTTGCATTCCGGTGACACGATCGAGCATGTGTACCTCACACTGGGGGTGTGATGTGATATCATGTAAGTCGCCATTATCAAACCTGTCGGATCACCCCATATGTTTGATGAGGAAATACAGACGGCTGTGGCGCCCGAGAACGAAACGGAGTGCGCAGCGGTTTGTTGAACCAACGGAGGCATTCCATGCTCGTGAGCGAGGTCATCCAACATCAATCGCCCGCTGCCTTTCTGGCCCCAGGTGTCGTGACACTCGTTGTCCGGGATCTTGAGACCGTCGCGCGCTTCTACGAGCGGACCATTGGACTGCAGCGCATGGTGACCGAGCGTGATGCCGCATATTTGGGTGATGGTCACGCGGTGCTACTCGCCCTCCGCCAACGTGAGGTCGACCTTGAGCCCTCAGGTTTTGCGGGGCTTTTTCATACGGCTTTTCTCTTACCGTCGCGGGCTGACCTCGGCCAATGGTTGCGTCGCGCGGTCAACTCCGGCGTTCGTTTGGACGGTGCGTCGGATCACAAGGTGAGCGAGGCACTCTATCTTACGGACCCCGAGGGCAATGGCATTGAAATATATGCAGATCGGCCGCGTGCGGCGTGGCGCTGGAAGTACGGCAAGGTTCTCATGTCGACGGATCCGCTTGATGTCGAGGATCTTATCCGGGCAGGAGGACCTCACGATCTCGATGTGACACGCGTGCCCTCCGGCACTGTTGTCGGCCATGTCCACTTGCGTGTTGGTGGTATTCCGGAGGCGGAGACATTCTACCGTGACGTTCTTGGTCTTGATGTTACCAGCCATTACCCTGGTGCCACATTCTATGCGACGGGCGGATATCACCACCACGTCGCGACCAATATCTGGCGTAGCGTCAACGCGCCGAAGCGCTCCGGATCGACGACCGGCCTCGCATCGTTTGAACTGATCGCGCAGGGTCGCGCCACCTTTGACGCCTCGGCGGAACGTCTTCTAGCTATCGGCGCAAGGCGGCACGGGAATGTCATCGAAGCATCCGATCCTTGGGGCAACGTCGTCCTGTTGAAACAAGGCTAAGAGACCTGGGTTTGAAATTACAAAAGGAGAAACATCATGAGTCGAACCATTGCAGTCATCGTCGGCAGTCTGCGGCGCGATAGTTTCAACAGCAAACTCGCGAACGCGCTTACAAAACTTGCACCGGCGGACGTCACGTTCAACACCGTCGAAATCGGCGATCTGCCGCTTTACAATCAAGACGATGATGGCAATCCGGCACCGAGCGTAAAGCGCCTCAAGTCGGCGATCGCTGCGGCTGACGGCGTACTTTTCGTTACGCCCGAATACAATCGCTCAATTCCTGGTGTCCTCAAGAACGCGATTGATCACGCGTCACGGCCCTATGGGAAGAGTGCGTGGGCAGGCAAGCCGGCGGGTGTCATAGGCATATCCGTTGGTGCCATCGGCACGTCGCTGGCGCAGCAGCATCTGCGTAACATTCTCGCTTATCTGGATATGCCGACGCTCGGCCAGCCGGAGGCGTTCTTGCAAATGAAGGATGATCTGTTTGACGGTGACGGCGCCATCGGTCCCGCCAGCCGCGCGTTCGTGCAAGGGTGGATGGACAAGTACGTCGATTGGGTCAAGACGCATTCGCCCTAGACGGTTGCGCCCCTTTTTATGAGGCGCTGCAGCGCGTTTTCCACGATTCAAGGAGGCCGACATGACCAAGCACAGCACTGAACCCATACGTGTCGCATCAACGACAGGTGCCGGGGCGCGGGCGCCGAGCGACCGAAACTCTCTTACCATCGGTTCCGACGGCCCGATCGTGCTCCATGACGTCCATTTTCTGGAGCAGATGGCACACTTCAATCGAGAGAAAGTGCCCGAGCGTCAGCCGCACGCCAAGGGTGCCGGCGCGTTCGGTGAGTTCAAGATCAGCGAAGACGTCTCGCGATACACACGGGCCGCTCTCTTCCAGAAAGGGGCGAGCACCGAGATGCTGGCGCGCTTCTCCACAGTTGCCGGGGAGATGGGCAGCCCCGACACATGGCGCGACGTACGCGGCTTCTCGCTGAAGTTTTATACCAGCGAGGGCAACTACGACCTTGTCGGCAACAACACGCCGATCTTTTTCGTGCGCGATCCGATGAAGTTTCCGCACTTCATCCGCAGCCAGAAGCGGCTTCCCGACTCAGGTCTCCGCGACAATCACATGCAGTGGGATTTCTGGACCAATAATCCCGAGAGCGCCCACCAGGTCACCTATCTGATGGGTGAACGAGGTCTGCCGCGCAGCTGGCGGCACATGAATGGCTATGGCTCGCACACCTATATGTGGATCAACGCCGCCGGTGAGCGCTTTTGGGTCAAGTACCACTTCCACACCAACCAGGGCATGGCGTTCTTCAGCAACGAAGAAGCGGCGGCGATGGCCGGCGCCGATGCGGACTTCCACCGGCGGGATCTGTTTGAGGCCATTGGCCGCGGCGATCATCCGAGCTGGACGCTGTCGGTCCAGGTCATGCCTTATGCGGACGCGAAGACGTACCGCTTCAATCCGTTCGATCTTACCAAGACCTGGCCGCACGCGGATTACCCGCTGATCAAAGTGGGCACGATGACGCTCAACCGTAATCCGGAGAACTTCTTTGCGCAGATCGAGCAGGCGGCATTCTCGCCGGGCAATACGGTGCCGGGCATTGGCCTCTCGCCTGACAAGATGCTGCTCGGCCGCGCGTTTGCCTACAATGACGCGCAGCGCAATCGCATCGGCACGAACTTCCATCAGCTGCCGGTGAACCAGCCCAAGGTGCCGGTCAACACGTACATGTTCGACGGTCAGATGGCTTACCATCACAGTGGAAATGCGCCCGTCTATGCGCCCAACAGCGGTGAGCGCACCTGGGCGGACGATACCGGCGCGGTGGCGGATGGCTGGGAAGCTGACGGCGACATGGTGCGGAGTGCGTACAAGCTGCGTGCTGAAGACGACGATTTCAGCCAGCCGGGAACTCTCGTGCGAAAGGTCTTCAACGACGACCAGCGCGCAAAGCTCGTGGAGCAGGTGGCAGGGAGCCTGCTCGGCGGTGTGCGTGAGCCGGTGCTAAGCCGGGCGTTCGCGTACTGGAAGAGCGTCGATGCGGACGTTGGTCAGCGTATTGAGCGCAAGGTACGCGAGGGTCATGCCGCCAAGCCTGCCGAAGGGATGGGCGAAGGCTGATCGCTGGGTGCGTGACAGCGCGCCCTTCCAGCGTCCACGTTGCGGCTAAGCGCCGGGTTAGAGCCCGGCGCCTTACACGAAGAACTCCCGATCGAAGAGGGGTGGGGGATGATGATTGCGAGCGGCCGCGCACGGCCCATAACACTGGGGCGTCGACATTTTCTGATGGGTGTCGTCGGCCTGATCTCGTTGCCTATGGCTGGATGCGCATCCATTGCCACTGGTGCGCTGATCGAAAAGCCACCTGAGCCCGAGCTCAAGGCCCCGCCCGTTGTGCGCAACCAAGTTCCTCCCCACGTGCGCAGAATGTACGCCGCCGTGACCGGAGAACCGTATCCGGTGCGCGCATCGCGCATGGATTTGGTTCCCGAGCGCTATTGGCGCCAGGATGTTGCGGATCCCACCGGCGAAGTTGCGGGATCGGTCGTCGTCGATACGCGCGAGCGCTTACTGTACCACGTCAAGGCGGGAGGCGTAGCGACGCGCTATGGCGTGGGCATCGGCCGTGCAGGCTTCGAGTGGTCGGGAAAGGCGCACATTGCTTACAAGCGCGCCTGGCCCAAGTGGACGCCACCAGCCGACATGATCGACAGAGAGCCTGAGCTCGAGAAGCATCGACACGGCATGGCGCCGGGATCCCACAACCCGCTCGGTCCGCGCACGCTTTACATTCATCAGGGCAATACGGACACGCTTTACCGCATCCACGGCAATCCGGATGAGCGGTCGATCGGCAAAGCGGTATCCAGCGGCTGTGTTCGCCTGCTGCCGCAGGATATCATTCACCTGTACAACGAAGTTCGGAGTGGCAGCGCGCTAGTCGTTATCTAGAATTTGAGCAGCCGAGCGTTTGACCTCTCGCGATGAACCATCGAGATGGCACGCCCTAGGCTCAAAACCTCCGCATCAACACGATGCCCTCATCGTAGATGCGCACGTCGACATTGCCGTCGGAGAGAGCGCGCATCAGCTCCGAGAATTCTTCGGCGGTGAAGTGGCGCTCTGCAATCCTGAGCACGGCTTCTCGCTTGCGAGATTCCTTGTCTGATACGTGGGGATGATTGTCGATGTTGGGCGAAGAGTTCTGCGCGCGGTAGGGATGCTGCAAAGTGACCTCCGGATGAACGGCCGCTCGAAGGCGGGTGACAGGGCGGGCGTGACCTCGGGGTAAAGGTTCCTGCTCCTCCCGACTGCGAGCTTCCGTGACCGATTAACGGGCTAGAATCTCATTGGTTCCGCTGGCGATGGAGACAGCGCGATGTATCAAAGCGCCAGCTTCGGTGCAGCCAGCAGCAACCGGGGATCGAATGGGCCGTTACGCTGTAGTCGAGTGTTGAAAGGCAACTAACGTGGTTGGGAGGTCAGATATGATCGAGGCAATCGGAGAGAAGCATCTCACTCCCGTTCAGCGCCTCCATCGTCGTTTCAACGAGGCGTCTGCCCGCGTTCGTGGATTGACGAATCTCATAGCCAGCCGTCACGCGCAGGGAAACGATGTAAAAGGGCTGTGGTCCTTGCTTAAGGACGCAGAAGCGAAGAAAATCGCCGTAGCAGAGCAACTTTCGAGAGAACATTATCTGAAATAAGTTATGACATACGGCGCGAACTTCTGATCACCGTCTTAAACTACCGATAATTGTTCCTACAGACTATTCCGTCGTCCTTCCGTCAAAATCCTCATCAGCCTTCTGGGCTTCGACGCGCGTTCCGGCAACGTAGCCGTCGCGATGGTGGGGAGGCGCATAGAGCGTATAGAGTTTGAGTGGCGCATCACCTGTGTTTGTGATGTTGTGCCGCGCTCCTGCAGGCACCACAATTCCGTCGCCGCTGGATATCTCGCTTTCGCGACCATCTATGGTCACCATGCCTTGACCTTCCTCTATACGGAAGAACTGATCGCCGTCGGTATGCACCTCTTCGCCGATCTCGTCGCCTGGAGCGATGGACATCATGACCAACTGGAGGTGCTTTCCAGTGTAGAGAACGTGACGAAAATTAGAGTTCTCTTCAGTCGCCTCTTCGATATTGTCGACGAACCCGCGCATAGTCTCACCTCGAGGAAGATGCTGTTTCAGGCGTGTCGGATCCGAGATGAGTGTCAGCCGGGTCCGCACGCGTAGGTGACCGCTGCCGCGCGTAGGTTTGTGTTATCTCGCCGCCAAACAAAACGATCTGCGCGGAGTAATAGACCCAGATAAGGAGTACGACAACGGAAGCGGCCGCACCGTAGGTGGATTCAAAGGCCTGGGTGCCAATGTACCAAGCGATGGCTGTTTTACCCACGTTGAACATGAGGGCGGTTACAAAGCCGCCGAGCCATACATCACGCCACTCGAGGTGAGTATCCGGAAGCCACTTGAAGAGCATTGCAAAGAGCAGCGTGAGCAGACTTAGCGACACGCCAAAATTGGCGATGGACAGGAGAAACGCCTCACCTGCGCTGTCCGCAAGCCAGCTCGAGAAGGCAGCAAGCCCGGCGCTAAATACGAGAAATACTGCGAGGAGAAACCCAAGCGCGAGGATGCCGGCGAGAGCGCCGCCGTAAGCCTTCACGTACCAAGATGCCCCAGGATTTTTCGGTTCCGACACCTCGAATATTATGTTGAGCGCGTCTTTGAGCTGCACGACGACGCCAACAGCCGCCACGATAAGAAGTGTCACGCCAACCACGGCCGACCAACCACCCGCTACCGAGGAGGATGCGCCCTGCAGCATGGCAACGATGGCCTGGCCTCCGCTTTCGCCGAGCAGGCCGCGAAACTGCGTCACGATTGAGCCACGCGCGGCGTCAGCCCCCCAGATTAACCCGGCCACTGACGCAACAATCAGAAGGAGTGGCCCTAGCGAAAAGACGGAATAGTAGGCAAGGGCTGCACCGAGCCTGGCGCTGCGATGCCGCAACCAGTCGTTCACCGCATCCTTCAGAACCGAAAACATGCTCATCGGATCAGAACCTGGTGTGCCGGCGATCATTCTTATGCTCCGGGGACATTCCGCCGAGGACAATCGCCACGATGCCCATGGCGGCGAGGAGTGCCCAATGGCGCACGGCGAGGTCGGCAAGGCCGCGAGTGCTGGAGGAGGCATCCGTCGCGCCTGCCGCCACCGCGGAAGGTAGGCGCTTTGCGGTTTCAAGTGCAGTTTCGGCAATGCGGGTGGGTGACGTTGTGTAGTTGTCGCCGGGAGGCGCGACCTCCTCACGGCGCTCCTTCAACCACACCGCGATGCCCGCAACGACGCCGAGTGACGCGAACGCCGCCGCGAGAAGGAAGTACGCCATCCGGTACCCGTAGTGGTCGATGAGGATGACGGTGAGGCCAGCAAGGCCGAAGGCAAAAGCAAGGAGGAACGGAAGAGCCACTGAGGCGCGTACGGCGTATTTCGCGATAAGGCTCGTGATGCCTGACGTCGCGTAGCTGAATAATTTTCCGAACACGGCTTGCTGCTTTCGAATTAGGATTTCCAGAGAGCGCCGAGCACGAAGCCCACGACGCCCGCCGCCGCGAGCGTTACCATCGGGCGATCAGTGAGGGAGGTGTCGAGCGCGTCCTTCAACGTCGCTGGTGCCTGTTGCACCATCGCGCCTGCTTCGCGCCCCTGTTCGAGCGCGCGATCGGCAAGGTCGGCGGCTTGGTCGACGCCGCCGCGGACCGCGTCGGCAGCCTTGTCTAACACCCCTTTGTCGGTGTCGCGGGTTTGCTGTGAGGCCATTGGAAACGTCCCTTGTTGCTGCTTGATTGCTGCAACTCCCAAGACGCTGTTTGTTTCCGTATCAACCAGTATTTGTGGCGGCACTGGCCCCTGCTTAGAGCTCGTTCTCCGACCAAGCCAAGATTCTGCAAGGAGCGTGAGGCGCCTGAGGAACGAAGGATGTTTGGCGTCGTTTTGCGGGGATCAGACCAATCTTCCCGGAGATCGCCCCATGGACAGCCTGGACAAGCTTTTTGAAGAGACCGTTCGCGACATCTACTACACCGAGAAAAAGATCCTGAAAGCGCTGCCGAAAATGGCCAAGAAGGCCAGCTCCAAAAAACTAGCGACCGCCTTCCAGGCGCACGTTGAAGAGACGGAAACGCACGTCGAACGTCTTGAGCGGGTTTTTGAGCTGCTCGGCAAGGCACCGCGTGGCAAGACCTGCCCGGCCATCGATGGGATCATCGAGGAAGGCGAGGAGATCATGAAGGAGGCTGAGGCCGATACCGTACGCGACGCAGGGATGCTTGCTGCCGCTCAGGCCGTCGAACACTATGAAATTACACGCTATGGGACGCTAAAGTCGTGGGCGCAGAAGCTCGGCATGACGGAAGCCGCTAAATTGTTCGATGCCACGCTCAAAGAGGAGAAGGCGACGGATATGAAGCTCACTGACCTTGCGGAAAGTGAGATCAATGTCGAGGCAGATGGCGAGGAGGAGCCGCGTAAGGCAGCGTCTCGCGCGCGTCGCTGATCGGGGACAGCAGTGATTCTCCATCATGTATCGGTGGGCAGCAACGATCTCGATCGTGCCCACCAGTTCTATGATCCTCTCATGAAAATTATCGGATTGCGCCTTATCAAGCGGTCCGACCGGATTCTTGGCTATGGCCTCACCGAGATCATCTTCAGCATCGAGCGGCCGTTAGATGGCGCAAGCTGCTGCCCGGGAAATGGTACTCACATCGCCTTCCACGCGGGCCATCGCAATGTCGTCGATGAGTTTTACAGCACTGCCTTGGCAAACGGCGGAACGATTGACGGGCGGCCGGACATACGCGCTGAATATGACCCACATTACTACGCCGCTTTCTTGCGTGACCCCGATGGTAACAAGATCGAGATCGTCACATTCAGCGGTAACTGACGCGCGTTGGGTGCATTCGGAGTGCAAACGGTTCGAATAGGGCGTTATGCCGGCGCAAAACGCGCTCCAGGCCACTGCCGTTCCCGCTCAGCCTGCGAGCCGTGATCTTCTTCATGCGCACAGACACTTTATCCTTCAGCATCGCCCGCGCCGTCGACAGATGGCGGCCTTCTTGGCGTGCGTGCTTTGGCAAGCAGGCTTGGGAGCGAGCGGCGGCGGGGGCGCAACGCGACCGGCGCTCGGCGTTTGCCGGGATTGAGTTTGCTACTGATGGAATTCGCAATCGTGTTCGAAGCGTGATCGGCAGGCGAGGGGGCAAGGTGGGCATAGCGAGCGGTGGTGGATACGTGTTTGTGGCCGAGGAGCTTGCCTATGAGGTCAAGGTTGGTGCCGCCGCCAAGGCCCTCGGACGCGAAGGTATGGCGTAGGTCGTGTAGGCGGACATCGGTTATTCCGGCGCGGAGACGGAGATCTTCCCAGACGTGCTGAAGGGTCGAAAGGTGGGTGCCCTTTAGCTCCCCGACGATGACGAACGGATTGTCTTTTACGCGCGGAATGGCCTTCAGGACGAGGCGGGTAGCATCATTCAGAACCAAGTATTTTTCGCCGGTTTTGCTGTCGGGAAAGCGGAAGCGTTTCCGTTCCCAGAGGATGTATTCCCACTTCAGGGTCAACACTTCTTCAAACCGAGCGCCCGATAAAATGAGCAGGCGAATGGCCGCTATGGCATAGAGATTATAGGCTTTGTTTTCCTCTGCTTCGCTCAACAGTGCGCCGAGCCTCTCGAACTCGCGCTCGGTAAGGTAGCGTTCTATTTTTCTCTCTTTGTAGCGGTTGGTGTTTACGGTGGGGTTCGACCCGGGCGGAATGAGCTTGTGGTTCTCGGCCCAGCTGTAGATGGACGACAGCACTGAGACGGCATAATTGGCCGAGCGCTTGTGCTCTCGCCATCCGATGTGGGCTTTGGCGACCGCAAGACTGGTTATTTCGTCGTAGGACTTTGATTTGAACTTCGGGAGCAGCCGGTTCTTGATGATGCTCTTGTAAGTCCGGTTGGTGCTCTCTTTCAGTGTCGGTAAGTGCAGGTCTTCGTACTGGTCCACGATCTCGCCGAAGCTCAACCTGGCGGCCTTGCTATCCTTGCGTTGCGTTGCGGGGTTACCGCCTCCGTCAATGTCGCGGATAATCCGTCCGGCTTCTTCACGGGCCTGGGCGGGAGTCCAGGGACTGCCGTGCCGGCCGATGGTTATGCGGCGGAGCCGCCCCTTTATCCGCTTGTGGACGAAGTAGACGATGCCGTCCTTGCGACGGCGCACGCCGAAGCCGAGCATCTTCGGGTCGCGGTACTCGGTGTTGATCTGGAGCCCTTCGACGACGGCGGTGGAAATGGGCTTCCGCATGGATAATGCTCCGTGAACGAAGAGACATCCGTGGGTAACACATGGGGAACATGTTGGCCAGTTTTGACGGGTTTTGGTCCGTAGTAGGACGATCATGAATCATGATAAATCAAAGAGTTAAGTAGTAGTGCGTAGGCGCCCGTAGATGGTTTCCGAGTTTTTCAATCTGAAAAGACGGGTTCGACTCCCGTAGGGAGCGCCATGATTTGCGGAAGCCGTTGAGCTTCCTTTCTTCTCGCCCAATCAGTTGCTTGCGCCCACCGAGGTGGTATCAATCGGTGGTATCAAACATGCGAGTCCTGATGGGCATTCTCAAGAACAGGCACGGGGTCTACTACGTCCGCAAGAAAGTTCCGAAGGGACTGGAAGAGGCCGTCGCGAGAGTAACGGCTGCGCCGCGCCCCCGCGTCTCGTGGCTGAAACGATCGCTGAGAACGAAGGACGCTCGCGAGGCGAACGTTGTAGGCAAGCGGGTGCTCATCGAGTTCGATCGCGTCCTCGAACAGGCGACGAAGCGCCTCCAAGCGAAACCAGTCCGCACAGAGCTGAGCGATCAAGAGATCGCACGTCTGTCCGGCTACTACTTCGCCTCGCTGATCGAGGAGGACGAAGAGTCTCGGCTTGATGACCTCGGCGAAGAGGAGATGTTCCAGCAGATCACTCGGGAACTCGCAGAAGCCGGCGAGGACGTAGTCTCGCCATTTGCTTCGGCGGTGAAGCCAGCCTTTGGCCTTTCGGAGCGTCAGCTCTACAGGAAGCATGAGAGCGTGGCCTGGGCGCTACCCGCAGCAAAAGAAGCCCTTGCGCGGGCCGACCTGTCGTTCGTGCAGGATGAGCTCGTTGACTTGCTCGATGCCTGTGACATCAACCTGGACAAAAGATCTGCCTCCTACCGAAGATTGGGCTACCTCTTCCTCAAACGGCAGGTTGAGTATCTTGAGGCCGTGGACCGGCGCAATCGCGGCGAGGTGGTCGAGACGCCCCCGCTCATCGAGCCGATACAGAAGCAGAGCCAGGATGCTCCGCTCGGCGGTTCCCTTTCTGCTGCAATGGAGGGTTGGAAGAAAGCGAGGCAGCCGGGACCAAACGTCATCAGTGAGTACGCACACGCGATCCGGCGGTTCACGGAGCTACACGGCGACCTGCAGATCATCAACATCAAGCGCAGTCATGTCCGCGAGTTTCGAGAGGCGCTACAGGCGATGCCCGTGCGGCGTACGGGGGAACTGTGATCAGCAACGCTACCTCGGCTCGTGGAGTGGTCTAAGAAGAACCCCGACGCGCCCAGGATCTCCTCGGCGACCGTCAACAAGCTCCTCGGAGGCGTCCAGGCCATCGCCGTGTGGGGCCACGACAACGGGCTCACGCCTGATGACGCGCCGTGGTCGGACCCCTTCGCGCGAATGCGTCTCGAAGAGGATGAGCCGGACCGTGAGCCTTGGGAGCTTGCGGAGTTGCGGCTGCTGTTCAACTCACCGGTCTTTGCGAGCGGCGATCGGCCTAAGGCCGGATGCGGAGAGGCAGCCTATTGGCTCCCGCTTCTCGGCCTCTTCACGGGGGCTCGGCAGGGAGAACTCGCCCCGTTGACCGCTTCTGACGTTACGACCGATGAGGCGAGTGGCATCTCATTCATCACAGTCAGCGAGGATGATGAGCGAGGTACGCGATTGAAGACGGCTTCCTCGCGCCGGATCGTTCCTCTGCACCCGGAACTCATCAGGCTGGGCTTCCTCGGCGTCGTCCATGGCGTACGGGAGAGCCATGGAGGGAGTGCTCTCCTGTTCCCACTACTGAAGCCAGGACCGAGAGGAGGATACGCGGAGGCGTGGTCGAAATGGTTCGGCCGTTACATCCGTACTCTCGGGATCGAGAACAAGAGCAGGGTCTTCCACTCGTTCCGCCATGGCTTCAAGGACGCTTTGCGGGCATCCGGCGAGTCGGAGGACATCAACGACGCTCTCACCGGGCACAGCGGTGGCGGCGTCGGGAGAAGCTATGGTGCGAGAGAGATGATCCGTCGGTTTGGGCTGCCTCGCCTCGCGGAGGCGGTGTCAAAGGTCGCGTACCCTGGTCTGGATTTGTCGCACCTACACCTCAACACAGAGTAGGACCGGTCAGATCGGACCGAGGTGGGGGCTTGTCTCCTTACGGGTCTTGTTAATGGAGGTAAGGAGGAAGTGAGGAGTGAGTTAGCAGCCACTCGTCATGACCCCACCACCATCACCCCCTTTATAGGTCCCCCTTAGTCCCCCTCACTTGGGTATGAGCCACCAGTCATGCCGACCGGTATCGACACACCCGCCAACTCCATCGCCTTTCTCTCCATGACCTCTCGCGCCGTCGTCGCCCGTGATGCCGGAACGATCAGACCGTCGTGAAGGCCAAGAGCAGGGATGCCGGTCGCGGCCAAGTGCTGCAGGACGGCCATGAGTATCTCGCTCTCCCTGAACATCAGAGCGTAGCCGAGCCGTCGTCCCCAGGCATTCTTGAGGTGCGGGTGGACCCTCAAGATCGCTTCCTTAGTGCGCTTGACAGTCCAACCTTGAGGAAGCCGTGCATCGTATCGAGCGGCGGATACGGGGTCTGCCGCTGCATCAGCATCGGTTCCTACCCCGACACCGAGTTCCTTCGGCCACGATCGCCGCGGACCACCATCAAACAGCAGCGTGTTCATCGCCATCTTCACTCCACTACGGTATCCGGCCAACTCGGGGATGGCGTAGAGGTCGCCCTCGGGTGGCATCGCGCCAACCTCGGCGTATGCCAGTCGGGTGAACATGGTGCCGTAGTCGAGTTCAACGACCTGCTCACCGTCGATACGGATGTCTCGGCGATTGGCTTTCGGCAAGCCCTGCCAGAAGCCACCGAAGAGGCGGCCTCCTTGATCGAAACGCTCTGCCTGCTCCGCCAGGATCACGAAACGGCGACGAAGTGTTCGATCGAAGGGGTCCACGCGCGTCTCATCAGGGCCGCCGTCGAAGGTGATTTGAGCATTGGCCAAGAAGGCGTTGAAGCTACGCAGGGCGTCTCTGTGTCGGCGGGTCGCCGCGGTGTCCCTGTAGTCGATGGGCTCACGGTGGAGGGTTCTCTCGCCGTCTCCGAAGCGCGAAGCAGCCGGGCGCGTATTGCGCGTCAGGAAGATGACTTCCTCGGTCTCGTGACGACCGAAGTCCGCGAGTTGTACGCCGTGCTCGGCAACCTTGCGGGAGAACCACGCGGTCGGCGCCATCGACGAAACCTCACCACGGCTCGTGCTCCATTTCATGTGGAGGATGTCGAGGTCGTCGAGCAACAAAAGCAGCGGGGAGAGGGTCCTGCCCATCACAGGACTGTCGTAGCGCGAGCGACCTTTGCGCTTGTTGCCGAGTTGCATCGCGATGCGTTCGGTGGGTGGCGGTATGAGCACAGCGTGAGCGAGGTTGCACACGACGGCCTCCACGCGCCTTCTATGGTGCTCATCATCGACAGCCCGTCTCGCCCGTACCCTCGACTTGGTGTGGCCCTCGTGATGCGCCACGAACGCTAACGTGGCCTCCACGAGTATTTTGAGCCCGTCGCCTTTGGCTGTCTTCCAGGCATCAAACCACTGATGCCGTTGAGGCGGTGACCGGCGCTGTCTTCCTCGCGTCGACAGCACGTCGTCGCCATTGCCGCCGGGCGCGGAGCCCGCGCTCAGAGTCACCATTGCGAACTACACCAGCTTCCTGAGAGCTTCGTGGAGGCCCTCGCGCTCGCTGGCCTTGTGGGACTGCTCTGCGAGTTCAACGCGGGCGATGTGCTTGCCGCCTATGCCCAGCGTCTCCGCAAGCCAGCGTCCCATGGTGATTGCTGCCTTCGGCGATACCTCGCGGTAGTGTCTCCGTACTCGCTGCCGTTGGTTGTCCCAGCTCTCGCCGAAATGAAGGTCTGTAAGGCTGCGAACCCGGCGAGACAACTGCAGCCAGAAGGCGTCGTCGGATCGAAAGACCCTCGGCTCGAACTCGAGCATGACGACCATCGCTGCTGTTACCTCGACTACGGCACGGGGCTCTACCTCTCCCGCCAGCTTGACGATCTCCTGAGCTGCGAGCTTCTCGAACCGGATGCCGGGCTTGCCGCTGGCGAACGTCGCAAGGACGCCATGCGCATGGTCCACGAGCGCCCTCCAGCGTTCGTCCAGGGTGATCCAGGCGACGTTCTCTGCATTGCGGGCGATGCGGGCCCTGACGATCCTCAGGTACGGCTCCAGCCGGGCCTTAGTGATGGCCTTCTGGTCGGGCGCTCCGTGGCGTCGGAGGGCCGTCCTATGTGGGCCGCAGAAGGCGGCGAAGGAGGATGCGGCGGGTCGGGTGCAGCTGGGTACTCGGCACGTACGTCTCAAGCTCTTCCTCGGTGAATTTTTTGTACCCGTCCCCAGGCGGACAGGCGCGGATTTAGTTTCGCAGAGCTGTCACTGGCGCACGACCGGTCGATGTGAACTGAGGTGGCGAGGTAATGCAACCACGGCGAGCAGCACACGGCTCGCCAAATGGTCTCACTTCTCCAGCACCCTGTAGACGCTGGCGCGGCCCACACCGAGGCGCTTGGCGATCTCCGTCGCGCCTACGCCCTCGCCACGAAGCTTGCGCACGGCGTCGGGATCAATGGAGGGCTTTCGGCCCTTGTAGACGCCCCGCTGCTTAGCGGCGCCTATGCCTTCCATCTGCCGCTCGCGCCGTAGGTTCGTCTCGAACTCGGCAAAGACCCCCAGCATCCCCAGGAACGCCTTCCCCGCAGGGCTGCTCGTGTCCACCGGCTGCTCTGTCGCCTTCAGGTGGATGCCGCGCTCCTGAAGCTCGTGCACGAGGTTCTGGAGGTCTCTGAGGCTTCGAGCAAGGCGGTCAATCCGCGTCACGACCAGGGTGTCGCCGGGCCTGAGGAACTCCAGCAGCGTGTCCAGCTCCGTGCGCCCCTTGCGGGTCGTCCCGGACACCTTCTCTGCACGTACGATGGTGCAACCAGCGGCAGCCAGCGCGGCCTGCTGGACCGTTAGATCCTGATCGATTGAGCTGACGCGAGCGTAGCCATAGGTGGACATAGGCGCCTCCTGTTGTCTCGTATGGGTTTAAACCTATAGGCGCAAGCGTCTCGAAAATCAACAATTGACCCTAATGAGACGGCTTAGGTGTCTCACGGCGGGCTCTCGCTTGGGTGTACCCATGCAGGACTTGGCGGTGATCAGTCGGCCCGCCCACTGCGCGGCGATCCCGGGACGGCTGGGGTAGATGAGCAAGATCGCGCACCGCGCGAGTACAGAAGGCAAGGGGGCCATGGGGGGGGAAACGGCCAACGCCGGTCAATCGAATGGGGGCTCGGACGATCGCAGCAAAATGTCCGCAACATCTGCCGCTCGTAACAACCTCGCCGGGCGCCTATGTGCTCAGCTTCGCAGAGCCATTGGCCTTTACCGCGGCACCGGCCTCATACCAGGGCTTCGTCGCGTTCACGATCTTCACGACGCTCAGCATCACCGGCACCTCGATGAGGACGCCGACCACGGTGGCCAGCGCAGCGCCTGAGTTGAGACCGAACAGGCCGATGGCTGCGGCAACGGCAAGCTCGAAGAAGTTGCTGGCGCCGATCAGGGCCGAGGGTGCCGCCACGCAGTGAGCCTCGCCGGTCCAGCGATTGAGCACGTAGGCGAGGCCCGCGTTGAAGTAGACCTGAATGAGGATCGGCACCGCGAGCAGCACGATCACCAGCGGCTGAGAAAGGATCTGCGGTCCCTGGAATGCGAACAGCAGCACGAGGGTCGCCAGCAACGCCATGAGCGAGAGCGGCTGCACTGCAGTGAGCAGTCTCGCCAGACCGGCTTCCCCTGATCGGGACAGCGTCAAACGGCGGATGAGCTGGGCAAGGATGACCGGCACGACGATGTAGAGAACGACCGACAGAATGAGCGTCTGCCACGGCACCACGATCGCTGAGAGGCCCAAGAGCAGGGCGACGATGGGCGCGAAGGCGAAGATCATGATCACGTCGTTGAGCGCAACCTGGCTCAGCGTGAAGTGCGGCTCGCCATCAGAGAGGTTGCTCCACACGAACACCATGGCCGTGCATGGCGCAGCGGCGAGCAGGATGAGACCCGCAATGTAGCTGTTGACTTGATCGGGAGGGAGCAGCGGGCGGAACAGCCATGCGATGAAGATCCAGCCCAGCAGTGCCATCGAGAAGGGCTTCACAGCCCAATTGATGAAGAGCGTCACGCCGATGCCGCGCCAGTGCTCCGTGACGCGCTGCAGCGCCCCGAAGTCGATCTTGACGAGCATCGGAATGATCATCAGCCAGATCAGCAGGGCCACCGGCAGGTTGACGCTGGCGATCTCCGCCGCAGCGATTGCCTGGAAGAGACCCGGTGCCAGCCATCCGATGGCGATGCCGGCGACGATGCATAGGGCGACCCAGAGGGTCAGGTAGCGTTCAAAGGTGGACATGATTGGTTGCAGGTGACTGGGTTGAGTGGTCGGTGTCGCTGATCAGCCGGCTTTGCCGCGCGACACTGTGCTTCCGTCCATGGCGCCGATCTCCTTCAGGCGGGTGCCGAGTACCATGCGGTCGATGCTCTGGAGGGGCAGTGAGACGAAGGCGCCGATACGATTGCGGAGGAAGCGGAAGGCCTGCTCGAAGGCTCGCTCCTTCTCGATGTCGCTGCCTTCGACGGCTGCGGGGTCCTCGATGCCCCAGTGCGCGGTGATGGGCTGCCCTGGCCAAAGCGGGCAAGCTTCGCCAGCGGCCTGATCACAGACCGTGAAGACGAAGTCCATCTTGGGCGCACCGGCTTCGGCGAACTCGCTCCAGGTCTTCGAGCGCAGGCCGTCGAGCGGGTAATCGTGGGCGGCCAACGTCGTGAGGGCGAAGGGGTTGACCTCGCCCTTGGGCAGGCTCCCGGCAGAGAAGGACACGAATCGGCCGGCGCCCTCCTTTCGGAGGATCGCCTCAGCGAGAATGGACCTCGCGCTGTTGCCCGTGCAGAGGAACAGCACGTTGTAGGTGGGGGTGCTCATCGGCCTACTCGCCATCGGAGGGGTTGACTCCTATTTCGATCGTTTTAGAAATACCGTTCCTATCAGTCAACCGCTTTGGTGTGACAGTTTCATGAAGCTCGATGATGCAGCGGCCCATCTGGAGGCCCTCGGCAACCCAACGCGGCTCAAGATCTTTCGGGCGCTCGTGCGGGCTGGAGACGCTGGGCTGAGCGTCGGCAAGCTGCAGACCCGCCTGGACATCGCCGCCTCGACCCTCTCGCATCATCTGAAGACGTTGCTTGTGGTCGGCCTCATCACGCAGGAGCGACAGTCAACGACGCTGATCTGCCGCGCGAACTACGACCTGATGCGGGGGCTCGTCGATTTCCTCGTCGATGAGTGCTGCGTCGAGTCCACTGGCGCTCTGTGTGCCACGCGGTCCGCCTGCTGAAGGCGACAACAACATCAAGCAGAAGGGAAGCCTCGATGAGCAGAACCGTCGCGATCGTTGGGGCTGGCCCCGTGGGTTTGGCCGCTGCCGCACATGCCCTGGAGCGGGGCCTGGAGCCCATCGTTCTGGAGGCCGGCGACGCCGCGGGCGATGCGGTGCGCCAGTGGAGCCATGTCCGCATGTTCTCTCCCTGGGAGTACAACATCGACAAGGCGGCCGCTCGTCTGTTGGCAGGTGCTGGCTGGAACACGCCTGATCCGCAGAGCTACCCGACAGGTGGCGAGCTGGTGTCTCGCTACATCGACCCGCTCGCGACGCGGACCGCATTGCGCGAGCACATCCGCACGTCGGCTCGCGTCACCTCGATCGGCCGTGTTGGCTTCGACAAGGCGAAGTCAAAGGGGCGCGAGGCGGCAACCTTCGAGATCCGCTACCGCAACGGCAAGGGACCGGAGCGCCTTGTGGCCGACGCGGTGATCGATGCGTCGGGGACGTGGGCCTCGCCAAATCCGGCAGGTGACAACGGGCTACCCGCGTTCGGCGAACTCGAGTCCGCCGCGCATGTCGCCTACGCGATGCCCGATGTGCTGGGGCGCGAGCGCAATCGGTACGCCGGCAAGGCCGTGGCCGTGCTCGGCGCTGGGCATTCCGCCATCGGGACGCTCATCGACCTCGTGAAGCTCAAGGAGGCCGCCGAAGGGACCGAGGTTCTCTGGCTGCTTCGTGGCCCCGATCCTCGCAAGGCTTTCGGCGGCGGCGCCAATGACAAGCTCTCGGCACGAGGTGAGCTTGGCACGACATTCGCCCGGCTCGTCAACGCGGGCACCATCCGCGTCGAGACCGGCTTTCACGTGTCGCACGTTGGGCTCGCGAATGGGCGCCTGCGCATCGGGGCCGGATCTGCTTGCTGCGGTCGGCACGTGAACGCGGATGAGCTGATCGTCTCGACGGGTTTCAGGCCGGACCTGTCGCATCTGGCAGAGTTGCGCCTCGGTCTCGACCCGGCCCTGGACTGCCCTACGGTACTGGCCCCTCTCATCGATCCGAACGAGCACAGTTGCGGCACAGTTCGTCCGCATGGCGCCCGCGAACTCGCGCATCCCGAGGCCGGCTTCTACATCGCCGGCATGAAGTCTTACGGCCGTGCGCCGACCTTTCTGATGCTGACGGGGTATGAGCATGTGCGGTCCATCATTGCAGACATCGCCGGTGACAAGGATGCAGCGGGGCGCGTAGAGCTGGTCCTGCCGGAAACGGGGGTCTGCTCGCGCGAGCCGCTTTCGGAGGCGTCTGGCTGCTGCGCGACGCCGACCACAAACGAGACTTCAGCCTGCTGCGCAACCACGCCGGTCAAGAAGTCCATGACGTGCTGCGGCTGATCCAGCCGTAGCGGCCATCTGGGGGAAGCATGGACGGGGCTGGAGAGATCGACCGCACGGCGGCACGCCGTCTGGTGGCGTTGGTATGTGCCGCGCAGGTGCTCGTTCAAATCGGTGCATTCTTCTGGCCCGCACTGCTGCCGCAGTTGTCGCCGCAATGGGGGCTCTCATACAGCGGCGCCGGCTGGATCACAGCAGCTTTTTATGGCGCCTACATGCTCGCGGTGCCCGTGCTGGTGCCGCTCACCGACCGCTACGACCCCAAGCGAATTTACCTGCTCGGCGTGGGCCTCACCATCGTGGGCCACGCCATGTTCGGGCTCTTGGTGGACGGCTTCTGGTCGGCGCTGCTGTGTCGCGCTCTGACCGGCATCGGATGGGCCGGCACTTACATGACCGGGCTCAAGCTACTTGCCGATCGGGTCGATGCGAAGATGATGTCGCGGGCGACCGCGGGTCATGCCGCCAGCATCGGGATCTCCGGTGCGATGTCCTTCGCGACAGCCGAATGGATCACGCAGCTCGGAGGCTGGCAGAGCGCGTTCATCGCGGCGGCCCTCAGCGCCGTTCTCGCGTGGTTGATCATTGCCACGGTCGTGCCCGCTCAGGAGCGGAAACCCGCCCGCGCGGCGGATGGCGGGGGGCTGTACGACTTCCGCCCTGTCCTGAAGAACCGCTCGGCAATGGCCTATGCGCTCGCCTACTGCATTCATACGCTGGAGATGAGTGCGCTGCGTGGCTGGGGCGTGGCGTTTCTCGCCTATGTCGCCGCAACGACCGGCAGCCAGGGAGCGGCGATCTCACCTGCCGTGCTCGTCACGGCGCTGGGTCTCATCGGGACCTTCGCAAGCCTGCTCGGTAACGAGGCGGCCATTCGACTGGGGCGGCGGCGGCTCGTCCAGACCGCCATGTTCGCCTCGGTTGTGCTCGGTGGCACGATCGGCTTTCTTGGCACGTACTCGTACACGGTCGCCGCGGTTCTCATGCTGGTCTACGGCTTGGTGATCTGGCTCGACTCCTCGTCGCTGACGGCCGGTGCCGCCGGCACAGCAGAGCCCTCGCGACGCGGCGCAACGCTCGCGGTGCACTCGTCTCTCGGCTACGCGGGCGGCTTTGTCGGTCCGCTCATGATGGGCTGGACGCTCGATCTCAGTGGCGGCATGTCCACCATGGGCTGGGGCCTGTCGTTCGCCGCGGTCGCTGCGTTGATGCTGCTCGCCTTGATCGCCTTTTGGTGGATACGACCGCGGGAGCTTGCTGGCGACAGAGGGAGCTAAGCGTGGCGCTCGAAGGCCGATGGCTCGTGGCCGCTATGTGCGTGGGACAGGTCGCCAACCTGCTCTCGCACGTGGTTGTCCCGGCCGTCATGGCCCAACACCTGATGCCGCTGTGGGGGCTCTCCGCCAGCGAAGCGGGCATCATGGCCAGCGCCTACTCGCTCGGTTACATGGCGAGCGTCCCGGTACTCATGACGCTGACCGACCGCATCGATGCGCGGATTGTCCTGCTCGTCGGCTCGATCGTAATGGGTGCGGCGACGGTTGCATTCGGCCTCTTTGCCTCTGGACTGCTGTCGGCATCGCTGCTGTGGGGCCTCGCGGGCATCGGCTGTGCCGGAGCCTACATGCCGGGGCTTCGCGCCATGACCGACCGTCTCGGCGCTGGCGACCACTCGCGAAGCATCACCCTCTACTCAGCCTGCTTCTCGCTCGGCGTTGGCCTCTCCTTCCTCGCATCGCAGGTGGGCGCTGACGGCTACGGATGGCGGATGGCGTTCGTCATCACGGGGATCGCGCCCATCGTGATGGTCGGTGTGTGCCTCTTGATGAGCCCAGCTTGGCCAGTGCGCTGCGAGCAACGCCTGCTCGACTTTCGGCCGGTGCTCCGCAACCGTCCGGCCATGGGCTACATCATCGGCTACGGCGTCCACTGCTTCGAGCTGTATGGTTTTCGGACGTGGCTCGTTGCCTTCTGGTCCTACATCATCGCCCGGAGTGGAGGCGATGCCGCGTTCGTCGATCCGATCACACTCAGCGTCATCATTACGCTGCTCGCTGTACCCGCGACCGTGATGGGCAACGAGGGCGCCATCCGCTTTGGCCGTCATCGCAGCATTGCGACGGTGATGTGGGCGTCGGCGGTTGTCGCGGTCGGGATCGCGCTACTGGTGTCGGCGCCGCCCGTGTTCCTGCTGGTGCTGTTGCTCGCCTATGCCTTCACGCTTCCCGGCGACTCCGGGGCGCTGACATCCGGCATGGCGATGAGCGCGAACGCCTCCGAACGGGGAGCCACCATGGCTCTGCACTCGATGATCGGTTTCGGCATGGCCGCCTTGGGTGGCGCGGCGGTGGGGCTCGCCATCGATGCGGCTGGAGGCGCACAGAGCGACAGTGGCTGGACAGCGGCCTTCGTGGTGATGGGTCTGGCGGTCGCGCTTGGGCCGCTGGTGATGAGGTGGTCTACGCTTGCTGCGCGTCGACCTGACTGAAGCAGGTAGTCTCCTCAGGGGGAGCGGCCACTGCCTCTGCGTCGTGCTTCAGCAATGCGCCCGGCCCATACCTCAGCCCATATGGCGTACGTCTCTGCCACCATTCTTTGCAGCTCGTCGAACTCGTACAGCGGTATGCCATCATCATAGGTCGAGCGCATTACTCGCGGGCCAACCTTAGGTGCAGAGAAGTGGTTGATGCAGAATACAACGCCCGCATAGTCGGGATCGGGCACTCGAATCTGTTCGTGCATCATCGAGAACACGAACCTGCAAGCGTGAAACGGCATTCCCTTTTGTCGAGGATTGAAGAACGGAACAACGGGGCGACCATCAATGTTGAGAACCGCCGGTGTCCAGTAGGAGAGCCGGTGGCCGATCGTTGTGCTCATGGCAGTGAAGTGCTGCGGGCGGCCCTTCCAACGCGCTCCGAAGACGCTTGCGGCCACACGAATGTTCGCTTCCGCTTCTGCGGTCGTTCGCGCATCGCGGCGTATCGCTTCCGCAAGGCGCTCAAAGGGAACCTCAGGGGGAGCGCCGAACATCGGCGTCTCGAGCCTGAGCAGATCGGCGAGCCTCTGTCTGACCGGCTTGTAGGAGTAGGGTGGCCTGCCCTGTTTGAAGCCTTGCAACGCCTTCCACTTCTCCTCTGTCGGCAGAGGAGCAAAGGTCGCGAGATCAATCTCAGGCAAGTATGGGGCTGTCGTCACCGGGTTCTCCAACCAGAGGCGCCTCCGTAACGCTCACCTTGTGGTACTTGAACCGCTCTCTGATCACATCGTCGGTGATTCGTAGCCCCAGCGATACCGAAATCTTGGCACTCTCCACGACGAAGTGCCAAGGGGCATCTTTCGCGTGGGATAGGTCCACGAGGCGGCCCGGAGTTATGCCGCCGTAGAACAGCACGATGCGCTGGATGTGCCGCGCAACTGCAGGGTCAGAGACCGGCTGGATCGGTTGACGTTCGCCCGTCAAGGCGTCCGCAGATGTGGCCCTTGAGCAGATTGGCTTGTCTCCCGACGGCTTGAAGGCTTGGTAGACGGTGGGATGGACAGGCCCGTACTGCCAAGCTTCAAAATACCCTGATACCAGCGGCTGCTTCGTTTCGACGAGAAACAGGGCATGGGCGAAGTACAGCAGCTTCTGAAGGGCCAAGTTTGTAACCGGCCGCCCGGTTCGCTGGCCTTCGTCAAGTATCATGTTGGCGATTGCGCGAGGGTCGTGCATCGGCACGGTCTACTCCCGTTCTCCCGCTCGTGCCACCTATCGTCCACAAGGAAGCGAGGGGCGAGAGAAGCCAACTGAACCGTGCGAGCGTAGTCCAGGCAAGCGAATCGACTTACCATCGGTCAGTTTGACCGTGGGGCGCGGCATGATTGCCAACAAGGGCTTTGAGGTCTCGTTCCGCTTTGAAGGTCGGCTTGCCGACAGCGGAAGCTTGGACGGCTCGGACCACGAGGCTGCAACTCGCGCTGGGCGCCGGTTGCTTGCGCTTCACGCCCACGCATTTCTGACTGGCAGAGTTCCACGCGCCGCAGTGTCTGAACGCGGCGGATACCACATTCGCCACGCCGGCAGCCGGCAGGGCTCCCACATTGATTTCTGGCAGGTTGTGGTCGCCAATCCTAACCCTTGGTTGGTCGCAGCGGGATGCTTCTTGGGCAGCGCCTATCAGGTTGAGATCAAATCGGCCATCAACGCTGCTGCGAGCTTCTGTTGGCAGAGTATTCGGGCGGCAGTGCGTACGGCCTTCGTGGATGTCCCGCCATTGCCAAGGATCGAGCCTACGCTGGTAGGGTTCGATGCCAATCGAATGCCGCTAATCGATGACGAAGCAGAGAACGCCCCGGAGCGGTATCGCTTTTATGAAACGGCGCTCGGGGCCTTGATTGACCTATCTCGGCCGGTGGGGCGGAGTGCTGATGTTTTGACGATCCTGATCGACGGCAAGCCCGTCGCTGTGATCGATGAGGCGACGAAGCGTCGAATGATGGACGAGAGGCAGCGTCTCCTTGATCGAGAGATAGGTGACGCCGTTCTGGCACTCAGGTCTCCATGGTATGGCCGACAGTAGAAACGACAGACATCTTTGTGCGCGTCGGCGCAAGCTCGCTGAGATCGTTCTTCTCGGCGGCCTCGGTATTGCGCTCCATTTGAATGCGGAAGCTATGGGGACGTGGATGGCGCTCAACACGCCGCGTCCGGTGGCGCTTGTGCTCTCAGCGACTGTGGGTGCCTTCTGCGTAACGTCCTGGCCTGTGATCCTTCATTGGGTCGCCTCTGAGTGGAGAACCCCTCAAGGGCGCGTCGAGCGACCTCACCTGCTGATGCTTGGCGGAGGCGTGTTCGTGACGGGCATCATCACGGCCGGCATTAACATGGCCGGCATTGAGCCGGCCAAGTCTGAAGGGGACGGTTGGTGGCAGGCGGCGGGATACATCGCAGGAGGGACCCTCAGCGGAATGCTCTGGTTGTGGCACGTCCTCCGAGAGCAGCGGCAAGGGTACGTTGATGCATCGTCAAATGGCCCGCGCGAGCGTCAATAGGCTGGCCAAGTGGTATCAGTAGGTGGTATCAAGCAAAGCAAGGTCGGCGATCTAATGCGCTGATTTGACGAGAGAAATCCTGTCGCTCTGCCCCTCCCGTAGGGAGCGCCATAAAATCAATAGCTTATAGATGAGCCAAGTTTAGCTCTCTTCTCCGGGGCTACACATGGGCTACTTTTGCCTCTGCGCGCGATTGGTCGAGCGGGGTGGTCTGCTCGACGTTCAATAGGGGCTTGCGTGACGCGATAAGCCCGTTGATTTCCGCCCTCGTCCGCACATCCACAGTTCCATGGTTTTGGAGCCTGCCCGTCGCGCCTTGCGGCCGATCAGCCGAGGGTTGAGCGGGACAGGCAAGGCCAGGCGCAAGCCTGCCCGCCAGGGTTTGCCTTGCCGGCGCCGCGCCCTCGGCTAGGTCGCAGAAAAGCGTCGACGTGCGGGCTTCCCGGCCATGGTTTTGGTGGGTCCAGAGCTGCCTTGAGGCTTGCATTCAATTGCGATCCTAACGCTCCAGGCGATCACCGTCGCTAAGCGTGACCGGTGGAAACCGGCCACGCTCCGACAAGGTCAAGACGTCGGTTGCAGGCTCTTGAGAAAACTGACGGCCTCGGACGCGCGGGCCGCCGCGGTGAAGATGGCCTTGCGGTCGTTCTTGAGGAGCTGCAGCCAGTTGGCGATGTACTGGGCATGATCGGGACGCGTGTCCTGGGTGACCTCGATTTCGGCGCAGAGCATGGCCGATCCGATCTCGGCAACGAGTTCCTCGGCGGCATAGGCCTCCTTGCCGAAACGCTTGTCGAGCTTACGGTCACAGCGCCGCTCGTGCATGGTCCAGTGCGTCAGCTCGTGGAGCAGAACGGCGAAGTAGGCTTCGTCGCGCGTCATGCTATCGGTACCGACGAACAGGCCTTCGTCGGGCATTCGAATGATGTCGCGGGCCGGCTGGTAATAGGCGCGATCGCCGCCGTGCTCGATCGCAGCTCTGGCGCCGGCGACAAAACGGTCGGCAGCCTCGATACGGCGGTGCCGCGAAGTCGTCGACCTCGGCGAGATTGAAGACGTGGGATGCTCGGAGCAAATCCGAACAAGTCTTCCAGCTGATGGACTTCCAGGGTCATGACCAAGTTGTGAAGCTCGGTATCGTTCCAGGGGGCGATGGCGACGCTGGAGTGCTTGGCGCTCAGATCGATCAGACACTTGGTGACGCCGGGAGACAGTCCGTTGCGATCGTTATGAACGAATGTCCACGTCTTCAGCGTGCCGGGCCAGTGAGCAACCGCGCCGGAGAAGTCGGCCGTAATCTTAGAAATGGCTTTGCCGTCCTCGAAGCGGTCAGGCGCGTAGCACTGGAACAGCATACCCAAGCTTCGGTGAAGACCGTCGCATTTGTGGTCGCCCTGGGGACCATATGGTTTGACTTCCTCGAAATCCGGACCGTAAGCGTGGCCGGCGATTTTCACGAACCAGTCCTGGAATGCGGTGCCGCGCTTGTCGAGATAGGCTCCCTTGAATGCGAAGCCATAAAATGCCCGCTGCAATTGATTCGGCTTCACAGTGGTTCCCTTGCGGTGTGTTGGCCTACAACCTCACAGATGCGAACTCCTCGCCTCAATACCCTATGCTCGGACCGAACTTGGCGACCAGCAAACTACCAAACGTTTCTGTTGACACCGACGCCGTGCACTTCGAAGCGTCTTCTTCGGACACTGCAGACTTGGGAGCACTAAGCATCTGATTCATCGGGACCGGTGCTGTCCCCACGGCTCCGGCAGCACAGAAACCGCGCCTTAGGGATGAACAGCAGACTTCCGTCGCCGACGCAGCGATCTCTATCCTCACCGGCGGAGCGAATTCCGCTCTCTCTGCGTCCCGTTGATCAGAGCATTCCGCGCATCTACGGAGCGACATTGTCTGCCGCCACAGACTGCGTGCGAATGTCTGAATTGGGCCATGAATGTCTGTCCATGGCCTCCGGCACGTCCGGTCACGCCCCAACTGCGGCCAACGGTGCTTGTCTGCGCAGATGATTGCGAAGGGCCATTAGAAGCTGTTTGTGAGCCACTCCAGACAAGGCCATCACTGGCCAGACGCAACATAGGTTTAGTAGTTGCTTACCCCGCACGCGAGGCGCAATTGAATACCGATAGGAGGCCCCTAGCGATGATCGCAGCCATCAGTAATCTCCCGCCGCAGCTTTCGGCAGGAACGGATGAGTTGATTGAGTGCCGCGCTCGAGCCCGTGAGGGGAACCGCCACGGTCCTGGCAATTCGCCCCACGTCCTCTTCCCTGCTGAGCGTCAGGCGTTGGCGATTCTGTTCGATCTCCATGCCTGTCGTCCGGCGCCCCTCAAACGAGACCGCAAAATCGTCAGCGTCGACTAGCAACGCGGATTTAGACCGTAGGTAATGATCGATGCCGCTGGCGCAATAGTTGCTCTGCCGCTCTAGAAACCCGTTCGAATGGCGTTCAAACTTGCTGCCACCGCCCATGATAAAGGGTTCAAGGAAGACTTCGGCCACGAAAGTATCCGGCGGCGTGGCCCTGGCGACAAGCCCGGGCGTCATGCGGTGGGAAAGTGTCCAGCCGCCGTCACCTTCGATGCAGGAAAAGCCGATTGCCTCGTCGCCGATGGATACGTGTGCAGAAAGCCCGAGAACCGGGTGACGACCGTACGACCATCGCGTGTTGGCAGTGGTTTGGGTGGACTGGTCGGTAATCTGTCCATCCCAGCGAGCCGGAGCATCCGAACGTGCCGCGAAGCGAGTTTCGCCGGGGCCTGTATCGCCTCTGGTTCCGAACGTCGGGGGGCTTGGGCCGTCACAGGGCAGCGGGGTTGGACCTCTCTCCGCCACCACGTTGTCTATGGGCTGGAGCGCCAAGTCGAAGTCTGCATCACCTCTGGCGGACGAGTCCGCTACCGACGTCCATGACTGCCTATAGTAGATGCCATTTTGAAGATTGTGGTACGACACGCAAATATCCAGCGTGGTCTTTCCGAATGGAAGAATATTGTCCGGAGTTGCCCTTCCACCGGCCATATTCATCCCACCGGTAGTACTAGCGATGGTATCAGTTCCCCAACGGTTCAAAAAAGCCAGAGAATAGTCCCACCGGGGGATTACGACCTTCGACGTGGAGTTTCTTACGACGATCGCATGCCTGAGATCAGCGATATCTTCGGGCTGCCCGCCGAATTCAGCCCGCAGGGAAAGTGACTTTTCCCCCGGCAGTCGGCTGTAAGTAACATGCAACAAGGCCGCATCCTCCGGCGTTGGAGATATCTGCCTTGAGTACTCTATGTGGGCTGTCTTTCGTGGCACGTTTTCGGACAACATTCTTTGATATGCGGACGACGCGAGAAAATCCCGGCACAACAGCTGAGAACCGCTCCTTATTCGAATCGGAAGTCTGGGTTCGATTGCATTACCCGTAATATAGAGTCTGTCTTCCTTCGCCACCCACGCCTGCTCATCGAAATGATTGACGGAAAGGTAGAACGACTGATCTCCAGCATTACGATATGAAACGCACAGAACGAACTCGAGCGCCTCCCTCCAAACCGGGTTCTTAATCGGTATCTGATAGTGTCCGTTCTCTCTGAGAGCCCCGATCCTCCCCAGAGCTCCGCGCTTCTCCCACCTCTGGAGCGCATTTGCAGAAGGTACTCGACATCGGACGCTCGTGTTCGGCTGAAAATCTGCGCATACGCTTCGTGGATCGGCACATCCCTTGACCCTGGTAGACTTTGCTCCCCTCGAGACGTGAACACCCGCGGCCACACCCCGCCAAAGTGGTCGATATTGCTCGCCGGGTAGTCGATTTCGGGAGTGCTGACCGGAGACACACTAGGGGCCACTGTCTCTTTGACCTCGCTGGCAGGCGCGTTGCTTGGGCTTTCTGATGTCCACTTTTTGGGCATCTTCTGCGAAGCGTCCAGGCGCCTAAACTGCCACCGCAGCCCGCATCCCTCCGCCCGCTTACCTCCCTTGCAGCGCGCATACCGTTGCCCTGGGCTAAGCTCCAGCCACAGAGGTTCATAAGTCGAAGCATCAAAGCGGAAACGAAGGTCCCCGTTGGGCACCTTCCGCCAAATCCCGACGTCCTCGACCCACACATTTACGGGGCAGCCCCGGTTGTGACAGTTTCCCCCGACGACGTCCGAGGTACACACATCGAAATTGTCGACGATTATCGCTCGGCGGCCACCCAGTTGGCTCTCATAAATGCCTGACATTTCGTCAGCGGGTATGTAGTTGAATTCCCCCGCCCGCTCCTCCGCCGACAGATGAGCAACGGCCTCCAGGCAGCCCTCCCGGAGCCCGGTAACAT